>JBELAG010000172.1:0-12378 GCA_049509055.1 Solirubrobacteraceae bacterium
GGAGCCGGAGCCGGAGCCGGAGCGCGAGCCGGAGCCGGAGCGCGAGCCGGAGCCGGAGCGCGAGCCGGAGCCGGAGCGCGAGCCGGAGCCGGAGCGCGAGCCGAAGCCGTCGCCGTAGGGCCCACAGCGCAGCAGCACGTCGAGCAGCCGCTCGGGCCCGACCCGCGGCGCCAACGCCGCCAGCACATCCTCCGCGCTGCGGCCGGCCACCGGCGACCGCGGCGTGGCGATCTCCCGCGCGATCAGCGCCTGGGCGACGGCGGTGTCGAGCGCATCGATGTCGGCGTCGGGACCGAGTCCGGCGGCGACGCCGGTCAGCCGCAGCAGCGTCACCCATTCGTCGGGCAGGTCGGGCTCGGGGGGCAGGACCGGCGGCGAGTAGTGGGCCACGTTGCGCACCGCGAACTGGTAGAGCGCGAGGTCGTAGTGACCGCGCCGCAGCGGCGACGGCGCCGGCAGGATCACGTCGGCGTGGCGGGTCGTCTCGTTGACGTACACGTCGAGGCTGACCATGAAGTCCAGCGACTCCAGCGCGGCGTCGAGCCGGTCGCTGTTGGGGGTGGAGAGCACCGGGTTGCCGGCGAGCGTGATCAGCGCCCGCACCCGTCCGTCCCCGGGCGTGTCGATCTCCTCGGCCAGGCAGACGGTGGGCAGCTCGCCGAACAGCTCGCCCAGTCCGCGCACGCGACTGGTGAACCGACCGAAGCGCACTCCGCGCCCCCGTCCCGGTTCGCCCGAGGCGTTGCCGTGGCCGGCGGCGCCGAGCGGGAACATCGCGCCGCCCTCGCGGTCGAGGTTGCCGGTCAGCAGGTTGACGACGTCGACCAGCCAGCTGGCCAGCGTGCCGAACTCCTGCGTGCAGGTCCCGATCCGCCCGTACACCGCCGCCCGGGGCGCGGCGGCGAGCTCGCGCGCGAGGCGGCGGATCTCGCCGGCCTCGATCCCGCACACCGGTGCGACGGCTTCCGGGGCGAACGGTTGCGCCAGCGCGCGCAGCTCGTCGGGACCCTCGCACAGCGCCGCGATCCGCGGCTCGGGCCGCGCCAGTCCTTCGGCGAACAGCACGTTGACCAGGGCGAACAGCAGCTGGGCGTCGGTGCCGGGGCGGATGAAGTGGTGCTCGTCGGCGACCTCGGCGGTCCGCGTTCGCCGCGGGTCGATCACCACCAGGCGGCCTCCGCGGGCGCGCAGCGCGCGCAGCCGCCCGCGCATGTCCGGCGCGGTCATCAGGCTGCCGTTGGAGGCCAGCGGGTTGGCCCCGAGGATCACCAGATGATCGGTGCGGTCGACGTCGGGCACGGCGACGGTCGTCCCGGTGCCGAACATCAGCGCGCTCGCCATCTGCTTGGGGAACTGATCGACGCTGCTGGCCGAGAACACGTTGCGCGACGACAGCGCCCGCAGCAGCGGGCGGGCGTACAGCATCGCCGCGAGGTTGTGCGCGTTGGGGTTGCCGAGGTAGACGGCGACCGCGTTGCGGTCGGCGGCGAGGATCGGCGGGAGCCGCGCGTCGATCAGCGCGAACGCCTCGTCCCAGCTCGCCTCGCGCAGCGATCCGCCGTCGCGGATGAGTGGCGTGCGGACCCGGTCGGGGTCGTCGTGGAACGGCTTGAGCGCTGCGCCCTTGGGGCAGACGAAGCCGTGGCTGAAGACGTCGGCGTCGTCACCGCGGATGCCGACGACCCGCTCGCCGTCGAGCGTCAGCTCCAGCCCACACGTCGCCTCGCACAGCGGGCACGTGCGGTAGGCGGTCCGGAGGCCCTCGGCGTGCATCGCACACATACCTTACGGGGACGCGACCGGCCCCGGGATGATGTCGAACATGGAACCGGTGCGTAGACTGCCGCCGCCGTGAGCAAGGCCGCCCGAGAGATGGTCGCCGACTGGCTGATGCTGGTTGCCGCGCCGATCCTCGGGGGCTCGCTGTTTCTGACCTGGAGCCACCAGCTGTCGGCCTCGCTGCGCGCCCAGTACGGCGCCACCGCGATCCTCCAGGGCGTGCCCCGGAACCCCGATGCCTGGCAGGTGTACTCCACCGCCGACGTGCTCCTCGCGCTGCTCGCGCTGGGCCTGCTGCTCGTCGCGCTGCGCGGCGGGCGGTCGGCGCGGATCGCGCTGCTCGTCGGCCTCGCCGTCGCGCTGGCCTTCACCGTCCACGCGATCAAGATGCCGCCGACCAACGGCGCGACGGTGTTCGACTCCAACTCGATCCCCCCGGCGTACGCCACCGACCAGCCGAGCGCCGGCCCGGGGGAGACGTTCGCGCTGGTGGCGCTGGTCGCTGGCCTGGCCGGCGTGCTGCTGTCGTTCGCGGCGGACTGACGCCGGTCCACCGGCCCCGCCGGGCTCCTATCCTCGAAGCCGATGTCGATTGTCGCCGCCGACCGGCGCCGCGAGCTTCCCGACGAGCCCGGCGTCTACCTGTTCCGAGACCAGCGCGGCAAGGTCATCTACGTCGGCAAGGCGAAGTCGATCAGGAAGCGCGTCGCGTCGCACTTCTCCAATCCGAGCACGCGGGCAGGCCGCGATCTGCTGCCGATGATCGAGCAGATCGAGGCGCTGGTCGTCAAGACCGAGTCCGAGGCGCTGCTGGTGGAGCAGAACTTCATCAAGCAGTACAAGCCGCGTTTCAACATCCGCCTGCGCGACGACAAGTCCTATCCGTACATCGCGATCTCGCTCGACGAGGACTTTCCCCGCGTCTACTTCACCCGCGAGCGCCACCGCCGCGACCGCGCCTACTTCGGGCCCTACAGCAACGCCAAGCGGGTGCGCTCGACGCTGGAGGTGCTCGGCAAGGTGTTCATGTTCCGCTCCTGCGACGGCCCCGAGCCCGGGCGGCGCAGCGGCTCCCCGTGCCTGGACTTCTACATCAAGCGCTGCGAGGCGCCGTGCGTCGGCTACGTCGACCGCGAGGGCTACCGCAAGGCGATCGACGGCGTGATCGCCTTCCTGTCGGGGCGCTACAAGGAGATCGAGCGCAGCCTCGAGTACGAGATGCGCCTGGCGGCGGCCGAGCAGCGCTTCGAGGACGCCGCCCGGGAGCGCAACCGGCTGCGGGCGGTGCGCTCGCTGCTGGAGCGCCAGCGGGTCGCCCACGAGGGCGACGGGTCGCTCGACGCGATCGCGGTCGCCGTCGCCGAATCGGAGGCCAACGCCCAGGTCTTCCAGATCCGCGACGGAGTGCTGTCGGACCGCCAGAGCTTCTACCTCGACAACGCCGCCGGCGCCGAGATCGCCGACGTCGCCGAGGCGTTCATCCTGCAGTACTACGCCAGCGCGATGTCGGTTCCGCCGCTCGTCGTCGTCCAGCGCGAGCTCGGGGAGTCGCCCTCGCTGCCGGCGCTCGCCCAGGCGCTGTCGGCCCGGCGCGGCGTGACCGTCGAGATCCGCGCGGCCGAGCGGGGAGACAAGCGCCGGATCCTCGAGCTGGCCGAGCGCAACGCCAGGCTCGCGATCGACCAGGAGAAGCTGCGCTCCGAACGACGGCGCCAGCAGCGCGTCGAGGCGCTCGACGGCCTGCAGCAGGCGCTCGGGCTCGACACGATCCCGTTGCGGATCGAGTGCTTCGACATCTCGACGCTGATGGGTACCAACACCGTCGCCTCGATGGTGGTGTTCGAGGGGGGAGCGCCGAAGAAGTCCGACTACCGCCGCTTCCGCGTGTTCACGGTCGGCGACGCCGTGGGCGGGCGCGACGGGGCCCGGGACGGCGCAGGCCGGACCGACTACGGTCCCGACGACTTCGCCGCGATGGAGGAGGTGCTCGGGCGGCGGATCAACCGCTGGGAGCAGCAGCGCGACGTCTCCCCGCACGACAAGGACTACGACCCCAGCTTCGCGACGCTGCCCAACCTGATCGTGATCGACGGCGGCAAGGGCCAGCTGGCGGCCGGGCTGCGCGCGCTGCACGGCTTTCGCGACCGCGGCGTGGTGGTGATCTCGCTGGCCAAGCGGATCGAGGAGGTGTTCATCCCCGGCCGGCCGGCCCCGCTGGTGCTCGAGCACGACACCCCCGAGCTGCAGTTGCTGCAGCGCGTGCGCGACGAGGCGCACCGGTTCGCGATCACCCACCACCGGATCCGCCGGGACCGGGCGATGACCGCCTCGGTGCTCGACGATCTGCCGGGCGTCGGTCCGGCGCGCAAGCGGGCGCTGCTGGCCCACTTCGGATCCCCGGACGCGATCCTCGAGGCCTCGCGCGAGGAGCTGGAGTCGGTGCCGGGGCTCCCCGGCAAGCTCGCCCGCGACATGTATCGCGAGTTGCACAAGACGGGGGTGTGAGGACGCGGCGGCGCCGGCTCACCCCACGGTCAGCAGCTCGGCGCTGCCCGGCGCGACGTCGAGCGAGAAGCTCCCGGACGTCGGCGTCACCGGGGTCGTGGCCGGCGGGGCGGGCAGCGTGCCGGTGCTCGTCAGCGCGCCGAACGTCTGGCCGCCGAGGGTCACGCCCGAGGTGGAGGTGAGCGCGGGCGCCTGCAGCGTCTCGACCGTCCCGGTCAGCGGGCTGCCGGGCACCTGGAGGTCGACGGTGTGATCGGAGATCGGGTCCTGGTTGATCACCACCACGCGCATCGTCCCGTCGCTGCCCTGGGTGGCCCACACCTTCACCGGGCCGCTGGGGGCGATCACCGGGAGCAGATGGGCGCCGGGCGGGAACGCCTGCGTGAACATCAGCAGCCCGTAGTACTCGGGATGGACGAACGCCTGCCAGGCGCCGCCGGGGAGCTGGGAGGTGGTGAACAGCTCGTAGTGGGATCCGGGGAGCATGTGGAAGTTGACGCCGTCGACGCCGACCGCGGCGAAGCTGAACAGCGTGTTGAGCGCCCACAGGGCAGAGGCGAACGTGTCGCTCACCCCGGCGGCGCCCTGGCAGGAGGCCGAGTTCATCTCGGCGACGCGGAACGGCAGATCGTGCTGATGAGCGACCGCGACGTACGGCGCCAGTCCGGTGGCGAGTCCGATCGAGGAGCCGTCGGCCAGGAGGTTGGGGATCGTCGGATAGGCCGGCGAGGTCGGGTCGGTGACGCACGCCTCCAGCGGATAGCGGTGGTAGGTGATCAGCCCGAGCCGGGGCTCGGCCGAGATGAAGGTTCCCAGCCCGCCCATCCACGCCGGCCCCGACGTCGCCGGGCCGGCCAGCGGCACCGAGGGCAGCGCCGCCGCCCACTGCGTGAACTGCCGCGTGTAGGCGCCGAGGTCGTAGCCCGCGGCTCGGGACTTGTAGACGTGGCCGCGGCGGTCGCGGTACCACGCCAGCGACGAGTACAGGTCGGGCTCGTTGCCGATCTCCAGGGCGTCGATGTACTTGCTGCCGATCCCGGCGATCAGCGCCCGGCCCTCGGCCGCGGCGATCGCCGGCCGGCCGGCCGCCAGGTTGATGCCGAGGATCAGCTTGGCGTTGAGATCGGCGGCCAGCGCCTGCGTCGTGCGCAGCCAGCCGTCGGTGATCGGGTAGTAGATGCCGCCCTGCGGGATCATCCCGCGGATCGGCCACCAGCTGCCGTCGGTGCTGTCGCCGCCGATCCGGATCACCGGCGACTCGCCGGGGGCGAGCCCGCCGAGCAATGCCACCAGCACCGGGTCGATCGCGTCGGGATCGCGGCCGGTGTACAGGTGCATGGCGCGGTACTCGAACGACACGCCGACGAAGCCGGCGGGCATCGCCTGGCCGCTCGGGAGCGGCGACACGGCGGCGTTGAGCACGTCGGCGCGAGCGACCGCGGATAGCCGCAGGCCGAGTCCCGGGATCCCGGCGAGGAGCAATCCGAGCGCCGCGGGCAGGGCGAGACGGGCGCGGCGGCGAGGCACGCCGGCCATGGTAGCCACACCGGTGCGACCGGCGTGGCGCCGCCCGTCCGCCGCGCCCGTCAAGCTATAGGGCACTGATGGAAGCGTCGATGCTCTCGGACCTGGTGGTCATCACCGGCTTCTCCGGCGCGGGGAAGTCGACGTCGATGGCCGTGTTCGAGGACGAGGGCTACTTCTGCGTCGACAACCTGCCGTCGGAGATGATCCGCTCGCTCGTCGATCTGTTCATGCACGCCGGGTCCAAGGTCGTGCGCGCCGCGGTCGTCTCCGACGCCCGCGGCGGTAGCTACTTCGAGGGCCTGGCGGCGATGCTCGACGATCTGCGGGCCAGCGGCGTCGCGCACCGCGTCCTGTTCCTGGAGGCCGAGGAGGAGACGCTGCTGACGCGCTACAAGGAGACGCGTCGCCGGCACCCGCTGTCGCCCGGGGGCAGCGTCGCGGAGGGGATCGCGCGCGAGCGGGCGCTGCTCGGGCCGCTGCGCGCGCGCGCCGACGTCGTGCTCGACACCACCGGGCTCACCGCGGCGATGCTGCGCCGGCGGCTGGCCGAGGAGGTGCTGCCGGCCCAGGCCCCGGGCCGGCTGGCGATCACCTTCCAGAGCTTCGGCTTCAAGTACGGGCCGAGCCGCGACGCCGATCTCGTGTTCGACGTGCGATTTCTCCCCAACCCTCACTACGAGCCCAAGCTGCGGCCCCTGACCGGGCGCGATCCCGAGATCGTGCAGTACATCAACCGCGCCGGCGCGCTGGACGCGTTCTATGACCGGCTGCACCCGCTGATGGACTACCTGCTGCCCCAGTACGTGGCCGAGGGCAAGGCGCACCTCGTGGTGGCGATCGGGTGTACGGGCGGGCGTCACCGCTCGGTGGCGATCGCCCAGCACCTGGCCGAGCGCTACCAGGGTGAGAGTGGCTACATCGTCGACATCACCCACCGCGATGTTGCCGAGCCGACGTGATCGATCACGTCGGGTTTGAGGTCACCGACCTCGAGCGCTGCACGCGCTTCTACGATGCGGTGTTCTACGCACTCGGAGCCCGCCGTATGTACGAGTCCGAGCGTGCGGTGGCCTACGGAGTCAATGGGCCGCTGTTGTGGTTCGTCGTCCGCGGGCGGCCGCCCGGACCGGGCTACGGTCACATCGCGCTCGCGGCCAGCGGCAAGGCGGCGGTCGACGCCGCTCACGCCGCCGGCCTGGCGGTCGGCGGGCGCGACGACGGGCCCCCCGGGTTGCGCCCGCAGTACGGCCGGCGTTATTACGCGGCGTACATGGTGGATCCCGACGGATTGCGTGTCGAGGTCGTCTCCCGGAAATAGGCGGACGACCGGGAGGGGGTGTCGGTCGGCCGTGAGGTAGCCTGTCGATCGCCGGGTTATGCCCGGCGGCCGAAGGTTCCTTGTTCTAGCGGGAGCGACAGCGGAGGCACGCGCATGGCGGTGAAGGTTGCAATCAACGGCTTCGGACGGATCGGCCGAAACGTATTCCGGGCGGCGTACGAACGCGGCGCGGATATCGAGTGGCTGGCTGTCAACGATGTGATCGACACCAAGACGATCGCCCATCTGCTCAAGTACGACTCGACGTACGGACCGTTCCCCGGCGGGCAGGTCGAGGCGACCGACGGCGGCATCGTGGTCAACGGCAAGGAGATCAAGGTTCTCGCCGAGCGCGATCCGGCTGCGCTGCCGTGGGGCGAGCTCGGGGCCGACGTGGTGATCGAGTCCACCGGTCTGTTCACCGGTCGTGAGGCCGCCGGCAAGCATCTCGCCGCCGGCGCCAAGAAGGTGATCATCTCGGCTCCCGCCACTGATCCCGACACCACGGTTGTGCTCGGTGTCAACTTCGACGAGGCCTACGACCGCGGCGAGCACCACATCATCTCCAACGCGTCCTGCACCACCAACTGCCTGGGCCCGATCGCCAAGGTCGTCAACGACACCGTCGGGATCAAGCACGGGCTGATGACGACGATCCACGCCTACACCGCCGACCAGCGGCTGCTGGACATGCCGCACCGCGATCTGCGCCGTGCCCGCGCCGCCGCCGTCAACCTCATCCCCGCCTCGACCGGCGCCGCAAAGGCGATCGGCGTGGTCATCCCCGAGCTCAACGGCAAGCTGCACGGCTTCGCGATCCGCGCTCCCGTCCCGACCGGCAGCGTCGTCGACCTGACATTCGAGGCCAACCGGGCGACGAGCGTCGAGGAGATCAACACGGCGATGAAGGCCGCCGCCGACGACGGCCCGCTCAAGGGCCTGCTGATCTACACCGAGGACTCGATCGTCTCCTCCGACATCGTCAAGAACCCGGCGTCGTCGATCTTCGACTCGCAGCTGACGGTCGTCCTGGACGGGACGCTGGTCAAGGTCGTGTCGTGGTATGACAACGAGTGGGGCTACTCCAACCGCCTGATCGACCTCGTCGCGAAGGTGCTGTGAGAACGCTCGAGGATCTGGGCGAGCTCACGGGTCAGCGGGTCCTCGTCCGGGTCGACTTCAACGTCCCGCTCGACCACGGCGCGGTCGCCGACGACACCCGCATCCGGGCGGCCCTGCCGACGATCGCCGCGCTGCGGGAGCGCGGCGCCGCGCTCGTGCTCGTCTCGCACCTCGGCCGTCCCAAGGACCACGATCCGGGGCTCTCGCTCAAGCCGGTCGCCGAGCGCCTCCAGGAGCTCCTCGGGGCGCCGGTGTCGCTCGCCCCGGCGGTCCGCGGCCCCGAGGTGACCGCGATGGCCGAGAAGCTGCGCGCGGGCGACGTGCTCCTGCTCGAGAACGTGCGCTACGAGCCCGGGGAGACCAAGAACGACCCGGAGCTGGCGGCCGATCTGGCCACGCTGGCCGACGCCTACGTCAACGACGCGTTCGGCGCCGCCCACCGCGCGCACGCCTCGACCGAGGGCGTCGCCCGGCTCATGCCCCGGCGGGCGGCGGGGCTCCTGCTCCAGCGTGAGGTCACCGCGCTCGACGGGCTGCTGACCAACCCGGCGCGCCCGTTGGTCGCGGTGCTCGGCGGCGCGAAGGTGAGCGACAAGATCGGCGTCATCGAGGCCTTCCAGGGCGTTGCCGACACGATCCTGATCGGTGGCGCGATGTGCTTCCCGTTCCTCAAGGCGCAGGGGCATTCGGTCGGAGCGTCGCTGTGCGCCGACGCCGACGTGGAGCTCGCCGGCAAGGCGCTCGCCGCCGCGGACGGCGCGAAGGCGACGATCGAGCTGCCGAGCGATCTCGTGCTCGCCGAGCGCTTCGATGCCGACGCCCCGTCTCAGGAGCTCGACGGCGTCGACGTCCCCGACGGGCTGATGGGTCTTGACATCGGCCCGCGCAGCGCTCGCGCCTATGCGGCGATCGTCACGGCGGCGGGCACCGTCTTCTGGAACGGCCCGATGGGCGCGTTCGAGCTCGAGCCGTTCGCCGCCGGCACCGAGGCGGTCGCCGAGGCGGTCGCCACGGCGCCCGGCGTGACGGTGGTCGGCGGCGGTGATTCGGTGGCGGCGCTCCAGCGCTTCGGGTTGGCCGACAAGGTCACCCACCTCTCGACCGGGGGCGGCGCCGCGCTCGAGCTGATCGAAGGTCGCAAACTGCCCGGCGTGGAGGTACTGGCATGACCCCTGCAGATGAATCGGCGCACGCGGGCAGGACGCCGCTGATCGCCGGCAACTGGAAGATGCACAAGACGGTGGCGGAGGCGGAGGCGTTCATCGCAGCGCTGCTGCCGCGGGTGTCGTCGGCCGACGGCGTCGACGTGGCCATCTGCCCGACGTTCACCGCGCTGGAGGCGATGGTCGAGTCGACGCGCGGCTCGCGCGTGGCGGTCTATGCGCAGACCATGCACCACGCCGACCACGGCGCCTTCACCGGCGAGATCTCCGCGGCGATGCTCACCGAGATCGACGTCGCCGGCGTCATCCTCGGGCACTCCGAGCGGCGCGAGCTGTTCGGCGAGACCGATCGCGCGCTCGCGCTCAAGGTCCCGGCGGCGCTCGCCGCCGGCCTGCTGGCGGTCCTGTGCGTCGGCGAGACCGAGGAGGAGCGCGAGCGGGGCGACACCGAGCGCAAGCTCCGCCACCAGGTTCAGGAGGACCTGGCACAGGTCGATGCCGCCCGGCTGGGCGAGATCGTGATCGCCTACGAGCCGATCTGGGCGATCGGCACCGGGCAGGTCGCCACCCCCGAGCAGGCCCAGGAGGCCTGCGCGTTCGTCCGGGCGCTCGTCGCCGACCGCTCGCGGGAGCAGGCCCAGCACACGCGGATCCTCTACGGCGGCAGCGTCAAGCCCGACAACGCCGCCGAGCTGCTCGCGCTGCCCGACATCGACGGCGCCCTCGTCGGCGGCGCGAGCCTCGACCCCGAGTCGTTCGCCGGGATCGTCGACGCGGTCGGCCGGTGACGGCGGCGCCGTTCCCCGGCGGCCCGAGCGCGCTGCCGGTCGCGCGCGCGGCGCTGATCATCCTCGACGGCTGGGGCCTGGAGGCGCCGGGGCCGGGCAACGCCGTCGAACTGGCCGACACCCCGGTGTTCGACGCGCTGTGGAAGGCCTACCCGACGACGACGCTGACGGCCTGCGGGCTGGCGGTCGGGCTGCCCGAGGGCCAGATGGGCAACTCGGAGGTCGGACACCTGAATCTGGGCGCCGGCAGCGTCGTCCGGCAGGACCTCACGCGCATCGACGCGGCGTCGGCCGACGGTGAGCTCGACGCCAACGAGGCGCTGCGCGAGGCGTTCACCGCCTCGGAGCGCGTGCACGTGATCGGGCTCGTCTCCGACGGCGGCGTACACTCGAGCCTCGATCATCTCCGCGCGCTGATCGCGCTGGCGGCGCAGATGGAGGTTCCCGACCTCGTCGTCCACGCCTTCACCGACGGCCGTGACACGCTTCCGCACTCGGGCGCCGGCTACCTCGAGCAGGTGGAGACCTGGATGGGCGAGAGCGGCGCCGGGCGGATCGGCTCGGTCGTCGGGCGCTACTACGCGATGGATCGCGACAAGCGCTGGGACCGCGTCAAGCTCGCCTACGACATGCTCGTCCACGGCCGCGCCGACCATCGCGCCGACAGCGGCGCGGAGGCGGCACAGGACGCGTATGTGCGCGAGGAGACCGACGAGTTCATCACCCCGGTGCTGGTCGGCGGCGAGGCGAGGATCCGGCCGGGCGACTCGGTGCTGGGCCTGAACTTCCGCCCCGACCGGATGCGGGAGATCACGCGTGCGCTCGCCGAGCCGGGGTTCGCCGAGTTCGACCGCGAGGGCGGCGTCCCACCCGCGCGCTACACGATGATGACCCAGTACGAAGAGGGCTGGCCGTATCCGATCGCCTTCCCGCCGGCGCATCCCGAGATCACGATCGGGGCCGTCGTCGCGAGCCTCGGCGAGCGCCAGCTGCACGTCGCCGAGACCGAGAAGTACCCGCACGTGACGTACTTCTTCAACGGCGGTGAGGAGACCCCGTACGAGGGCGAGCAGCGCGAGCTGGTGCCCTCCCCGCGGGACGTGCCGACCTACGACTTCAAGCCGGAGATGAGCGCGCCGCAGGCCGCCCAGGCGTTCATCGGCGCCTGGCAGGCGCAGCCTCAGAAGTTCGGCATCATCAACTTCGCCAACGCCGACATGGTCGGACACACCGGGGTGATCCCGGCCGCCGTCACGGCGGTGCAGACCGTCGACCGCTGCCTCGGCGAGGTGGTGGCGGCGGTCCATGCCTCCGGCGGGGCGTGCTTCATCACCGCCGACCACGGCAACGCCGATCACATGCTCGAGCCCGACGGCAGCCCCAACACCGCGCACTCGCTCAACCCCGTGCCGGTGATCGTCACCGTGCCCTGGCTCACGCTGCGCGACGGCGGCGTGCTGGCCGACGTCGCGCCGACGATGCTGCAGATGCTCGGCATCGAGCAGCCGGCGAAGATGACCGGCCGCTCGCTCATCACCGCCTGACGCCCGCCCGGCGCCGCCCGGGACGGGCCGTCGAAGGGGGGTGTGTCGTCTTAGGGCTGATATTCAGCCCTCAGACGACACACCCCCGTTCGCACGCCGGCGCGCGTAGTAAACTTGACATACAGCGACTGAGATTTCATAATGGTCGCAGTCGTAGCAAAACCCCCTTCTCAAACGAGGTAGCAGATGGCACTTATCCGATGGGAGCCGGCACGCGAGCTGGGCACGCTCCAGACCGAGATGAACCGACTCTTCACCACTTTCTTCGACTCACCGACCGCCCACGCCGGCAACGGCGCCACCAGCCGGACGTGGATCCCGGCGATGGACCTGGTCGAGACCGACAGCGACTTCGTGCTCCGCGCCGACCTGCCGGGCATGTCCGAGGGCGACGTGCAGATCGAGCTCGAGGACAACGTCCTGACGGTCTCCGGCGAGCGCAAGGCCGAGCACGAGGAGCGCAAGGAGGGCTATTACCGGGTGGAGCGCAGCTCCGGCTCGTTCCGGCGCACCCTGACCCTGCCCGAGGGCGTCGCGCCTGACGCGATCAAGGCGACGTTCGACCGCGGTGTGCTCGAGGTGCGGATCCCCAAGCCCGAGCAGCGCAAGCCGCGCAAGGTCGCGATCTCGGT
>JBELAG010000173.1:0-19094 GCA_049509055.1 Solirubrobacteraceae bacterium
CCGGCCTGCGTGGCGCGGTGGATCGTGTCCTTCTGCATCAGCGGCACGTGGGCGACGCCGGCTTCGACGCCGTAGTCGCCGCGAGCGACCATCACCCCGTCGGCGACCTCGATGATCTCGTCGAGGTTCTCGTAGGCCTCGACCTTCTCGATCTTGGCGATCGTTCGCCCGCGCCAGCCGTGCTCGCCCAGCAGGACGCTCAGCTGCTCGATGTCCGCCGCCGAGCGCACGAACGAGAGCGCCACGAAGTCCGCGCCGAGCTCGGCGGCGAGCGCGAGATCGGCCACGTCCTTCTCGGTGATCGCGGGCAGCTCGGGCCGGGCGTAGGTGACGTTGATCCCCTTGCGCGGAGCGAGCTGCCCGGTCGACAGTGCCCGAGCGACGACCTCCCCCGGGCCGTAGGACTCGACGACGAGCCGGGGGACTCCGTCGCCGATCACGATCTCTGAGCGCTCGGAGACGAGCCGCGGGAAGTCGGCGAAGTCGACCGCGACACGGTCGTCGGACGACGGCTCCGTGCCGCTGAAGAAGGTCACGACGTCGCCGGCGTGGATCTCGCGTGGCGTGATGCCCGCTGCCAGCCGGAGCTTGGGGCCCTGCAGGTCGAACAGGATCCCCACCGCGCGGCCGGCCCGGTCCGCGGCGTCGCGGACCTCGGCGTACCGTCGCCGCAGCTCGTCGCTGGTGCCGTGTGAGCAGTTGAGGCGTGCACAGTCGAGCCCGGCCGCCACCATGGCATCGAGCACCCCCGGCGCGTCTGTCGCCGGGCCGAGCGTCGCGACGATCTTCGTTCTGCGGTTGAACACGGCGGGGTCTCCTGATGCGGGGATCTACGCAAGGAGCGTAGCCGGACTAGGCGGCGCCGACGGTCACCGCGCAGCTCGCCTGCCCGCGCTTCTCGAGGTACTGCTGGTGGTACTCCTCGGCCGGCCAGAAGCGCTGCGCGGGGACGATCTGGGTGACGATCTCACGCGACAGGTGAGCCTGGCGGGCGTCGCGCGAAGCGAGCGCCGCAGCGAGCTGCTCGTCGTCATGGGCGAAGATCGCCGACCGGTACTGGCTGCCGATATCCCAGCCCTGGCGGTTGCGCGTCGTCGGGTTGTGGTTGTCCCAGAACGTGCTCAGCAGCTGCTGGTAGGAGAGCACGGCCGGGTCGTACTGCACCTCGACCGCCTCGGCATGGCCGGTCGAGCCGCGGCAGACCTGCTGGTAGGTGGGATTGTCGGCGCTGCCGCCCGTGTACCCGACGGTCGTGCGGGTCACGCCGTCCAGCGCGCGGAACTCGGCCTCGACGCCCCAGAAGCATCCGGCGGCGAAGGTGGCGGTCCGTGTTGGCATCTCGGTGTCCTTTCGGTGGATTGTTGGGTCATGAGCTGAGACCCGCGCTTGCGCCAAACGGTTCATCGCAAGCGCGTAGGGTGTGCGGCATGTCGATTCCCGGCCGACTGCACGGCCTGCGCTTTCGCCGCGATCACCGCTGGGTGCCCGCGCACGCCTCGGCGTATCTGGACGGCGATCTCGCCGAGCACGATCGCCGGCGGGTGAAGCGCCACAGCGGCGAGTGCGCGGAATGCCGCGCGCTGCTGAGCAGCCTCCGCGTCCTGATCGGCGCGCTGCGCGGCGCCGGCGCGCAGGCGCCGGCGCAGCCGGTGGCCGGCGCCGTGCTCGCCTCGATCCGCGGCCGGCTCGACGAGGTGCCGCGGGACCGCCCGTGACCGCACCCGCCGGCGAGACCACACCCGGCGACGAGCGCGGCGAGGCGGAGCTCGTCCGGCGCGCCGCCGACGGGGACATGTCGGCGTTCGAGGAGCTCGTGATGCGCTACGCCGACCCGCTGTTCGCGTCGCTGCGGCGGTTCGGTCTCGACGAGGCCGAGGCGCAGGAGGTCGCCCAGGAGACGTTCCTGCGCGCGTGGCGCGCGCTGCCGCGGTTCGAGCAGCGCTCGCGGTTCTACACCTGGCTGTACCGCATCGGCTTCAACGAGGCCCAGCGCCGGCTGGCCCGGCGCCCGGCCGCCGGGGTCACGGTGACGGCCGGCGAGGATGCGCTCGCCGACGTGGCCGACGCGCGGCCCGGCCCCGCCGAGGAGGCCGAGCAGGAGGACCTGCGCCGCGCGCTGGCGCGGGCGCTCGGACAGCTGCCGCCCGACCTGCGCGTGCCCGTCGTCCTGCGTGACATCGAGGGCCTGTCCACACAGGAGGCGGCGTCGCTGTTGGAGCTCGGCGAGCCGGCCTTCAAGAGCCGGCTGCACCGCGGGCGGATGGCGCTGCGCGGGCTGCTGATCCCGTGGCTGGCGACCACCGAACCGTGAACCGTTTTCGCCGCGCCCGGGTCAAACCGAGCGTAAACCCAGAAAGGAGCAAGATGAGCACACGGATCGACAAGACCAATGAGCAGTGGCGCGCCGAGCTGACCCCGGAGCAGTACAAGGTGCTGCGCGAGAAGGGCACCGAGCGCCCGTTCACCGGCGCCTACGTCCATTCCCACGAGGACGGCACCTACCGGTGCGCCGGTTGTGGCGCCGAGCTGTTCGGCTCCGCCACGAAGTTCGATTCGGGCACCGGCTGGCCGAGCTTCACCGACCCCGCCGTGCGCGACAACGTCGAGCTGCACGAGGATCGCAGCCTGTTCATGCGCCGCACCGAGGTGACCTGCGCCCGTTGCGGCGGCCATCTCGGCCACGTCTTCCCGGACGGCCCCAACGGCTGTGACCGCTACTGCATCAACTCGGCCGCGCTGACGCTCGACCCCGACGCCGCCGCGTAGCCGGGCCTGACCCGGCCCGCCTCGCGCGGCCGTCGCCCTCACCAGCGGGTGGCGGCCGCACGCGGCTACGGTGTCTGAGATGCAGCCCACCAACTGGGCCGGCAACTACCGGTATCGCGCCGCGGTCCTGCGGCGGCCCTCGACGCTCCAGGAACTGCAGGAGATCATCGCCGCCGCCCCGCGGGTCCGCGTGCTCGGCACGCGCCACTCGTTCACCGACATCGCCGACTCCGGCGAGCTGGTGACCGTGCAGGGACTCCCCGCCGACGTCGTCGTCGACCGGGCCGCGGGGACGGTCGCGCTCAGCGCGGGGCTGAGTTACGGCGAGCTCGCCGCGACCCTGGAGCGCGAGGGGGTCGCGCTCGCCAACCTCGCGTCGCTGCCGCACATCTCGGTGGCCGGCGCGGTCGCCACCGCCAGCCATGGCTCGGGCGACGCCAACGGCAACCTCGCGACCTCGGTCGCCGCACTGGAGATCGTCACCTCCGACGGCGAGCTGCTGCGCGCCTCCCGCGGCGATGCCGACTTCGACGGCCTGGTCGTCGGTCTCGGCGCGCTCGGCGTGGTGACCCGCATCACGCTTGACGTGCAACCAGCCTACGAGGTACGCCAGCGCGTCTACGAGGGCCTGCGCTGGGAGAGCCTGTACGAGCACTTCGACGCGATCACCGCGGCCGGCGACAGCGTCAGCGTGTTCACCGGCTGGGGCGAGACGACCGATCAGGTGTGGGTCAAGAGCCGGGTGAGCGCGGCCCCTGAGGAGCTGCGCGACACCCTGTTCGGCGCGGTCGCCGCGACCGTCGCCCGCCATCCGATCCTCGGCGCCGACCCGGTCAACTGCACCGCGCAGCTCGGTGTGCCCGGTCCGTGGTTCGACCGGCTGCCGCACTTCCGCATGGGGTTCACGCCGAGCGCGGGCGAGGAGATCCAGTCGGAGTTCCTGGTGGCGCGCCGCCACGCGATCGCGGCGCTCGACGCCGTCCGCTCGCTGTCGAGCGCGCTGCGCCCGCTCGTCCAGGTCTCGGAGATCCGCACGGTCGCCGCCGACGCGCTGTGGATGAGCACCGCGTACGGCGACGACATGGTCGCGATCCACTTCACCTGGGTGCCCGACGGCGATGCCGTGAACCGGGCCCTCGGCCTCGTCGAGGACGCGCTCGCCCCGTTCGGCGCGCGTCCGCACTGGGGCAAGGCGTTCCTCGCCGGGGCCGCGACGATCGCCGCCCGGTACGATCGCCTCCCCGATTTCGCGGCGCTGCGCGAGCGGCTGGACGCGCGTGGGGCGTTCGTCAACGACTGGGTGCGCACGCACGTGCTGGAGGCGCGATGATCGAGGGCAGCGAGCTGATGGGCCCGGGCGAGCCGATCCGGTTCCGGCGCGCCGGCGACGTGCGCGAGACCGAGCGCGGGCTGACCGCGTCGCTGCACGATGAGACGCTGCGTATCGACGTCGTGCGCGACGACGTCATCCGCGTCACGATCAGCCGCGGCGGGCGCTTCGACGAGGAGCCCACGTTCGCGGTGTGCGCCGATCCGCTCGCGTCGCCGGCGACGTTCGCGCTCGAGCTCCGCGACGGCGTCGTCGTCCTGCGCACGCCGGCGCTGGTGGCCACGTTGTCGCTCGATCCGTTCCGGCTCGACGTCCACCGGCCCGACGGCAGCCCGGTCGTCGAGGCCCGTGGTGACGCCGCGGGCGCGTACTGGGGGTACGCCACGCTCAATGACGCCTTCACGATCCGCCGTCGCTGCCGTCCCGACGACGCCGTCTACGGGCTCGGCGAGCGAGCGGGGCGACACAACCGCCGGGGCCGCAGCTTCACGCTGTGGAACACCGACGTCCTCGATCCGGTCGCGACCGCCGAGTTCACCGCCGGCCTGGCGCCGCAGGACCCGCGCGCGGACCGCAAGAGCCCGGAATTCGATCCCTACTACGTCGCGATCCCGTTCTTCTACCACCACGACCGCAGCGGCAGGATGGCTGCGTCGTTCATCGACAACGGCTACCGCGCGCGCTACGACTTCACCATCGGGGACGAGTACGCGATCCATTTCGAGGGCGGGCAGTACACCGAGTACATCTTCGCCGGGCCGGCGATCGCCGAGATCCTGTCGGCCTACACCTGGCTGACCGGCCGGATGGCGCCGCCGCCGCTGTGGTCGCTGGGGTATCACCAGTCGCGCTGGCACACCTACACCCAGGACGACGTGGAGGCGATCGGCCGCCGCCATCGCGACGTCGCCGTCCCGTGCGACACGCTGTGGCTCGACATCGAGTACATGGACGGCTACCGCGTGTTCACGTGGGATCCCGACCGCTTCCCCGACCCGGCCGGCATGCTCGGGCGCCTGCGCGAGGACGGCTTCCGCGTCATCACGATCATCGACCCCGGCGTCAAGTTCGACCCCGGCTACCCCGTGTTCGATCAGGCCCGGGAGCGCGACGTCCTGTGCCGCACCGAGGGTGGCGACATCTACATCGGCCAGGTCTGGCCGGGCAACACGACGTTCCCGGACTTCGTCACCGAGCGGGCGCGGACATGGTGGGGCGAGCTCAACGCCGCCCATGTCCAGTCCGGCCTGGCGGGGATCTGGAACGACATGAACGAGCCCGCCACCGGTGTCATCCCCCCGGGCCGGATGCGCTTCGACGGCGGCCGCGCCTCGCATGAGCGCTACCACAACCAGTATGCGCTGCTGATGGCGATGGGCACGACCGCCGGGCTGCGGGCGGCGATGCCGCAGCTGCGCACGTTCGTGTTGTCGCGCGCCGGCTTCGCCGGGATTCAGCGCTACGCCGCCAACTGGATGGGAGATAACGTCGCGCGCTGGGATCACCTGTGGGTGAGCATGCCGATGGCGATGGGGATGGGCCTGTCCGGACAGCCGTTCGTCGGCGCCGACGTCGGTGGCTTCTTCGGCGACTCCCAGGCCGAGCTGTTCGCCCGCTGGGTGCAGTACGGCGCGCTGACCCCGTTCTGCCGCAACCACACCCACATCGGCACCGTCGAGCAGTACGTGTGGGCCTGGGGCGACACGGTGCTGGCGATCGCCCGCGCGGCGATCGAGCTGCGCTACCGGCTGCTGCCCTACATCTACGCCGCCTTCCTGGATGCTGCCGAGACCGGAGCCCCGGTCCAGCGCCCGCTCGTCTTCGATCACCAGTACGACCCACTCGCGCGCGACATCGACGACGAGTACCTGTTCGGGAGCGACCTGC
Organism: Solirubrobacteraceae bacterium; assembly: GCA_049509055.1. Classification (GTDB taxonomy): domain Bacteria; phylum Actinomycetota; class Thermoleophilia; order Solirubrobacterales; family Solirubrobacteraceae; genus Palsa-465. The sequence continues at coordinate 5,984 of JBELAG010000173.1, forward strand.
TCGTCGCCCCGGTGCTGGCGCCGGGCCAGACCGCCCGTCAGGTCTACCTGCCGGCCGGCGACTGGCACGACTGGCACACCGGCGAGGTGACCTCCGGCCCGCGATACGTGCTCGTCCCGACGCCGATGGACCGGATCCCGCTCTACGCCCGCGGCGGCGCGGTGATCCCGATGTGGCCGTCGGCGCCGCCATCGACGGCGGGGTTTCACCCGGGCGCGATCGAGCTGCACGTGTTCGTGCCGGTCGCCGACGGCACGCACGTCTCCGTGCTCCAGGAGGACGACGGCATCACCACCGCGGCGGCGGACGGCGCCCGCCTGCGCACCACGTTCGCGCTCACGCGACGCGGCGCCGCAATCATGATCGACGCCCGGGTCGACGGCGACGGCTACCCCGAGTTCGCCCGCCGGGAGTTCCGGCTCGTCGTCCACGGGGCCGGGCCGGCGTCGGTCATGCTCGACGGCGCTGCGGTGGCGGCCGCCGACGGCCGCTTCGTGTTGCCGCGGGCCCGCGAGGGCTTCACCGTCGCCTTCGACGTGTGACGCGCCGCGGGGGCCGGCAACGGCGCCTCATCGGTCAGAGCTCGGACCGTCGCCGGCGCGAGCCCGACAGATCGGGTTTGCGGCCGCCGCGCCGGGGTAGGTGAGCGGCGGGACACGGCCGGTCGTTCGACCGCTCCCGGTTCACTGTTATGCGCGGGAGGGAAGCATGCTTCGTGCAGGATCTTCTCGGCGGTCTGTGGCCGCCGGTGTTCGGCGTGCCCGGTGGTCTCTCGCGGTGGTTGCGCTGATCGCCCTGTCGGCGGTGCCGGCCGCCTCGGCAGCGACCGGCGCGCCGACGGCGCCCGGCGCCGCGGCGGCGGGCGCGTCGCCGAGCCAGGCGTGCCCGTGGGCGAACTCGGTGCAGCCGATCGCCCAGCGCGTCGCGGAGGTGCTCGGGCAGATGACGGTCAGCGACGAGATCTCGCTCGTCGAGGGGCACGGGTCCAGCAACGCCTATGTCTTCTACGAGCCGGGGATCCCGGGTCTGTGCATTCCGGCGCTGGGACTCGAGGACGGACCCGCAGGCGTCGCCGATCAGATGACCGGCGTGACCCAGCTGCCGGCGGGCGTGGCGCTGGCCGCGACCTGGGACCCGGCGCTGGCGCGCAGCTATGGCCAGGTGATCGGCTCCGAGGAGGCCGGCAAGGGCGCCTCGGTCAACCTCGGGCCGACCGTCAACATCGACCGTGATCCCCGCTGGGGCCGGTCGTTCGAGGCGTTCACCGAGGACCCGTTCCTCAACGCGTCGTTGTCGGACAGCGAGATCGAGGGCGTACAGAGCCAGGGCGTGATGTCGCAGGTCAAGCACTACGCCGCCTACAACCAGGAGACCAATCGCAACACCCCGCAGGACGACGTGATCGTCGACCAGCGGACCCTGCACGAGATCTACCTGCCCGCCTTCCAGGCGGCGGTCGAGGATGCCGACGTCGCCTCGGTGATGTGCTCGTACTCGACGATCAACGGCAACTATGCCTGTGAGAACGACTACCTGCTCAACACCGTGCTCAAGCAGTCCTGGGGCTTCCCGGGCTATGTGACCTCGGACTACGGCGCGATCCACGACACGTCGGCGGCGCTCGACGGCACCGACATGGAGCAGCCCGAGAACACCTTCTTCGGCGACCCGCTGCAGACCGAGGTGACGTCGGGGACGATCCCGCAGGCGGTGCTCAACACGATGGTCTCGCGGATCCTCGCCGAGATGTTCCGCTTCAACCTGATCAGCCGGCCGATCACCGGCTCGCCGTCCGCGGTGGTGACGACGCCGCAGCACGTGGCGGTGAGCACGGCGGTCGCCGACCAGTCGGCGACGCTGCTGCAGAACAACGACGCCACGCTGCCGCTGTCGGCCGGTCACGCCGGCACGGTGGCGGTGATCGGCCCGGCCGCCTCCGCCGCGCCGGTCGACGGGGGCGGCGGCAGCGCCTACGTGCTCCCGTCGGAGACCGTCACGCCGCTGCAGGGCCTGGAGGCGGCGGCCGGGCCGGGCACGCACTTCGTCTATCAGCAGGGCCTGCCCACCGATGACTCACTGCCCGCGATCCCGTCCTCGGCGCTCAGCACGGCCTACGCGCCGACGCCGTTCGGCGGCAGCTACACGGCGACGCTGACCGCGCCCGAGACCGGGACCTACGTGCTGGCGATCAGCAACCCGTGCGGCTGCTACACGCCGACGACCCTGACGGTCGACGGTCAGGAGCTGATCGTCGATCCGGGCACCCCACCGGCGAGCACCTACTCGGCGTCGATCGACCTCACCCAGAACCAGCAGTACACGATCGCGATCAGCGGCGCCTCGGGCAGCCTCGCCTGGGGCACCCCGTCGGCGCTGGCGCCGGGGATCGCGGCCGCCGTCTCCGCCGCCCAGTCGGCGCAGAGCGCGATCGTCGTCGTCTCCGACGACACCGAGTCCGAGGCGACCGACCGGCCGAGCCTCGACCTGCCGTCGGCCCAGAACGAGCTCGTCTCGGCCGTCACCGCGGCCAATCCCCACACCGTGGTGGTGATCGACGCCGGCGCCCCGGTGCTGATGCCGTGGCTGTCGCAGGCCGGCGCGGTGCTCGACGACTGGTATCCGGGCGAGACCAACGGGACGTCGCTGGCCCGCGTCGTGTTCGGCGAGGTCGACCCCAGCGGACACCTCCCGGTGACGTTCCCGACGAGCCTCAGCCAGGTCCCGGCGTCGACCCCCGCGCAGTTCCCGGGGGTCGACGGACAGGTCCAGTACTCCGAGGGGCTCGACGTCGGCTACCGCTGGTATGACGCCCAGGACCTCACGCCCATGTTCCCGTTCGGCTACGGCCTCTCCTACACCACGTTCGCCTACAGCAACCTGCAGGTCGGCGCTGACCCGCTGGCCGGCGTGGGCGACGTGCGCGTCGCGGCGACCGTCACCAACACCGGCTCGCGCTACGGCGCCGACGTCGCGCAGCTGTACCTCGGCGATCCGGCCGCCGCCGGCGAGCCACCGCGCCAGCTCGTCGGCTTCCAGCGCGTCGCGCTGGCGCCGGGGGCGTCGCGACGGGTGGCGTTCACGATCACCCCGAGGGACACCTGGTGGTCGGACGACGGCGCCAGCGGCTGGAGCCAGACCGCCGGCACCTACCAGGTCGACGTCGGCGACTCCTCCGCGCTCGCCGACCTGCCCCTCCAGGGGTCGTTCACGATGGCGTCCACCCCGGCGGCCCGCCAGGTCCAGATCAGCGCTCCGAGCACGATCAGCCCCGGCGCCCCCTCGACGGTCACGGTGAGGCTCACCGCCGCGGGCGATCAGACCCTGTACGGCGTCAGGCTGGCCCTGCAGCTGCCCCAGGGCTGGTCCGCCACCCCCGACGGCCGCACGACGTTCCTCGTCGTCTCACCCTCGGCGACCCCGACCGCGAGCTTCACGGTCACGCCGCCGTCGTGGGCGCCGAACACCGACGCCGTCGTCCACGCCACCGCCCGGCTCGGGCCCGACGCGGTCCGGGAGGCCGGCGTGCAGGTCACCGTCGGCAGCTGATCGGCGCCGGCCGGGTCCCGAGCGTCGCCCCGGGACCCGTGCCGGCCGCCGATGTCGTGGCTCGGGGGCAGGACCCGCGGCGCGCGCGCCGAACACACCCCGGTGCGCAGTCTGGCCTCCGTCGCCTATGTCCTGCTCGGCGTGCTGATCGCCTCCCAGCACGGCTACTACACCGACCTCGGCACCGTCTCCCAGGTGCTCTCGGCGGTCGTCGCGACCGTTCTGTGGCCGCTGATCCTGCTCGGCGCGAACCTCCACCTCAGTCTCAGCCACCTGTAACCGGCCCGCTGCAGCGGCCTCCGAGCGTCCTCTTTATACAACGGGCGACGCGATCCCGTGCCATTTAGGACATCTGGCCGATGCCGACCGGGCGCAGGCGGATCATCCTGATATCGCAGGAGAGCATTTTGGGGCCGTTACGTTGGAAGAAGGCGCGAGATGGATTTCAAGAAGTCACTCGTGGATGCGGCAAAGCATGGCCGGTCGGAGTTGGCCGAGCTCATCACGCTCAACGAGTACATCGACCGGGTCGCCGAGCGGCCCACGATCGCCGCGACCGCTCATCAGCGGATCGACGACATGATCAAGGCCGCGGGATTTACCGACGGCCTGTACGGAGGCGAGGTCTCCTACGCGTTCTTTCGCGAGGAGCTGTTCGGCCTGGACGTGCCGCTGGCGCGGCTGGTCCGAAACTTTGAGACCGCAGCCCAGGGCCATGAGACCCGTCGCCGCATCCTGCTGCTGTGGGGCCCGCCGGGGGGCGCCAAGAGCTCGGTGGCGACGATGCTCAAGCGCGGCCTGGAGGACTGGACCCGGACCGACGCGGGCGCGGTCTACGCCCTGCAGGGCTGCCCGATGCACGAGGAGCCGCTGCATCTCGTCCCCGACAATCTGCGCACCCAGGCGCGCGAGCACACCCACGTCCGGGTCGAGGGCCATCTCTGCCCGGTGTGCGCGTGGCGCCTGCAGCAGGAGTTCGACGGGGACTTCCTGAACTTCCCGATCGAGCGGATCTTCTTCTCCGAGGCGACGCGCGTCGGCATCGGGACGTTCGAGCCGGGCGACCCGAAGTCGATGAGCATGGAGCAGCTCACCGGCGGCCTGGACTTCCGCGCGATCGAGACCCACGGCTCGGACTCCCATCCGCTCGCGCTCGACTGGGCGGGCGAGTTCTCCAAGTCCAATCGTGGCCTGTTCGAGGCCGTGGAGTTCTTCAAGAACCCGGCGGAGTTCCGCAATCTGTTCCTGACGATGGCCCAGGAGAAGCAGTTCAAGGTCGCCAAGTTCGGCTACATCGACTCCGACGCGGTCATCCTCGCGCACACCAACGAAGCCGAGTTCCGGGCGTTCATGGCCGATCCCAAGAACGAGGCGCTCAAGGACCGGCTGGTGTCCGTCGCCGTTCCCTACAACGTCCGCGTCTCCGACGAGGAGCGGATCTACCGCAAGCTGCTCACCGGCCTGGGCGCCCGCGAGGACCTGCACATCGCTCCGCACGCCCTGCGGGCGGCGGCGATGGTCGCCGTGCTCTCGCGCCTGAAGCCCCACGAGAACCTCGGCCTGGTCGAGAAGATGAAGCTCTACGACGGCGAGGAGGTCGGCGACTGGAAGCTGGCGCAGATCCCCGAGCTCAAGCGCGCCGCCGAGCATGAGGGCATGACCGGCCTGGGCCCGCGTGCGATCGTCGACGTCCTCTCGGGGGCCGCCAGCCGAGCCGGCGAGGAGCATCACACCGGCAAGTACCTGACTCCGATCATGGCGCTGATCGCGCTCAACGACCACATCGAGCGGCTCGAGGCGCCGCGTGAGGTCCGCGAGCAGCTGCGGGCGTTCGTGATCGACGCCCGCACCGAGATCGACCGCCGCCTCAAGGACGAGGTGCGCAAGGCGTTCGTCCCGGCGTTCGCCGAGCACGCGCAACGGCTGCTGGAGAACTACCTGACCAACATCGAGGCCTACTGCCAGGGCACCAAGACCCAGGACCCGATCACCCGCGAGGACCGCGACCCCGACGAGAAGCTGATGCGGGCGATCGAGGAGAACGTCAAGCCCGCGGTGCCCGAATCGGCCAAGGACACGTTCCGCCAGGGCGTGCTGATGCGCATCGGGATCGCACTGCGCAGGGGCGAGCGGCCGCTGACGCACGAGACCGACACCGTCCTGGCGACGGGAATCGAGGAGTACCTGTTCGATCAGCTGCGCGACATCGTCCAGGTCACGGTCTCGCGCACCAACCCCGACCGGGAGCAGGCCAAGCGGCTCAACGAGGTGCTGACGATCCTGGTCGAGCAGCGTGGCTACACCGAGCAATCGGCCCGTGACCTGCTCGACTACGTCGGCCACCTGCTCAACCGGTAGGCGATCGGATGACCGTCGTCGGCGAGTCCGGCCTGCCCCATGACTCGGGGCGGCGCGACTCCCTGCATCATCGCGAGCGCCTGCGCCGCAAGATCACCGAGCAGCTCAAGGAGCAGATCGGCGAGGAGGACATCGTCGCCGCCGGGCCCGAGAAGAAGGTGCGCGTGTCGGTCAAGGGGACCAAGCGCTGGCAGTTCATCCTGGACCGCCGGCGCGGCGAGGGGGTCGGCCAGGGCGACGGCAAGCCGGGCGACGTGCTCGGCCCCGGCGGCGGGCCCGCCGACGGCGAGGCGGGAACCGAGCCGGGCGAGGAGCTCTACGAGGTCTGGCTCGACATGGACGACGTCGAGGAGCTGCTGTTCTCCGAGCTCGAGCTGCCCCGGCTGAAGCCCAAGAGCGCCGCCGACATCTACGACAGTCAGACCGTGTATGACCAGATCGCGCGCAAGGGGCCCGACGTCCCGCGGCCGCGCAGCCAGGCGGTCATCTTCCTCGGGATGGACGTGTCGGGCTCGATGGGCCCCGAGCGCAAGCGGATGGCCCGCCTGTTCTTCTACTGGTGCGTGCAGTTCCTGCGCAGCCGCTACGAACAGACCGAGATCGTGTTCGTCGCTCACACCACGGAGGCGCGCGAGGTCGGCGAGGAGGAGTTCTTCAGCCGCGTGGAGTCCGGCGGGACGAGGGTCTCCTCGGTGTTCGAGGTGATCGCCGGCATCCAGCGCGACCGCTTCCCGGAGCAGGACTGGAACGTCTACGTCCTGCACGTCTCCGACGGCGACAACTTCGCCGCCGACAACCAGCGCGCGCTCGCGCTGATCCGTGCGCTGACGAACGTCACCTCGCTGGTCGGCTACCTGGAGGTGGACTCGGGCATCGGCGGCCCGCACAAGCTCGCGCGGTTCTACTCCGAGGAGGCGGCCGACGTCGACGGGTTCGTGTTCGCCCTCGCCGCCGAGGACCGCGAGCTGTGGCCGGCGCTGCGGTTGTTCTTCGCCAAGGACGGCGTCGAGGCGGCGATCCGGTGAGCGGTTACTCGGTCGCCGATCTGCAGGCGATCGACGAGCGCTGCCGCGCGATCGCCGCCGGCGAGCTGGGCTTCGACGTGCCCGACGTCGTCTACCACCTGGCGCGCCCCGAGGAGGTCTATTTCGCCGCGGCCAACGGCCTGCCGGCGCGGTACTCGAGCGCCCGCTGGGGCGCCCAGTTCGACGAGGCCTACGGCCGCTACCGGCGCGGGCAGGACCGGATCTATGAGCTGATCTTCAACACCCGGCCGGTCCACGCCTTCCTGATGGAGGGCAACAGCCTCGTCGCACAGACCCTGGTGATCGCCCACTGCCTCGGGCACGGCTACGTGTTCGAGAACAACGCCTGGCTCGGCGCGGTCGACCGCGACATCATGTCCCGGGTGGTGTCGGCGGCCGAGCGGATCGCCGACTACATGGGGGCCCACGGCCGCGACCGCGTCGAGGACTTCATCGACGCCTGCCAGGCGATCGCCGTCCACCAGCCCCAGGCGCAGCTGATCCGCAAGGCGCCGGTGTCGGCGCCCGAGGAGTCGATGGGCCCCTATGACGCGCTGTTCCCCGCGGAGGTCGGCGCGCAACGCGCGCAGGCCGAGGCCACCCGCCAGGCGCTGCGCACGCGCTTCCCGCGCGAGCCCGAGGAGGATCTGCTGGGCTTCATCGAGCGCCACGCCCACGGCCTGGAGGACTGGCAGCGCGACATCATGTCGATCGTCGCCTCCGAGCAGAGCTACTTCCTGCCCCAGCTGCGCACGAAGATCATCAACGAGGGCGCCGCCGTGCTCGTGCACCAGGAGATCTGCCAGCGCATGTTTCTGTCCGCCGATCGCTACTGGGAGTACGAGCGGCTCAACGCCGGCGTCGTCGCACCCCACCCGGGCCGCGTCAACCCCTACAACGTCGGGGTCACGCTGCTGCGCGAGATCATGCGGATCGCCGCCGAGCCCGACGACGAGGAGCGCGACCGCTGGAGCTGGGCCGGTCACGCCGACCCGCTGGCGCAGGTCCGCCTCGTCCTGGGCAGCTACGACGACGAGGCCCTGCTGCGCGAGTTCCTCACCCCGAAGGTCTGCGAGCTCGCGCGCCTGTACGCGTTCGAGCACCTCCCGCAGGATCCCCGCCGCATCCGCGTCTCCTCGCGCGAGGCCGACGCCGTCCGCGAGGTCCTGATCCGCCAGCACTCGACGTTCGGCATCCCCCGGATCGACATCGTCGACGCCGACTTCCGCGGCCGCGGCGAGCTGCTGATCGAGCATCGCCACGATGGCATCGGCCTCGACGAGGAGTATGCCCGCGGCACGCTCACCCAGATCGCGCTGCTGTGGGGCAAGCCCTGCACGGTGCGCACGGTCGCGGGCACCGACGCCGACACGCCGCTGTGGATCACCGGCCGCTCCGACGGCCGCTCCGAGCGACACTCGGTCGAGCCCGCCGACTGACCCGGCGCCCCGGGCCTCGTCGCGCGCGAGTCACGTCCGGCACGGCGCCGGCGTGATGTCCGCGCTCGCGATCAGCCAGCCCGCGGCCCGCCGAACCATTCCGTAGGTGCCGCTCCACGTACGGCAGCCGAACTCGTGGTCATGGGTCACCAGCGACGTCACGCCGACCGTGGCGGTCGCGCCCGACAGGCGGCTCACCCGCCCGCTGAAGGCGACCGACTCGATCCCCTCCTGCGCTTCGGAGTTCGCGAACGCCCCCTCGCTCCCGATCAGTCCCGGCAACACGTAGCCGTAGGCCCGCGCGAAGTCGTGGGCATCGATCGCGAACCAATAGCTGTCGACGACCGTGAGCGGTCCCGCCGGGCGCTCGTGCCTGGCCGCCGTGTAGCGCTGATCGGCATGCAGGACGATCGTCTGACCGTCGACGAGATCGAGCACCGCCACGATCCCCTCCACCACCTGCACCGAGGACGTGCCGCACGTGTCCTGCGTCAGCCACTGCGTCCCCTCGGTCGTGGTGGAGACATAGCTGCCGGTCGTCCCGAACGAGCCTCCGGTGTCGGTGACCCACAGGTCCCGGCGCGTCGGCTTGCGGCGCGTCACGACGAGCCCGGTGCGCGACCGCAGCGCCGCGATCGGCTCGTGGTCCACTTCCGCGGCGACCCCCGGGCATCCGGTCAACGGCTCGGAGAGAACGAAGTGCGTCTCGTAGGGCGGACTCGCATCCTGGCGCACGAGGAACTGACCGCCGTACACCGTCGCGGACTGCTGAGGGGCCGACGTGCCCGCCGACACGGTCACCAGCACCCGGCCGTCGATTGCGTCGACCTCGGTGCCGGCCGGCACCAGCACCGCGCCGGTCAGCGACCGGAACGTGGCTGTCCCCGGGAGCCGGAAGGTGACCACGCCGGAGACGAGCGTCAGCAACACCGTCTGACCGGATGCCGGGGCCGGCGGGCCGGGCGACGTGGTGCCGTGCGGCGTCGTGCACGACAACCCGCCGGCGATCCCCGTTTCCGGCGTGATGTCGCTCACGAAATCCGGCACTCCGGGTGCGCGCGCCTGGGCGTGCGTGTAGTACAGCCGGCCGTCGCTGCACTGCTTGACATCGGAGAGGGTGAACGTTCCCGGTTCGTGCCGGGAGCTCTTGGCGCAGGCGGCGCTGCACCCGGTGTAGAAGACAACACCGCGGCCGCTCGCGGTGGCGCCACCGTAGGACGAGTAGGTGACACCGGTGAAGAACAGCATCAGCGTGCCCCCGCAGACGAGGTACACGGTGCGTGGTCTGATGACATGGCCTCCGAGGAATCCCCCTTGACCCCCGCAATCGGCCGCCACGTACACGGGTTCGCCGGTCGCCGCCCGGGCGGCGGTCGACGGCCCGAACGTCGCCGCGGCCAACACGAGCGCGACGAGTCCGAATCGGCTGCCCCTCGTGATCACCCACGCCATATTGCTCCGATCGATCGCCGGCCGATCCTACCGGCTCCCGCGATCTAGAAGATCGTGGCGTCGGTCGGACCCGCGCAGCCCACGCAGGGCGTGAGCTCGATCGCGGCCGCGAGCTCGGCGAGCCCAGAGCGGGTCACCGCCTCGATCTCCCGCAGCACCAGGATCGGATCGACCTCGTGGTCTGCGTGCTCCATGATCAACTCGATCGCATGGTCGACGCGGGTGTTGACCGACTCGAACTCGAGCGCGACGGCGCCGCTGGCGTAGGCGCGTAACCGCCTGGCCTCCTCCTCGCCGGGCCCGTGTGCCTTGAGGTCGGCGAGGATCGCATCGATCCGCTCGTACGCCTCCTCGACGTCCGCGGGGTTCACGCTGCAGCTGATGAACAGGATCGCGGCGCCGTCGTAGTCCGAGATCCCGGCGCTCACCCAGTAGCAGAGGGCGCTCTGCTCGCGCAGCTCGTCATACAGCCGCGAGCCCATCGGGCCGCCGAGCAGCTGCGAGAAGACCTCGGCGCGCGCGCGTTCGCTGCGACGGGCGCAGTCCAGGCCGGGGACGGGATACGCCAGGCAGAGATGGACGGCGGTACCGTCGCGCCGGTCCAGGAGCGCGCGCGGCGCAAACGGCGGCGGCTCCGGCGGCGCCGGCGCGGCGGGCCGGTCCGGGATCCGGGCGAGCAGGTCGATCAGCTGCGCCCGATCGATGTGATCGAGGTTGCCGCCGACCACGGCGAGACCGCCGCCGGGGCTCCAGTGATCGTCGCGGAACGCCAGCACCCCGGCGTGGGTGAGCGCTCGCACGTCGTCCGCCTCGCCGGCGACGTCGGTGGCCAGCCGGTGACCGGCGAACAGCGCGCCGAGCAGGAGATCGTGCGCGCGGGACCCGGGGTCGTCGGCGTCGTCGGCGATCTCCTGCAGGATCACCGCCCGCTCGGCTTCGAGATCGTCCGCCGCGAGCCTCGGCGTGGTGACCACCTCGGCGAGCAGGTGCGCCGCCGCCATCGCCGACTCGGCGCGCACGAACGTCGAGAACTCGACGTAGTCGACGGTCGAGGCGCCGGCGAGCTCGGTCCCGAGGTATTCGGTCGCGCGGTTCAGTGACGCCGCGCTCGGATGGCGATCGGTCCCCTTGAACGCCAGGTGCTCGAGCAGGTGCGCGGCCCCCACCTCGGTCGGCCGCTCGTGGCGCGCTCCCGCGGGGAACAGGATCGCGATCGCGGTGGCGAGCCGTCCCGAGACGGGCATCTCGACGAGCCGCAGCCCGCTCGGCAGGACCGTCTCGGACACGGAGAGGCTCTCCATCGCGCTGTCGGGCACAATCGCACACCGTGACGCTCCGCTGCCGAGTGCCCGTCCCGACCCGCGGTCAGGCGCGCGCCGATGCCTGACACCGTCGGTCCGCCGGGCTGGCTGCCCAAGGACGAGTACGACGCGATCTTCAGCCGGGTCGCGCGCCTGTGTGTGGAGGTGGTGATCGTCGCGCCGGATCGCGGCGTGCTCCTGCTGCGACGCGATATCCCGCCCAATGTCGGCGCCTGGCACATCCCCGGCGGCACCGTGCTGTTCGGCGAACGCGTGGTCGACGCCGTCGCGCGCGTCGCCGACGACGAGCTCGGCCTCGACGTCGTGGCGGGTGAACTGCTCGGTTACATCGAGTACCCCAGCCATTACACCAACGGTCTGGACTCGCCGGTCGGCCTGGCGTTCATGACCGCGGTGGTCGGCGGTCCCCCCGGGCCCGAGCACCTGCCCGGCGGCTGCGCCTGGTTCCCCCGCCTCCCGGCCGGCCTCTATGCCGAGCAGCGGGAGTTCCTCGCAGCGCGACTCGGCCTTCCGGTCGATCGGCGCTGACCGGCGTGGGCTCGCCTGTTCGGGGCGACTCGCCCGTTCGCCGGGTCGCAGCCCGGTGGGCACGCGTCGGCGCGCTGTCGCTCGCGCTGCTGAGCGTGTGCGCCGGCGTGGGGGCGCCGCCGGCCCACGCGCGGGCGCCGCTGACCGGTTTCATCGCGACGCCGACCGAGCAGCTGGCGCTGCCCGGCGCGCTGCCCGGCGGGGAGATCACCCCGGAAGGCGACATCTACACCGGGTGGGCGGAGTACCAGCTGGCCTATGGCATTCCCCTGCGCGGCTGGGACCAGCCCACCCGCATGCTGGCTGACCCGTCGCTGCCGCTCTATCAGGCCCGCCTGCGTGATCGTCAGGTGGTGTACACCCAGCGGGTGTTCACCACCGCGGTCGCCGGCCGGCCGGTCGTCTATCTGACCGTCACGGCGCACAACACCGGCGCTCGGCGACAGACGGCGCGGGTCGCGTTGCAGGTGGAGTACACGCGTGGGCCCCAAGCGCCGGGGTTTCACGGGTTTCTCACCTCACCCTCGCGCTATGAGCGTCCCGCCGCCGACATCGGCCCGCCGGGTTTCTTTGAGCAGCTGGGCGAGGAGTTCAGCCCGGCGTGGGAGTACGCGGTTGCGGGCCGCGACATCGTCCGCGACGGGCTGCTGCTGGCTCGCGGCCCCGCCCGCCCCGCACAGACGCTCGCCACCCCCGCCAGCGCCGCGCCGCAGGCCCCGCACGTGTTGACGGTCTACACCCAGCCGCTGGGCGCCCATGGGTCGGTCGCGTTGACCTGGCAGATCCCGCTCGCGCCGCCGGTCGCCGACGCCCGCACCGACCGGGCGCTGGACGGCGTCCCGCTGACCGCCGCCCGCGCCGCGATGCGCGCCCTGTGGGCCGCCCAGGAGGCCGGGATGACGCGCATCGACGTGCCCGAACCTCGCGTCGACGCCGTCTACCTGGCCAACGTCGTGGCGATCCTGCAGTCTCGCTACCTGACGCGCTCGGGGTGGGTGCAGGCCGTCAACCGCCTGCAATATCAGTCCTACTGGATTCGCGACTCGGCGATCGAGACGGTCGCGCTCGACGACATCGGCCTGCACACCGCCGCCGCTCAGAACCTCGCGTTCCTGTCTGACTGGCAGCAACCCAACGGGCTCTACATCAGCCGCACCGGACAACAGGACGGCGTCGGTGAAGCGCTGTGGGAGCTCGCTCAGCACGCCCTGTTGACCGGAAGCCCGGCGTTCGCCGCCCACCAGCTGCGCCACGTGGCGGCCGCCGTCGGCTGGATCGCCCGCGCCGGCAGCAGCGACCCGCTCGGCCTGCTGCCCCCCAGCACGATCCTCGACGACGAGTTCATCACCGGCGCGCACATCACCGGCGACAACCTGTGGGCGGCGGTCGGCCTGCGCTCCGCCGTCACCCTCGCCCGCGTGGCCGGACACCGCCGCCTCGC
>JBELAG010000174.1:0-12996 GCA_049509055.1 Solirubrobacteraceae bacterium
GTCGCGAGCTGGCCCGGCTGATGCTGGGTGATGACGTCGTAGGCGTCGTCCCATTGGGAGTTGGTGAGCACGAAGCTGCTGATCAGCGACGCCTCATAGCCGAGGCTGGTGCGGACGCGGGCGGCCTGGCTCTGCACGTTCTCGCGCTCGAGCCGGTCGAAGGTGCCGGTCGTGACCGACTGCAGCACGAGGTAGGCGACGAGGATCGAGACGATGAACGCGAGACCGACCCAGGCGTACTCATTGCGCGCGGTCCGAAGGACTGCGGAGCGGGGCGACATACCCCGATAATCGGACAGAGGGCGCGGAACGTTGAGGGTCGTAGGTTTCCGCGGTGTCGGTCGACCGGGCTGCTGTCGTGCTCAGCGAGCTCACGACAGGGGCGCGCTGAACTCCGACAGCGCCGCGACGACGGCCTCCGCCGCCTCCAGGTGCGGGCTGTGTCCACCCGGCAGGACGAGGCGGCTGACCGGCCCCCGGACCCGGGACTGGATCAGGTCGAGTTGGACCAGCGTGCCGTACGGATCGTCGGCTCCCTGGATCAGCAGTGTCGGAGCGGTGATCCGGGCCGCGTCGGACTCCAGGCTCCAGTCGCCGAACGCGGGATCGAGCCAGACGTCGCACCAGCCGCGGAACGCCGCGTCGGGGTCGTCGTGATGGCGCGCCATGCGATCGCGCAGCTCGCCGCGTTCATAGCGCGCGCGGGTCTCGCGGATCGCGGCGACGGTGACCGGCTCGACGACGACGTGGGGAGCGATCAGCGCCGCCCCGGTGACCGCGTGACGGCCGGCGTGGATGAGCGCGATCGACGCCCCGTCGCTGTGGCCGACGAGGATCGGCTCGGCGGCCGCGAGCTCGACGAGCAGCCGCGGCAGCACGACCAGCGCCTCCTCGTGAAAGAACGCCGGCGTGCGCGGCGCCGGCGGCGGGTCGGAGCGCCCGTGGCCGAACCGCGAGAACGCGATCACCCGCCGGCCGGTCGCCGCGGCGAGCGCGCTCGGGAACGTGCGCCACAGCCCGACCGAGCCCAGCCCCTCGTGCAGCAGCACGAGCGGGGCGCGATCGCGGTCACCGTCGACCTCGCCGACCTCGACGCGGCCCTCCGCCAGGGTCACGACACGGCTCATCATCGCCGGGGGTGCCATCGAGCTGAGGATGCCGGGTCCGCAGATCCGGGGCTTGGCGGATGGGGCGCAGGGCGGTAGGCTGCGCCCATGGCGGGCGAGGGCGGTCGAGGGACGGGATGAGCACGGGCGCCGTCAGCCCGCAGCACCCGGCTGAGCCGGTCCGGCACCGCCTGAACATCGATGCCATGACCGCCGATCAGCTCGGCGCGTTTCGCCACGCGATGAGCGCGTCGATGGGGATCCGCGACGACCGCGGCTACATGGACCAGGCGGGCATCCACGGTCTTCCGCTGCCGATCAGCTGCGACGTCGCCCACGGCCGGCCGGTGTTCCTGCCGTGGCACCGCGCCTACCTGTACTTCTTCGAGCTGACCCTGCGCGACCGCGTGCCCGGCGTCACCCTCCCGTGGTGGGATTGGACGACCCGGCGCTCGATCCCCGGGGCCTACGGCGAACGTGAGGTCGACGGCGAGCGCAACCCGCTGTTCTCGGCCGAGGTGGATCCCAAGGCGATCGCCCAGGGCGTGCGGTCCGGCGACGACAAGGCGCCGTGGACGGTCCGCTATCCCGGCCAGCCCGGCTCGCCGCCGCTGCCGAGCGCGCAGGACATCGAGTTCGTCCTCGCGCTGCCCGCCTTCTCGGACTTCACCCATCAGCTCGAGCAGCTGCACAACAACGTGCACGTGTGGGTCGGCGGTCGCAACGGCCACATGGGCGACATTCCGTTCGCGGCGTTCGACCCGATCTTCTGGGCCCACCACGCGATGATCGACCGGGTGTGGCGCATGTGGCAGCTGCGCCATCCTCAGGCCAGCATGCCGGCCAGCCTGCTGCGCGAATCGCTGCCGCCGTTCCACATGACGGTCGAGCAGACGCTTGACCCCAACTCGCTGGGATACGACTACGCCGTGCGCTCGACCGGCGGCCCGGGGACCGGCCACTAGACATGCAACGTTTCACCTCCCCACCGATCGCCAACCCGGCTCGCGACGGGATTCCCTTCTCCCGCGCGGATCTCGTCTTCTACGGCGTCGATCACTCCGGACCGAGCTTCGAGGCGCGCATCTACTTCAACGACACCGGCGTCGACGTCTCGACACCGCGCGAGACCGAGTCGTTCGCCGGCTCGTTCACGATCTTCGGACACTCCGGCTGCGCCGGCGACGAGGGCCATTGCGAGGTCCCCCCCGCGCGCGACGTGTTCGACCGCCGTCCCCCCCACGCGCTGACCCCGCAGACCAAGACGGTGATCGTCACCGACGCCGTCCGCCGCGCCGTCGGCGAGGAACTGGTGTTCACCGTGATCGCCGTCCGGCCCGGGCCCGACGGCGCCGAACTGGTCGATGCGCTGACGTTCGACCGCTTCAGCCTGCTGACCTTCGCGTAGGCGGGTCGCCGCCGGCGGTCGCGGTCGGGGACCGCCGCCCGCTCGCCGGCGGTGGTCGAGGTCGCGGCCATCGACCGCCCTGACGCTGCGATGACCCGGCTGGGACGAGACCGCGGCCGGGGATCGCGGTCATGCGGCGACCGGCCGGTTACGACGCGGGCCGCCGACCGTGCCGGCACTCGTCGGTGACGCGGGCGGGCGGCTGCGCTGGACGTCAACTGCGGCTGGGGAAGGCAACCGTGACGCCCAACACGCGCTTTGACGCCCGCACCCAAGGAAGGAGCCCGGTGGGTAAAAGGGCACGCTGGGATCTGAGCGGGGGCCACTGGAAACGGTGGTCCCTACCGCGATCGACCGATCCACGCCCGCCGCGGGACCGCCGACCGCTCGCCGACAACCGACGAGGTCGCGGCTATCCACAGCACTCGCTCTCCCATTGACCGGCGCCGAACCGAGACGACCGCCGGCCAGCGGACAGGGGTCGCCGTCTCACCGCGGCACCGGCAGCTGGGGAGGGGCATGACCAGCCGATCGCCGCTTGACCGTGGCGCCGGCACGCGGCCTCGTCCCAGCCGGCTCACGGCAGCGTCAGTGCGGCGGTTGACCGCGACCTCGATCAGGGTCGACGATCGGCCGGGTGACGCCACGGCTGCGATCCTCCGCCCGCCGTTGCCCTCACACGGTGCCGGCGCCTCCCGGTCGTGGAGGGATGGACGTTGCCCGCGGTTCTCGGGGCTGTCCGGCCGCGGGATCGGACATCACCGGCGGCACGCAAAGCCCTCGCACGGGGTGCTCGCCCGAATCATCTGCGGCTGCGAACGACGGGGATCCGCCGCCCCCGCGGAGTCCTGCGCCAGCCCCGCCACGGCGGCACACGGGCAGGCCTCCCCGTCGGGTGCGCCGCGCTGGAGGCGTGCGCGCCTCCATGGTCCCCGTTTCGCACGCTCACCTCGTCGGACAGACCGCCGGCCGGAACGCGAACCGGCGCGAGGGCGCTGGCGCCGATGTATGACACACACCCGGGCCGGCGGGCCATGACCCTCCTCGACAGCACCGCCTTCGCCCGACCCGGACACCACCCCGGAGCGGTCGAGCGAGGGTGACCATGCTCCGTCAGCGGTGAGCTTGATTTTTCGCCGGCGACACGGATAGAGTTCGTGTCTCACGCAGTGGGCCATCCGCGACGCATCGGCGGGCGCCGGCGTCGCGGGACACGACGTCAAGTAGGGGGAGACCTCACATGCGAGTTGACACGCGTCATCTGGTGACGGTTGCGGCGGTGCCGGCCATCCTCGGGGTCGCAGTGGCGCTGGCCGTGCTGCTCGCAGCGCCGCAGGTCGCGTCCGCCGCGGCCAATGCCGTCGTTCCGACATCGCCGAGCCCGGGAACGAGCGCGACGACGATCAACAACTACGTGGAGGTCACCTTCCCGGCCAACGACGACGGAACCTGGCCGTGCGGAGGCGGCGGCAACGCCTCGCCCGCGTGCCCGGGTCCCGCTGGCCAGACGGGACCGACCCTGTATCCGATCGGCTTCAACCTCAACCTGTTCGGAGCCGAATACAACTCGGTCTACGTCAACACCAACGGCAACGTCACGTTCAGCGAGCCGCTGGCCGAGTACACGCCCCAGAGTCTCACGACGTTCGGCAGCCCGATCATCGCTCCGTTCTTCGCCGACGTGGACACCCGAGGCCCGGGCAGCGGGCTCGTCAACTTCGGCACCGGCACCCTCAACGGCGACAAGGTGTTCGTGGTCAACTGGCCCGACGTCGGCTGCTACGACGAGAACACGTCAGTGCTCGACGACTTCCAGATGATCCTGATCGACCGTCCCGACATCGGAACCAGTGCGCTGGGCGACGACTTCTACATCGAGTTCAACTACGACTCGATCCAGTGGGACACCGGCGAGGCCAGCAGCGGCGACGTGAGCTGCCAGAACGGCCAAGCCATGGAGTCCGCGTTCGTGGGGTACTCGAACGGGTCGACGACGCCCGGCGACTCCTACAACCTGCCCGGCTCCGGGGTCCCCAACGCGTTCCTGGACTCGAGCACCTCCACCGGCCTGATCTACGGCGACCTCAACAGCACGACGCTCGGGCGCTACATCTTCGGCGTCATCAACGGGCAGCCCTCGCTCACACTCGCCGCGCCGACGACGATCGCCACCAGCCTGGCCGGCGACGGACAGAGTGGGAGCGCGCTGACGGTGCCGGTCGGAACCGCGGTGACCGACTCCTCGACGCTGAGCGGGAGCAACGCGAGCACCGCGACCGGGACGGTGACCTACAACGTGTACTCCGACGCGGCCTGCACGGTGCTCGCCAGCGCCGGCAGCCCGGAGACGATCGCCACGCCGGGGACGATGCCGGCGTCGCAGGCGGTGAGCCTGACGACCGCGGGGACGTATTACTGGCAGGTCGTCTACGGCGGTGACGCCAACAACATCACCTCGACGAGCCCGTGCTCGCCCGGCGAGACCGAGACGGTGATCGCGCCGCCGACGAACGTGACGCCGCCCCAGATCACCGGCGCCACCAAGGCGGGGAGCACGCTCACGTGCTCCACCGGCAGCTGGACGAACGCCCCGACCGGCTACACCTACCAGTGGTACCGCGACGGCACCGCGCTCGCCGGAGCCACCAGCAGCACCTACAAGCTCGGAACCCTCGATGAGGGCACCTCGCTCACCTGCGCCGTGACCGCCTCGAACATCGCCGGACACGCCTCCGCGACGAGTGGCGCGGTGACGGTGCCGATCCCGCACGTCAAGCTCTGCCCCGGGGCCACCGGCCACATGACCGGCACGACGATCGGACAGGTCAAGCTCGGGATGACCCGGAAGCAGGCGCGCTTCCAGTACCGCCATCACTCCAATCGCGGCAAGCAGTACGAGGACTTCTTCTGCCTGACGCCGATCGGCGTGCGCGTCGGCTACGCGTCGCCGAAGCTCCTCACCGCGATTCCCGAGAAGAAGCGCGGCGGATACGCCGACAAGGTGGTGTGGGCGTCGACTTCCGATCCGTACTACGAGCTCGACAACATCCGTCCCGGCGAATCGCTCGCCGGGGCCTCGACCCAGCTGCACTTCGAGAAGCCGTTCCACATCGGCCTCAACTACTGGTACCTGGATCGCACCTCCGGCTACACGGCCGTGCTCAAGGTCCGCGGCGCGGTCGTCGAGGAGCTCGGCATCGCCACCAACGCGCTGACCGCCAACCGCCACGACCAGGGTGTGCTGATGGCGTCCTTCTACTGAGCTCGAGGCCCGGTCGCAGGTCGCCGCGCGCGGTCCAGGTCGCCGCGCGCGGCAACCCGCGAGGCGCGACTAGCCCTGCAGCGGGAGGACGAGCGCCGGCTTCTCGATCTGGTGATCGGAGCTGGTGGAGACGACCGCGGTGCCGAGCGCGAAGAACTCGATCACGTGCGAACCCCAACCGTGGCTGCGCTCGATGATCCGCGCGCCGACGATCCCCTCGGATTGCAGCTCATCGGCTTCGCGCTGCATCCGCTCCATCGCGAGCTCGCGGGCCTCGTACAGAGCCTGGGTGAAGTTGGGCATCTCCAGGTTGCGCCCCACCTGCTTGAGCGAGGCGAGCATGCCCTGGCGGGCGACGTGGTACACGCAGTTGCCCATCACCAGCCCGGCGGGCCGGTAGCCGGCCCGCAGCAGGGTGGCGAAGTCCTGGCCGCTCATGTCGGAGGTGAACGGCCGGCCGTTGGGTGCGCGATGGAGCACGCCCTCGCGGTGCTTGACCGCGGTGCCGACGGCGATGAACTCGGCGAGGTCGGCACCCCATTCGTAGCGGCCGATGTCGAGCCGCACGCCGACGACGCCGTCGGCGCCGAGCGCGTCGGCCTCCTCCTCCATCCGTGTCATCGCCAGCTCGCGGGCGTGGTACATCGCCTGGGTGAGGACGCCCATCTCCTGGCTCTGGTTCCACATCGCCTGCTGATAGCCGATGTGGTAGATCGAGCTGCCGAGCACCAGTCCGAGGGGCTCAAAGCCCGATTGCTTGACCAGCAGGAACTCGTTGACCGACAGGTCGCTGGTGAAGAAGCCGCGCGCGACCTCCTGCTGCATGCGGTGGATGCGCTCGCGACCGGACGCCGGGATCCCGGCCAGCGAGCCCGTCTCATAGGCGGCGGCATGCGGCGCCTCCGCGGGAGCCACGGCCTGCCCCTGCCCCGGCGCCGGCTGGGCATCGTCATCGTCGCGCTTGAGGAAGCCCATCGTCTCTCCTATTCGTTGAGCAGGCGCTCCAGCGCCTGACGGGTTGCCTGGCTACGCCCGGCCTCGACGGCGAGCGCCTCGCCGAGGGCGCGCAACCAGCGGTCGGTGGGCAGCGCCTCGTTCTTGATCACGATCCCGCCCGAGACGCGCGCGGCGCGAGTGTCGATCCGGGCTCCCTCGGTGCGCAACTCCAGCCGCTGGTCGCCGGCGTCGAGCGCGATCCGCGTGACGAGCTTGGGCCCGAACATCCCGCTGCGCCGGCGCTCGATCCGGACCGCGCCGGGAACCGCCTCCTCGAGCTTGACCGCCAGGGCCTCCACGAAGGCGCCGAGGTCGCTGGAGTCGGCGCGCAGGGACGCGGCCAGAAGATCGATGTCGATCCCGGGTTCAGATCCGTCTTCAGCCACCATCACGCACCGTCGCCTCAGCGTACCTGGCCACGCCGACCGCCGTCATTGGTCACGATGGCGGTGTGCGAACGGGGACCGTCCAGGCGTGGAGATGGCTGATCCGGGCGGGCCTCCTGGGCACGGTGCTCGTCGCCGCCGGCGGCGGTGTCGCGCGGGCCGACTTCGTCGTGCGGATGTGCGACGGCAACCCCTCCCCGCCGTGGGTGGAGGGGATGCAGTCGGGCTTCGGCTGGCCGGGAACCACCGACACCTGCACGAGCACCGCCGGCACGGACGCCTTCAACGACACAGCGCCCCGGTGCTCACCTGGAACCAGACCTACGGCGCCGGGCTCAACGCCCCCGGCGCGGAGACCTTCACCAACGTCACAGCCACCTTCCACACGCTGGACACGACGAGCGGATCGCTCGCGTTCCTGCGCTGGGGGTACGGCGGAACGCTCGTGTTCAACTCGGAGATCGGCGACGACCACGCCGGCACCCAGCTCAACAGCGGCCTTCCCGACTCGACCAACGTGTGGTTCGACGTGTACTGCTCGTATTCGCCAGGCCCGGTCGACTGCACGTTCCCGTCCTCGACGGCGATCGTCTCGATCGCCTCTCTGGCGGTGACGGTGCACGACACGGTCGCGCCGACGGTCGAGGCGACCGGTGGCAGCCTCGCGACCCCGGGAACCTATGCCGGGCAGCAGGCGCTCCTGTTCACCGCCGCCGACGACAACGGCTCAGGCGTGGCGAAGGTGACCGTGTCGCTGGGCTCGACCGTCGTGGGCACGGCGCAGAGCACCTGCCAGCCGGGCAGCCTGCAACCCTGTCCGGCGAGCGCCTCCGGCGCGCTGGTCGCCAATACGACGCTCGTTCCCGACGGCACCTACCCGGTGATCGTCACCGCCTACGACGCGTCCGGCGACGCCACGCCGGCGCAAGCGGGGACGGTGACGATCGCCAATCAGACCGGAACCTCGACCGTCGCCCCGCCGGCGCCGCCCGCCTCCAAGCCCGAGCGCGCGGTGACGACGATCCGCCGCAACAAGCTGCCGGTCACGCATCTGCTGTGATGCGCTCCGCCGGCCGGCACGCGGCGCACGGCCGGCGGCTCGGTCAGATGCCGCCGTGGCCCACGGCCAACGCACCGAGGCAGACGGCGACCACGGCGATCACGACCAGCGCCTGCGCAACGCGAAGCGAGCGCGCCGAGCGCCGGCGGGCAGCAAGCTCGCGGCGCGAGCACGAGCTCATGAACAGTTTCGATTCGGACACGGCTGCCTCGTTCCTCGATCCAATCCGCGGTCGCCTCCTGAGTCAACCGCTCGGCTCGGACGGATCGTGCAAATTGAGGGGTTTTCCGCATGCCGCGAACCGTCGAGCGAGCGCCGCGGGGTCGTGTCGGCGCTGGGCTCTATCCTCCGACCCTCCAGCGTCTAAGGAGGACTGGTGACGTGACCGACGTTGAAGCCCACATCACGGGGACAGTGTGGAAGATCGAGGTCGAGGTCGGTGACGCCGTGGCCGAGGGCGATGCCGTGGTGATCCTCGAGTCGATGAAGATGGAGATGCCGGTCGAGGCGGAGGACCCCGGCGTCGTGACGGAGATCCGCTGCACGGAGGGACAGTCGGTCTCCGAGGGCGACACGCTCGTTGTCCTCGAGTAGCGGCCCGACCGGCCGGCTGCTCGTCGACGAGCCGGCGCCGCACGTCGCCCGGCTGACGATCTCCAACCCCGCCAAGCGCGGGGCGCTGGACCAGGCGATCCTCGACGCCCTCGCCGCGACGGTGCCTCAGCTGGACGCCCGCTGCCTGATCATCACCGGCGAGCACCGGATGTTCTCGGCGGGCTACGACATCGGCGACCTGCCCGACGAGGTGTTCGCCGACGAGGCCGAGAAGCTGGTGGCGCATCCGTTCGCGGCGGCGATCGACGCGGTCGAGGCATATCCGTTCCCGACCGTCGCCGCGCTCAACGGGCACACGATCGGGGGCGGCCTCGAGCTCGCGCTGTCGTGCGACCTGCGGATCGCCGCCGACCACGTCAAGCTCGGCATGCCGCCCGGCAAGCTCGGCCTCGTCTACTCCCACACCGGGATCAAGAAGTTCATCGACGCGATCGGCGCGCCGCGCACGCGCGAGCTGTTCCTCGTCGGCGGCCGGATCGACGCCGCCACCGCCCGCGAGTGGGGACTGGTCGGGACGGTGACGCCCGACGGCCGGCTCGCCGAGGCGGCCCTCGCGCTCGCCCGTGAGCTCGCCGCCAACGCGCCGCTCGCCCAGCGGGGCAACAAGCGCGTGATCCGCGCCGTGCTCGACGGGCCGGCGGCGCTCCCGCCGGAGGTCGAGCGTGAGCTGCTGGAGCTGAGGACGGCATCGTTCGCGTCCGCGGACTTCCGCGAGGGCGTCCACGCCTTCGCCGAGAAGCGCGCGCCCCGCTGGACGGGCCGCTGACGGTCGCCGCGATGGCCGCGGACTGGAGCGCCGACCGGCTCGGACCTGCCGACGGGCCGGTGCTCGCCGTTTTCATCCACGGCGGCTTCTGGCGCGCCCGCTTCGACGCCGGGGCGATCGCCGAGCTGGCGACGGAGTGCGGCCGGGACGGGTACTGGACGTGGAATGTCGAATACCCGCGCGTGGGCATGGCGGGCGGAGGCTGGCCGGGCACCGCGTTGGCCGTCCGCGACGCGGTGCGCGCCGCCATCCTCGCGGCCGGCGGCCGGCCGGTGGCGCTCGTCGGCCATTCCGCCGGGGGCCACCTCGCGCTGTGGGCGGCGGGCGAGTGCCCCGTGGCGGAGGTGGTGTCGCTGGCGGGCGTGTGCGATCTTCAGGCCGCCGTCGCCGCCCGGCTCGGAGCCGGCGCGGTGCTCGACTTCCTCGGCGCCGACCCGGGGGCCGACCCGGGGGCCGACCGGGCGGCCGACGTGTTCGCCGCGGCGAGCCCGATCGCCCGGCTGCCGCTCGGCGTTCCGGCGCTGCTGATCCACGGCGACGCCGACCACAACGTCCCGATCGAGCAGAGCCGCAGCTACGCGGCGGCGGCCGCCGCCGCCGGGGACCGGTGCCGGTTGCTGGAGCTGCCCGGCGCCGACCACTTCGAGCTGGTCGATCCCCGGGGGCGGGCGTGGCCGGTCATCGCCGATACGCTCGCGACGCTGGCCGGCGGCTGAGGGTCGCGCCCGCTGCGCGCCGGCGTGGGCCCGACCGGAGGTTTCGACCGGGGGGTTCCGACCAGGGGGTTCCGACCGGGGGGGTCCGACCGGGGGTTCCGACCAGGGCGCGAACCGAGAGGCCGGCTGGGCTGGGGAACCCAATCCATGTCCACGATGAATGCGGTTCCCCACCCCGCGACCACGGGCACGCGCCGGGCCCTTCGCCGCTGCCCATGCGGGCCGCACAGGGGGCTCGGAAACCCAACGGCGCGCCGGGTCAGCCGCGGGCCGCCGAGGCCCGCCTCAGCTCGGCCTTGTGGGCGCGCTTGGCCGCCTGGTACTCGGCCAGCGCCTCCGGCGAGTCGACGTCGCCGAGCGTCCGGCGGTCGGGGACGAGATCCTGGGCGGCCGGCACGCCGAAGCGCTTGGCCAGGACCGCAGCCAGCGACACGACCTTCATCTCGCCGAACCCGGGCAGCCCCGCGAGGTTGGCGTGCAGCGACGCGGCGTCGGGCGCCCGGGTCCACACGCCGGCGGCGTCGCCGTCGTACTCGTCGCGGATGTGCACCGCGAGCGACTGCACGTGCTGGGCCATCGCCGCCGGGACGCGGTGGATCGCCGGGCGCTCGCGGAAGACCGGCTCCAGGTCGGCCTGCGCCAGCGTGGCGGCGTCGATCGCGCCCAGCCGCTCGCGCAGGACGAGTGGCCCCGAGAACGCCTTCTGGACGGTCACCTGCTGATCGAGCACGAAGCCGATCAGCAGCGCCATCGGGTCGGCGGCGATCAGCGCGTTGGCGTCGTCGTCGCCGGTGAAGTACAGGCGGTCGGGCAAGCTGCGACGATCATAGAGATGACGGCATCGTCCGGCACGGCGTCTAGCGTCTGGCTCGTGAAGGCTGGGCTGCGATGATCGAGATCGAGGCACGGCTTGACGAGCTTCGCTCGCTGGGGTTGCGCCGTCGCACGCGGCTGGTCAGCGGCCCGCAGGGCCCGCACGTGCTGCTGGACGGCAAGCCGGTGCTGCTGCTGTGCTCCAACAACTACCTCGGGCTCGCCGATCACCCTCGGGTGCGTCAGGCGGCCGCCGACGCCGCCATGCGGTGGGGCGTCGGGGCGGGCGCGTCGCGGCTGGTGTCGGGCA
Organism: Solirubrobacteraceae bacterium; assembly: GCA_049509055.1. Classification (GTDB taxonomy): domain Bacteria; phylum Actinomycetota; class Thermoleophilia; order Solirubrobacterales; family Solirubrobacteraceae; genus Palsa-465. The sequence goes on from JBELAG010000174.1 coordinate 11,439, forward strand.
CGATGACCATCCACCGCCGGCTGGAGGAGGCGCTGGCGGCGTTCAAGGGCCGCGACAGCGCCCTGCTGTTCGGCTCGGGCTATCTCGCCAACGCCGGCACGATCGCCGCGCTGGCGCGTCCCGGCGACATCGTCTTTTCCGACGAGTTCAACCACGCGTCGATCATCGACGGCTGCCGGCTCTCGCGGGCCGAGGTGTTCGTCTATGACCACTGCGATCCCGAGCATCTGGCGTGGGGGATCGCCCGCGCCGAGGGTCGCGGCGCCCTGATCGTCACCGACAGCGTGTTCTCGATGGACGGGGACGTCGCGCCATTGGCCGAGATCGTCGAGCTGGCACGGCGTCACGGCCTGCGGACGGTCGTCGACGAGGCCCACGGCACCGGTGCGGTCGGCCCCGGCGGCCGCGGCGCCCTCGCGCAGGCGGGCCTCGAGGGGCAGGTCGACGTGATCGTCGGCACGCTCGGCAAGGCGCTCGGCGCCTACGGCGCGTTCGTGGCCTGCGACGCGCAGATGTCGCGCTACCTGATCAATTGCGCGCGGACCTTCATCTTCTCCACCGCGCTGCCGCCGCCCGCGGTGGCCGCCGCCCTGACCGGCCTCGATCTGCTGATCGAGCGTCCCCAGATGGTCGACCGGCTGGCAGCCAACGCTGCCGCGCTGCGGCGCGGCCTCGAGCGGGAGGGCTTCGACGTCGGCGGATCGCGCACGCAGATCCTGCCGCTCATCGTGGGTGACGCGGAGCTGTCGGTGCGGATCTGCGAGGAGGCGCTGTCGCGCGGCGTGTTCGCCCAGGCGATCCGCCCGCCGACCGTGCCGCCGATGACCTCGCGGCTGCGCCTGGCGGTGATGGCCACCCACCATGAGGACGAGCTGCGCAGACGACGGCGACGACGAGCTCGAGGCGACGGCGCCGCCGACGGCGCGCCCCGGCCCGCGCGCCGGGGTGTTCGACTTCGAGGCCGACCCGCCGGCCCGCCGGGCCGCCTGAGCCGAGGGCCGCAGCCCGCCGTGGCGTCCCGGCCGGTCCGAGACCGCCCACGCGACCCCCGGGCGCTGCGCGGGCTGTTCGTGACGGGAACCGATACCGGAGTCGGCAAGACCGTCGTGGCCGCGGCGATCGTCGCGGCCCTGCGCGAGCGCGGCGTGCCGGTGCAGGCCCGCAAGCCGGTGGTCACCGGCCTCGACGAGCCCGCCGATGCGGAATGGCCGCCCGACCATGTGCTGCTGGCCGGCGCGGCCGGCAGCGATCCCGGGGAGGTCGTCGCGATCGGCTATGGCCCACCGGTGTCCCCGCATCTGGCCGCCGAGCTGCAGGGAGGCGATCCGCCGACGGTCGCCTCGCTCGCCGCCGCCGTGCGCGCCGGGGCCGAGTCCGGGGTGACGGTCGTCGTGGAGGGCGTCGGCGGCCTGCTCGTGCCGCTGGGGCCCGACGGCGACGTGCGGGCGCTGGCCGTCGAGCTCGACCTGCCGCTGGTGATCGCCGCCCGTCCCTGGCTGGGCACGATCAACCACACGCTGCTCACGCTCGAGGCCGCGCGGCGGGCGGGGCTGCGCGT
>JBELAG010000175.1:0-12243 GCA_049509055.1 Solirubrobacteraceae bacterium
AGCACGATCCTCGACGACGAGTTCATCACCGGCGCGCACATCACCGGCGACAACCTGTGGGCGGCGGTCGGCCTGCGCTCCGCCGTCACCCTCGCCCGCGTGGCCGGACACCGCCGCCTCGCCCACGCCTGGCAGACGATCGATCACCGCTTCGAGGCCGCGCTCGACCGCGCGCTCACCACCGCCGCCGCCACCGTCGGCCACATCCCACCGGCGCTCGATGCCACCGGCGGATACGACTGGGGCAACTACAACGCCGCCTACCCGCTCCCGATCCTCCGCCCGGCCAGCCCGCTCGTGCACGCCACCGTCCGCTGGGCCACCGGCCACTTCCGCGAGGGGCTGGCCACCTACGGCCCCAGCCTGCACGACTACCTCGGCTTCCCGATCGATGAGACCGAGCTCGACGCCGGCGACGCCCATGGCGCGCTGGCCGGGTTCTACGCCGAGCTCGCCCACACCACCGCCCCCGGCTACGGCTGGGAAGACGGGCCCACCCCCGACGGCAACCGCCAGGACGGCCTCAACCTCACCCCCCACGGCACCTTCGCCGGCCAGTACGTCACGCTGCTGCGCAACCTGCTCGTCCGCGACAGCGGCCCCACCGTGCTGCTGCTGTCCGGCGTCAGTCCCGCCTGGATGCGCCCCGGCCAGACCATCACCGTCACCGACGCGCCCACCCACCACGGCACCATCTCCTTCGCCCTCACCACCACCGCCGCGGGCGCGACGCTGCGCTGGACGAGCACGCTGCCCGCCGGCACCCCGATCGACTGGGCCCTCCCCTACTGGGTCGCCAGCGCCCAGACCGCCGGCGGCGAGCGGATCACCCGAGCGCTGCGACTCCCCGCGCCGTCGGGACAGGCGACCCTCACCTTCACCGCGCGACGCCCGCCCCAATCGCTCGCTCGCACGATCGCCGCGCTGAACCGCGGCTACATCGCCCACGGACAGCAGGCCCCGATCACCCCCGCCCCCGACTGGTGACCCGCGGCAACTCGGGATGCCCGCCGGAGTCACTTCTCGCCGACGAGCCGCAGGCCGACCGGGAGCGCGAGCTGCAACCGGCGTGCGATGCGCCGGGCGACGGCCGTCGTGAAGGCGCCGCTGATGTCGGCGCCTGACGCGCCGATGATTCCGTCGGGGTAGACCCTGAAGTCGATCGACGCGATCGTCAGGAGCTGGCCGTCGAGGGCGATCGCGATGTGCTGCTCGAGCGTTTCCCCGGTGGTGCTGACCGCGTCGCCGCGGGCGGCCACCTGGGCGGTGAGCCGCTGGAAGGCCGACCGGCCTGCCGCGGTGAAGGTCAAGGCGACATCGGGCGCTCCCCCCGAGTCGGTGCCCGCCATGGCGCTGGCGATCGCGTCGTCGGACAGCGCGACGTGATCGCGCAGGACGTAGTACCGCGCGGACGGTGACCCGAACGCCGGCGAGTCCGCGAAGCTGCCGGATGCGGCCTGCAGCACGACCGCTCCCTGCTTGATCACGAGCAGCCGGCCCTGCGCGGGTGACACACCGGCCGCCAGCCCCGGCGCGAGCTGGCGGAGCACCTGGCTGCGAGGCACGCCGGCGGCGTCATCCACCGGTCCCGACAGCAGGCAGTGGCCATCCGGCGCCGCCGCGACGTGCCGGGCCCGCTCGGCGGCGGCGCACGCCGCGCTGCGCGATGCGGCGAACAGGTAGTACTGATCGCCCAACCGGCTGTTGTCGGAACCGAGCTGCTGCGGCTGCATGGCGGCGAGCGCGACCGCCGAGTAGAGCGGCCGACCGCCGGCGCGCGGGCTGCCGGGCACGGCGGCGGCCTGCCCCTGGCTGATCTGCAGCGCCAGCGGGGATGCCGGTTCCTGGCTGGCCACCGTGCGGCCGCCCGGCGTGAGCGCGTCGGCCTCCCAGTCATAGAACGCCAGCGTCGAAGAGCCCGCGAGCTCACGCGCGGCCAGTCCCACGTTGACGCCGGCCGGGAGCGTGACGACGATCCGGTGTGCCCCCGAGCGCTTGATATGCGCGCCCGCCACTCCGAGCGCGTCGATCCGCCGGCGCAGAACCGACACCGCCCGCGCCAGCGCGGCGCTGTTGACGACCGGGGCGCCCGCCGTCGGCTCGACCTCGAAGAACAGCTCGGGGCCCTGGCCGCTCGACGATCCCGTCGTGGGCCGCGGCGCGGTGGCGTGAATGCCGAGAAACACCGCGGCCACGGCGAGGACCACCAGGATGCTGATCACCGGAACGAGGGGCTCGAGCCGGCCCCGCCGCGCGCGCGCCGGCGCCACCACTCCGCCCAGCGCCGCCGCGCGTGCGAGCAGTCCTCCCGGGCCGCCGGCCCGCCGGCCCCGGATGCGCTCGTGGGCTGCCAGCAGCTCGTGTTCCAGCTGTGGGAGAACGGTCATGTCTTCTCCGGTTCGACGCGTTGTCGCAGGTGCGCCAGCCCGCGGCTGACGCGCTTGCGCACGACGCTCTCCGAGCAGCGCAGTTCGGCGGCCAGCTCCCCGTAGTCGCGCTCGTCGACGACCCGGCCGAGCACCGCCGCGCGCTGCTCGGGCGGGAGATCCTCCAGCGCGCGCAGCGCGAGCTCGCCGTCCCCGCCGAGACGGTCGATCCGCTCCAGGTCCTCGTCGGCCAGCGCCACCGGCGCCATCCCGAGCCGCCGCCGCGCGCGATCCTCGACGCGGCCCCGGCGGCGGCTGTTGGCGAGCTTGTGCCGGGCGATCCCGAACAGCCACGCCGGCGCCGGGCTCTGGCCCGGGCGATAGCGCCGGCACGCCACCAGCGCGGCCGCGAACACCTCCGCGGTCAGATCGGCCGCAAGCTCCGGATCCCGGACCTGGCGCATGAAGAACGCCAGCATCGCCCGCTCGTAGCGCTCATAGAAGGCGGCGAACGCCCCGGCGTCCGTCGCCGCCGCGGCCAGCAGCCGATCGTCGCTGTCGGTGGTGAGATCCCCCATCGCTATCAGTTAACTCACCGACCGCCATCATCTGTGACCGCGCCCCGCGCCGGCCAAGCCCTCGGTCATCCGTGTGCCTGTGCGGCGGCGGGCTGCGCCATACGATCGGCGGGTGGCCTACGTCGTCAGCGCCGACCCGTTGCGCATCGACCGCGATTGGGTGTGGGCGATGCTGTCGACCGAGGCCTACTGGCTACGCTGGCGAACCCGCGGCGATGTCGAGACGCAGATCGACCGGGCGTGGAAACTCGTCGGCGCCTACGACGCCGACTCGGGCGCCCAGGTGGGGTTCGCCCGCGCGCTCTCAGACGGCGTCGGCGATGCCTTCCTGTCCGACGTGATCGTCGACCCCGGGCACCGCGGGAGGGGCATCGGCAAGCTGCTGATGACGGCGATGGTCGTTGACGGGCCCGGCGCCGAGCTGCGCTGGGTGCTGTTCACCGACGACGCCCACGGCCTCTATGCCCAGTTCGGCTTCACCGCCCCCGACCACCGCACGATGGTCCGGCCCTCGCCGCGCGCCGCGACGTCGTGACATCACCTGCGGTCCCGCGGTCCTGCGCGAGCTGATCGAGGATCTCGACGACGCCTGGCACCTGCCCGTCGTCGGCCGGAGCTCAGCGCAGCAGGTGCCCGATGGCGAGCTCGAGGCTCTCGTCACGCCGGCGTGGGCCGTCGCCGATGCCGATGAAGTGGTGGGCGATCGCCAGCGAGAACGCGAGCACCGATCGCGCCTCGATCTCGTCCTGACCGCTGCAGAACGACGCGAACAGCGAGCGCAGGTAGTTCAACCGACGGCCGTCGACCCGCCCGAGTCGCTCCGCGACGGCGCTGTCCTGGCGTGACCATTCGCGGATCGCCAGGTCGATCGGCAGCAACTGCGCGCTGAACGTGAGTGCGCCGGCGCGCCTGATCTTTCTCCGGGCGTCACCGCCGCGGCGCTCGACCTGCTCGTACACCTCGTCGATGGCCGCCCGCTCCCAGCTGTCGAGCATCGCCTCCAGCAGCGCGTCCCGGTTCTCGAAGTGCCCGTAGAACCCGCCGCGAGTGACCCCGAGCGTCGTGGCCAGCCGCTCGACTCGCACCGCACCCGGCCCACCGGTCGCCAGAGCCCGCAGGCCGGCCTCGATCCAGTCGGTGCGGGGTGTCCGGGTCGGGGGCGCCATCGCCGCATTATCGGCGCGCCGCCCGTTGACACGAGCGCCGCTGCCGCTTAGCCTCCATATATACATCACTGTATATATGGAGGCCGTGATGACGTCCACGTCAGCCGTCCGCGCTGCGCCCGCCGGCCCGGTTCGCGAGATCTCGCTCCCGCCGGAGGCACGAGCGCTCAGCACCCTCGCCCGCATCGACTACACCGACGCGTTCCGGGTCGAGACCGAAGTCCGGCGCACCGCCGAGCAATGGGCCCGCGCCACGATCGAGGAGGCGCCGCTCGCGGTCCGCGCCGGCCTCCTGTCAGGCTGGACCGCGCTCGGACTCCGGCTCGGGCCACCCGGGTCTCCGGATCGCGTGCTCGGCTGGGAGGTCCGCCGCCGCGGCGCTGACTTCGTGCTGCTCGCGACGAGCTCCCCGCTCGGTCTCCGCGGCGAGCTCCTGTTCCGCAGCGAGCCCCACGGCCTGCTGTTTGCGACGCTCATCCAGCACGACACCCCGGCCGCCCGCTGCGCCTGGTCGCGGATCACCGCCCGCCACCAGCGCGTCGTCCGAGCATTGCTGGCCGGCGCCATCCGCCGTCCGCCGCAGGGGTGAGACGTGGCCACACCGGCGAGGAGCCGGCACGCGCTCGTGCCGGCTCCTCACACGCGGGGCTGGATCGTCAGCCGCTGATCCGATCCCAGAACGCGCAGTTGTGCTGCGCGGAGACCTCTGCCTCCGTCACCACCTCGCTGTCGCCCGCCGGCTGCAGCGACATCTCCTCGGCGGTGGTGTTGAACCGCGGCCACGCCGGCGCGCCGGCGGTGAGCGGATCTCCCGTCCGCGCGAAGCTCGTCACGTACTCGATCTCCTGGTTCTGCAGCACCTGCTGATTGGCATCAAGCGCCGGGGTCACCGGATTGAGGAACCAGGCGCCGACGTGCGACGCCCCGGCTGCGACTCCGCCGGCCGCCGCATACGGCGGTATGTCGTTGTCGTCGATCTCGTAGGCGTAGACGGGCATCCGGCTGGCCAGGTCCCGGTCGGTCTCCAGCGACGGACACACCGTGTCGGAGTCCGCGGCGACGGTCCGGAAGGCGACGCCCGGCGAGTCGAAGCGGCTCAGCGGGTAATGAGCCAGGACCTCGGAGGCGAACTGCCCGTACTGGGTTGCCACCAGCGACTGATACTGCGCGGCCGACGTCGCGGTTCCGACCAGGTCCTCGTCGCGGTCGGTCCCCGCGATCACATCGACGCGGTTCACCTGTCCCGCCGCCAGCGCCTGACGCAACGTCATCGGCAGCGTCGTGCCGTTGATCGTCGGCGCGACGGTCCCGTCGCCACCGTATTGGAAGCCATCACCCGGAGTCCACGCCGCGGCTTCGATCGCGCTGATCGGCGCCGCCTGCAGGCAGGCCACGACGTCCGCGGTCCCCGGGCCACACCCCACCGCGGCGGCGAACGCCTTGCCGGCAGCGTCGGCCTCACGCTGGGTGGGCAGCTGGGACTTGCAATCCTGGGACTCGAGGTCCTCGGGCGTCCGCGGCGACTGCTCCTGCGTGCCGAGAACCGTGTTGTACTCGCCGCTGGTGCTGATCGCGCGCTCGAACAGACCCGCCGCGGTCGGCGACGCGATCTGGTCGCACACGCTGGACCCGCCGGCGGACTCTCCGAAGATCGTGACGTTGCTCGGGTCGCCGCCGAACTGCGAGATGTTCTTCTGCACCCAGCGCAACGCAGCCTGCTGGTCCATGAGACCGTAGTCACCGGAGTTGGGACCGAGCGCCCGGTCGGCGAGGAACCCGAAGATGTTGAGGCGATAGTTCATCGACACGATGACCTCGTCGCCGGTCGTCGCCAGCAGGGAATTGTCGGCGTTGCCGTTTCCGTTGAAGAAGCCGCCGCCGTGGATGTGAACCATGACCGGCAGGTCGGTCGAGCTGTCCGCGGGCCGCCAGACATTGAGGTACAGGCAGTCCTCGCTGCCCCCGGACACTTGAATGCACTGATTGCCGAAGGCAGTCGCCTGCAGGGTTGACGTCCACGGGGTTGGCGCAGTGGGCGGCTCCCACCGGAGATTGCCGACCGGCGGCGCGGCATACGGAATGCCGAGCCATTCGTTGACGCCATTGACCGTGATCCCGCAGATCGGACCATCCGCGATCTGCACGTCCGTCCCGGCCGCGCAGGCCGTCGCCGCCGGCGAAGCGGCATGCGCCGGTCTGGCCGCTGAGGCGAGCATGAGGAACACTCCGACCGCCGCAAGCGCCACCGCGACGATCAGGCCGAGCAAGGGGGGATGCAACCGAATCGATCTCATATACCTCTCACTTCGTTTGACTGTGAGAACGGCTGTGTACGTGTCCGTCAGCAATGTGCGCAGCGCAAGCGGAGTCACACTACGGCCCGCGCGCGCAGTGACACCTCACGCGAGTCACGTGCATGGCGATCAACTGGTCTCTCCTCGGACGCACCGCCCCCGAGAACCGCGACTCGCGCGCGGCATTCACACAGGCTGGCGGCGATTACCCGGACCGTATGCAATTGCGCGGCCGCAATCAAGCAACTGCGACGCACTTGCAAGACAACGCGACGGACGGTGCAATACCGGCGACGAACGGCGCATCCGGGCCAACGCCCTCCCCGCTTCCGGGTGGGACCTCGCTCGACCTCGAGGTCCGGGATGCGGCGATCGCTGACGAATGCCAGTAGGGTTTGGCGAGATGTCCATCCTTGAGCGATTCCGCCTCGACGACCGCGTCGTCATCGTGACCGGTGCCTCCGCGGGTCTCGGCGTCGCCTTCGCCGAGGCGTTTGCGCAAGCGGGCGCCGACGTCGCCCTCGCCGCGAGGCGCACCGACAAGCTCGCCGCCACCCGCACGCTCGTGGAGGCGGCCGGCCGTCGCGCGATCGCGGTCGGCACCGACGTCTCGATCCCCGAGGAGTGCGATCGCCTCGTGCAGCAGACGATGGCCGCCTTCGGCAAGGTCGACGTCCTGATCAACAACGCGGGCATCGGGACCGCGGTTCCGGCCACCCGGGAGACCCCGGCGCAGTTCCGAGCGGTGATCGACATCAACCTGAACGGCAGCTACTGGATGGCCCAGGCGTGCGGGCGGGTGATGCTCCCCGGCAGCTCGATCATCAACATCTCGAGCGTCCTCGGCTTCACCACGCTCGGGCTCCCGCAGGCCGCGTACGCGGCGAGCAAGGCCGCGTTGATCGGCCTCACCCGCGACCTCGCCCAGCAGTGGACAAGCCGCAAGGGGATTCGGGTCAACGCCCTCGCGCCCGGTTTCTTCGTCTCGGAGATGACCGGGCAGTACCCGGACGGCTACATCGAGTCACAGATGCCGCGCGTGCTGGTCGGCCGGCCGGGCGACCCGGCGGAACTGGCCGCCACCGCCGTGTTCCTGGCCAGCGACGCAGCCGGCTACATCACCGGGACAACGCTGCCCGTCGACGGCGGCATGCTGACGAACTGATCGCCCGGCCGGCTGGCTCTCAGGTGTCGACGAGGACCCGCCCCTCCAACGGCAGACGCGCGCTCAGAGGAACTCGTCGTCGTCGTCGCCTCCGGCAGGGGTGAGGCCGCGCGCTTTGAGCCACAACTCGAACACCGGATCGGTCAGGCGAGGTTTGCCGTCCTCCTCGATGACGTCGGCGCTGGATTGCAGGCTCTCCAGCGCCCTGCCGATGCTCGATCGCTTGATCCCCACGGCAGCGGCGGTCTGCTCGCTGTGCAGCGGCGTCGTAGCCGCCGCGAGCGCCCTTGCCACCCGGCGCTCGTTCGGCGTCAGCGCCCTCCAGATCGCGCTCATCAGCGGTGCCGAATCCGCGGCAGCCCGATCCAGCGCGGCCACCAAGGTTGCCTCGTCGGCGCCGTGGCCGCGAGGGGTGCGCTCCCACACGTAGTGCGCGAGCATCATGCTCCGCTGCGGGTGGCCGCGCGTGAACTCCAGCAGCGGAGCGAGCGCGACTCCGACGTCGCGTCCGGTCCTCGTGAATCGCTCAGCGGTGTAATCGCCGACCGCGTCGAGCGGCAGGGGCGCGAGCGTCCGGGGGACAGCCTGGTCAAGCAGCGGGCGCTTGGGGTCGGCGAACAGTTGCTGCATCACGCCGGGAGCGGAGCCCGCGAACGCGTACGCGGCGGCGTTGGTCTGGTGCTGGATGACGCTGCGGATCTTCCCGTCCGCACCCGGGACCGCCAGGACGTCCTGAATCTCGTCAAAGACGATCAGGCTGCTCGTCCCCTGCCGTTCAAACAGCGAGGCCGGCAGCTCCAGCAGCCGCAGCAGCACGGACTCCGCGTCGACATGGGGGTTGCGCTGCAGCCTCGCGGTGAATCCGCCGCCGCCCAGCGACAGTCCGATGTTCCACGTCCGAAACAGGTTCTCGATGTGGTTTCGCACGGGGCCCCTGAGACGCTCATATGCTCGCTCGATCCGGACGACGATCTCGGCGATCGACAGCACGTCCTGGAGGTCCACGAGAACCGCCGCGACGCCTTCCCGCTCCGCGCTCTCGAGCACTCGCCGCAGCAACGTCGTCTTCCCATACCGGCGAGGCCCCACCAGCCGAAACGAATGACCGCCCTCGGCGAGCGCCAGCAGATCGTCGGCCTCGGGGTCCCGATCGATCATCTCCTCCGGCGCCAGCGGCCCGGAGAAGCGGAACGGGTTGAGATCTCGACCACTGGGCATGCTCGCCCAGCGTACCCTCCGCTGCACCAAGTATGCGGTTTCGTATGCAGCCAGCATGCGCCTTCGCATCTATTCAGCACGCAGCCTCGTCCATCGACCTCGCCGGTCGTCATGCCGCGTGAGCACTGCCGAGCCGCAGACCGCCGCGGAGCATCAGCCGTATGCGCGGCCCGTGCCGCCGTCACGCCCGTGGATGCGACGGGACAGACTCGCCGCGAGCCGCAGATGCTCCACAGTTCGCGTGGCGGCCATGTCGATCAGCTCCGTCGCGCGGTGCACCTCGGCCGGATCCGCGGACTTCAACACGGTGCTGATCGTGCCGCAGAGCATCTCGAGGATGACCGTCTCCGGCTCCTCGCCCGGATACGCGTCGTCCGGCAGCGCAGCACTCAGATCCGCGACGAGATTGCTGAGCATCACGCCCGTGCGCAGCACCTCGAAGACGAACCGTTCGATGTACGACTCCAGAGGCGCGGATCCCATCACCGGAGAAGAGGCTCGCGGGGACAGACTTCCTCCCCCCTGGCGGCAGACTCTCATCGACCTCAAGGATTTCATCCCGCCGCGGCTCGCGCGCGTCGGCCAGGGCCACCAGCGGCGCGGCGTCGAGCCGTGCCAAGCTGTCACCCGGCCCGGCGGTAGCGGATGTGGGTGGCCAGCGGCGAGTGCAGCACCTCGACCGGCTCCATCCCGAACGCTGCCACGCCCTCGAAGATCCGCTCGCCCGCGCCGAGCAGGACCGGAGCGATATCGATCGTCAACTCGTCGATGACGCCGGCGGCGAGCGCCTGCCTGACGGTGGAGGCGCCGCCCGCGATGTCGACGCCGTCCTCGCCCGCAGCCTCGCGCGCCTGAGCGTATGCCGCGTCAAAGCCGTCGGTGACGAAGTGAAAGCTCGTCCCGCCGTGCATCTCGATCGGCTCATGGGCGTGGTGCGTGAGCACAAATACCGGCGCGTGGTACGGCGGCTCAGGCCCCCACCAGCCGCGCCAGTCCTCATCCCACGCACCGCGGATCGGTCCGAACATGTTGCGCCCCATGACGTAGGCGCCGCGCCGACGCAGCAGCCAGCCCGTGGCTTTCTCGTCCGCGTCATTAGCGCGCTCGTCGCCCAGATGCCACGCGTGGACCTCGCGCCCGCGCCTGCCGAGCGGGTTCTCTCGGCTCTGATCAGGACCGGCGACGAAACCGTCCAACGAGATCGACATGTGGCAGGTGGTGTCCGTCATCGAGGAGCCTCCAAAGTCGTTGCCGTTCGCAGCCGCACCCTAGACCATCTGCTGTACGCGACTTGGGGATGAGCTGGTCACGCTCCGCCTGGCTCCGCGCCGGGCATCAACCGAGTGGCGGCATCAGGCGCCGGCTCGCCCCGTCAGCGCGAGCCGACCGCAGATTGAAGATGATGGAAGGGTGAATGTTGAGGTCGCGGACGACTGCGGCATGAAGCCAGACGTTCCACAAACTCATCGTGAGCGTCGTCGCAGCCGCGGCCCCGACCGTCCCGAATACGGGTGTCACGACGCCAAGCAGAACAACGTGGATAAGCGCCACCCGTCCGTAGACCCAGGCGGCCACGTTCTGACGACCTGAGAGCAGCATGAGCCAACCGACCGAGCCAGCGGCGGCATTGACGATCTGGCCGACGAGGAGGATGCGCAGCTGCCACTCGGCAGAGGCAAATGCCGGCCCGAAAGCGGTGAGGACGAGAGGCGCGCAGGTGGCGAGGATGATGCTGAGCAGGCACGATGGCCAGAACGCCCAGGCGGCTATTGCGGATGCAAGCTGCTGAAGATCCTGATGGCGGTCCTGCGCGAACAGGACCGAGAGCGTCGGCGCTCCGATCGCATTGACCGCTATCAGAATGAGCCCGACCAGGCTTGCCGTCTTGGCGGCGGCGCCGTAGAGGCCGGCGGCGCGGTCCCCGAGGATGGCGCCGACCATGACGATGTCGGCTTGCTGGAGGATGACGATGAAGCCCGACACGAGGAGCAGCGGAAGAGCTGCCTTGATCCAGATGCGCCGCTCGTACAGCGGTCGTGCTGACAAAACGATCGGACCGAGCGCGCGACGGAACCGCCACGCCTGGAGTCCAATCACCAACACCGTTGCCGTGGTGGTGAATGCGAGAGCCATGCTGCTATCAAGCCGGTCACCGAACGCGAGGACACACGCGGCGCCCACGATGACGAGGCTGGGGCGCAGGAGAAGAGGCGGCGCGTAGGCGAGCCCGATTCTCCGAAAGCTCCGGACCATTTCCTGCTGAAGGGCCATCAGGGCGAGGAGGGGCACCATGGCAAAGCCCAGCACCCAGTCGGGGACAGACGCGTTGCTCTGCCAGCCGAGGGATAGAACCAGCGTGATTCCAAGCAGCGCGATCAGCGCGCCGATCAGAACCGTTGCCACGAGGCTGGTGGCGAGCACCCCCCTCACCCGTGCCCAGTCCTCGCGAAGTGAATAATCGGGTAGCACGCGAAGGACCAGAATCGGGAATCCCATCGCCGCCACGATTGCCAGCAGCCCGCTCCACGCAATGACATACGTGTACGTGCCATAGGCGGTCGCACCGAGCCACCGCGCGAGACAGAGCTGCATCACAAACGCAATCCCGGCGCCGGCTGCATACACACCAAACCCGATCCCGACTCCGCGAGCAAGGATGCGCGACCCGACGGACGTATTGGCGACGCGACTCAGCGTCCGGCGGTGAAGCGCCAATGCAGTCCCCGCGGTGGCGCCGAGGCCGATGATCGTCGCCGGCCAGACGAGAGGTGATCGGACATCAACGTCATCCTAGTGGCGGGGACCGAGGGGTGGGAGCCAAGCGGCACCCACGGCAGCCGCCTCTTCGACGACCCCGGCGAACGGCCGCTCCACGCGGGTGACCGACGACGACCTCAGATCAGGTATGACGAAGTCCCCTGTACGCTGCGATGTTTCTCGGCGTGCCGACTCCCAATAAGCCAGCCAGACCGGTGCCGAAGCTGTCCGTCCACGGCACCCTCTCACAATCGACCGGACGCCTGCCGCTTACGGGGGCGGAGTGGGTGCTCGTCGCCGTCTTCGCGGCGGCGTCGTTCGGGCTGTTCGGGCTAGAGACGGTCGACGCGGCCGCCAACAACCGGGTTTATCTCGGCGCGGCGGCCGCCACCGCCCAGGACTCGATGCAGTACCTCGCATGGGCGACGGACGCCGCTCACCACGGGCTGATCGCGAACCTGTACGGCTTCAACAACGGGGGCCACGTCTTCTTTCACCCGATCTGGCTGGTCACCGGGCTGCTTCACGTCGACGCCGGCGTTTCGTATGTGCTGCTTCTCGGCCTGTGGCAGGCAGCGGCCCTGATCCTGCTGGTCATCGTCCTGCGCCGCTACGTCCGGCTCGTGCTCGGCAACGACGGACGGGCCCGGGCGATCTCGCTGACGCTCGCGCTGTTCCTCGTCAGCCCGTTCTTCCTGT
>JBELAG010000176.1:0-12209 GCA_049509055.1 Solirubrobacteraceae bacterium
TACATCAACGTCGGACACCATGACGACCTCGGCGGGCACACCGACGTCGCCGCGATGGAGGCCAATGCCCACGCCGTGCTCGACGCCGCCTACGCCGGCGGCGTGCGCTATTTCGACGCCGCGCGCTCCTACGGCCGGGCCGAGGCGTTCCTGGGGTCATGGCTACGCCGCCGCGGGCTCACTCGCGCGCAGGTGAGCATCGGCTCCAAGTGGGGCTACACCTACACCGGCGAGTGGCGCGTCGACGCGCCCGTGCACGAGGTCAAGGACCTGTCGGCAGCGACGCTGCGCCGCCAGCACGCCGAGAGCACCGAGCTGCTCGGCGCCGACCTCGGCCTCTACCAGATCCACTCGGCCACGCTGGAGAGCGGCGTGCTCGACGATCCGGCGGTCGCCCGCGACCTGGCCCGGCTGCGGGCCCGCGGACTGCTGATCGGCTTCACCGCGACCGGCCCGCACCAGGCCCTGACGATCGAGCATGCGCTCGAGGTCGGCGGCGTTGACGCGGTGCAGGCCACCTGGAACCTCTACGAGCAGTCCGCGGGCGCCGCGCTGGCCGCCGCCCACGACGCCGGCCTCGGGGTGATCGTCAAGGAGGCCCTCGCCAACGGGCGTCTCACCGCCCGCGGCGACGCCGGACCGCTGCGCGACGCGGCGGCGCAGCTCGGCGCGACCCCCGACGCGGTCGCGCTCAGCGCCGCGCTCGCCCAGCCGTGGGTCGACGTGGTGCTGAGCGGCGCGTCCACGCCGGACATGCTCGTCAGCAACCTCGCCGCGGCGTCGCTGACGCTCGGCGGTGATCTCCTGCAGCGCCTCGCCGGTCTGCGCGAGGACCCCGAGGACTACTGGCGCCGACGCTCCGCGCTGCCCTGGAACTGACCGGGTATCTGTAGTAGGTTTGCGCCGTTCAGGCCGGGAGCGACACGCCTGAGATCAAGGAGACGAACGGTGGCGATGCCCGCTGAGCATGGTGAGAGGTTCGTCCCCGGGGCGGTCGCGGTGAGGGCGGTCGCGGTGAGGGCGGCGTGCGCGGCGGCGGTCGCGCTGGCGGTCTGCTGCATGGCGCTGGCGGTCACGACCGGGGCGGCGATCGCCGCCGGGCCGACTGCGCCCTACACGGCGACCGAGACGATCCCGGTCGGCTCGCCGTCGCAGTACAAGGGCTCGGCGGACGGGATCGGCTGGGGGCTGGCGCTGTCGCCGACGCAGGTATTCGACGTCTCGCCCCACACCAACGTCCTGACGGTGGCCTGCCACGAGCAGAGCACGGCCGCGGAGTGCTGGGCGCCGGAGACGATCACCGATTCCGATGGACACAATTTCGCGACGTCGGGCGAGCCGGGCCTGTATCTGAATCAGAGCACCGGCCGGCTGTATGTCTACGCCACCCGGGGGTCTGACGACACCGGCGGCGTCGTCTGCATCGACACGACGGCTGCGCCCGCCAGGTTCTGCGGGTTCACCCCGCTCACGCCGTGGTATCGCGACGGCACGCCGCTGGCGGGCGTCACCGCCTCGACCTATCGGTTGGGCACGCTGGATCAGGGGACGACGATCCACTGCACGATCACCGGCTCAAACCAGGCCGGCTCGACGTCGGCGACCAGCCGCACGGTGATGATCCCGATTCACCCCGGGCCGCACTGTGCGGCGGCGACGGAAACGATGACCGCCACCCGGATCGGCCTGGTCGCCCTCGGGCTGACGCGCGCCCGCGTCCGCCGGCGGCTGCGTGATCACTCTGACCGCGGACAGCGATATGAGGACTTCTTCTGCCTGGCCCCGATCGGCATCCGCGTCGGGTATCCCTCGCCGGCGCTGCTGAGATCGATCTCCTCGCACGCGCGCGCGAAGCTGGCCGGCACGGTGGTGTGGGCGTCGACCGCCAACCCGTACTACGCGCTGGACGGCGTGCGCGCCGGCGAGTCGATCACCGCCGCCGCCCGCGCGCTGGGTCAGGGCAATACGTTCGCGATCGGCGGCAACGACTGGTACGTGGCGCGAGGCAAGGGCGCCACCGCGGTGCTCAAGGTTCGCCAGGGCGTCGTGCAGGAGGTCGGGATCGCCGACGACGCCCTGACCGCGACGCGGGCGAGCCAGCGGGTGCTGATGGGATCCTTCTCCTGAGCGCCGCCGGTCCACCGCGCTGCTATGTGGCCAGCCCGCTGGGCTTCACCGAGGCGGGGCGTGACTACTACGCCCGCGTCTATCTGCCCGCCCTGGCGGCGGTGGTGACACCGGTCGACCCGTGGGCGCTGACCTCGGCGGATGAGATCGCCGCCGCCGGGGCCGCCGGGCGCCGGCGGGCGCTGGCGCTGGCGATCGGGCAGCGCAACCTGGAGGCGATCGACTCCTGCGTCATGCTGGCCGCGTTCCTCGACGGCCAGGAGCCCGACTCCGGCACGGTCGCGGAGGTCGGCTACGGCGCCGCGCTCGGCCTGCGGTGCTTCGGGCTGCGCACCGATCTGCGCCAATCCGGGGAGGACGGCGTCCACGTCAACCTCCAGGTCGAGACGCTCGTGGTGCGCAGCGGCGGCCGGGTCACCGGCTCGCTGGCCGAGCTCGTCGCGGCGCTGGGGCAGGTCGCCGGCGAGCCGCGGGGGTGATCGCCGGGAGCGGGCGCGCCGGGAGCGGCGCGTCAGCCGATCGGTGCGACGACCGACTGGACGAGCTTGGTCGTCGGCGAGATGTAGGTGCCCCGGTTCTCGCCGAGGCAGATCGCCGAGATCGCGTCGCGCTCGTCGAAGTCGAACACGTGCAGCGGCAGCTCGTAGTCGCGTGCCAACACGATCGCCGCCTGGTCCATCACGCGCAGATCACGCTCGAGCACGTCGCTGTAGCCGAGGCTGTCGTAGCGCAGCGCGCCACTCTCCTTGCGCGGATCGCGGTCGTAGATGCCGTCGGTGCCGTGCTTGGCGAGCAGGATCGCGTCGGCGCGCAGCTCGATCGCGCGCTGGACGGCCGGGTAGTCGGTCGTCACGTACGGCTGGCCGATCCCGCAGGCCAAGAGGACGAGCCGCTCGCGCTCGAGGTGGGAGAGCGCGCGCAGGCGGATGAACGGCTCGGCCATCGAGGGCATCGGCAGCGCGGTCATCAGCCGCACGTCCTCCAGGCCGCGGTGCTTGAGCACGCCGCGCAGGAGGATGCCGTTCATCACCGTGCCGAGCATGCCGATGTTGTCGGCCTCGGCGCGCTCGATGCTCCACTCGTCGGCGACGTTGCCGCGGAAGAAGTTCCCGCCCCCCACGACCACCGCCTCTTCGACACCGAGCGCGCGGGCGGCGATCAGCTGATCGGCGACGTACCCGAGCGCCTCGGAATCGAGGCCGAATGGAGCGGCGCCGGCAAAAGCGCGCCCGCTGAGCTTGACCACCACACGGCGGTAGCGGAGCGTCGACACGCGGCAAGCCTACCGCATGGCCTCAGGGCTCCCGCGTCCCGCGCGCCGGGCGACCGCGCCGCCGGTCGCTGGGCCGGTTCCCCGCCGGCAAACCTGAGACGCTTGTCGGGCAACGCGGCCCGCATCAGCCAGGACCCCGCCGGATGACGGCCACCCCATCTGCGTCACGAACCCCGCGAAACTGGTTCTCGCCCCAGCCCAACGTCCCGGGCCGGGGAATCGTCGCGGGATACAGCGCGCGCTTCTGGGGAATCGTGGTGGTGCTCGGGGTCGTGACCGGCGCCGGCGCGTCGGCGCTGGCGGCCCTGCTCAGGCTCGTCGAGCACGTCGCCTACGGCTACCACCGCGGCCCGTTCCTCGACGGCGTCGCCGCCGCCGCCGGCTGGCGGCACATCGTCGCGCTGGTCGTCGCGGCGGTGCTCGTCGGGTTGGGCGCCGTCGCGCTCGCGCGGTTGCCGGGCTCCGGCGGGGCAGAGGTGTCCGAGGCCGTCTGGGTGGGCGGCGCGCGGCTGGCCGTGCTGCCGAGCATCGGGCGCGCAGTGCTGTCGATCGTCACCGTCGGGCTGGGGGTCTCGCTCGGTCGCGAGGGCGCGCCCCAGCTCGCGGGCGCGGCCACCGCCAGCCGCCTGGCCGACTGGGCTCGGCTACCGACCTGGCAGCGGCGGCTGCTGGTGGCCTCCGGCGCCGGGGCGGGCTTCGCCGCCATCTACAACGTCCCGCTCGGCGGCGCGCTGTTCGCGCTCGAGGTGCTGCTGGGGACGATCGCGCTGCCGCTCGTGCTGCCGGCGCTGGCCACGTCGGTGATCGCCACCGCGGTGGCCTGGATCACGCTCGGCACGGGCGCGACCTACCAGCTCCCCCCGTATGCGGTGCATCCATCGCAGCTGGTCTGGGCGGCGCTGGTCGGACCGGTGATCGGCGTCGTCGCGATCGGCTGGGTGCGGCTGATCAAGCGCGCCAGCGCGCTGCGGCCCAAGCGGTCGGGCCGGTTCGTCGCGCCGCTGGTCGTGTTCTCCGTGCTGGCGGTCGTGTCGCTGCAGTACCCGCAGCTGCTGGGCAACGGCAAGGGCGTCGTCCAGCTGGCAGCGCTCGGCGGCCTGTCGTTCGGCCTGCTCTGCATCCTGCTGGTGCTCAAGCCGTTGGCCACCGCGGCGTGCCTGGGCAGCGGCTCACCCGGCGGGCTGTTCACGCCCACCCTGACCGTCGGAGTTCTGCTGGCCGGCATGCTGGGAACGATCTGGACCCATCTCTGGCCGGGCGCGCGCCTGGGCAGCTATACGGTCATCGGCGGCGGCGCGTTCCTGGCGGCCGCGATGCAGGGGCCGCTGTCGGGGCTGGTGCTGGTGCTCGAGCTGACCCGCAACTTCGACTCGCTGATGGTGCCGACGCTGATCGCCGTCACCGAGGCCACCGTGATCGCCCGCCGCCTCGGCGCCCCTTCGATCTACTCGGCGCGACTCGGTCCCGCGCCCGACGCCGTCGCCGGCGACACCACCGCCGGCGCGACGATCGCCGCTCTCGAGCGCACCCACGCCGTCGCGGACGGACCCGGCCGCCCCGACCCCTGAGCGCGTCCGCCCCGCGCCCCGCGCCCCGCGCCCCGCGCTCCGCGTGCCTCGGGACCCGGGGAGCCGGGGAACGCAATTCGTGTCATTCATGGAGACCGTTCCACATCCCTGGGGGTCAGGCCGTGCCGGTTCAAGCGAGGGCGGCCATCGGGCCGGGCCGAGCGATGGCTGCGCGCCCCTTCACGCGCTCCCGCGTGGCCGGCGCCGCCCACCGCCTCCGCCTCTCGGCGAACACCGGGCCACAACGGGCGACGGCCGCCCCGGGGGGCGGCCGTCGTCACGTCAATCTGGAAAGCGGCGCGGGTCAGGCTGCCCGGCGCAGCTCCTCGAGCCCGTTGCTCTTGGCCAGGCGGTTGAGCCCCTGCTGCTCGAGCTCGCGCGCCTTGCCGAGGGTGATGCCCAGCTCGAGCCCGGTCTGACGCAGGTTCAGCGGCTCGGCTCCGGTCAGGCCGAAGCGCAGCCGGATGACGTCACGCTCGGCCTCGGGCAGCTCGGCGACCGCGCCGCTGATGAGCTCAACGCGCTCGGCCTCCTCGACTTCCTCCACCGGCTGGGGCCGGTCGCTGGCCAGCAGGTCTCCGAAGGCGGTCTCGCCGTCCTCGCCGACGGGCTGGTCGAGGCTGGTGAGCCCCCGGGTCAGCTCGCGCAGTTCGGCCACCTCATCGACCTCGAGCTTGGCCTCGGTGGCGATCTCCTCGTCGGTGGGCTCACGGCCCAGCTTGAGGCTCAGCTCGCCCTCGATCTTGCGGACCTTGGTCTGACGCTGGGCGACATGGACCGGCAGGCGGATCGTCCGCCCGTGGTTCTGCAGACCACGCTGCAGAGCCTGGCGGATCCACAGGGTTCCGTAGGTGGAGAACTTGAAGCCGCGCCGCCAGTCGAACTTCTCGACCGCGCGGATCAGCCCGAGCATCCCCTCCTGGACGAGGTCCTCCATCGGCAGCCCGTGGCCCTGGTACCGGCGGGCTTGGGACACCACCAGCCGGAGGTTGGAGTTGATCATGCGCTCCTTGGCGGCGAGGTCGCCGCGCTCGATGCGCTTGGCCAGCTCGATCTCCTCTTCGGCGGTCAGCAATGTGTGGGCGCGCGCCGCGCGCAGGAACAGGTCGAGCGAGTTCTCGGTCATGGCACCGCCACCGGGGCTGCCGGCCGCCCGTGCCTCCGCCGAACCCGCCCGCGCGTCGCCTGTGCGGGCACCGATGCGCCGGGGCTGCCGCCGGCGCGACGGTGCCGTCGCGGCCGACGAATGATGGCCGCGGGCACGCGGCCGCTGGTTGGATTCGAGATGCTCGCTGCGACCCGAGCCCGGGTTCTCGCGCGCATCCGTGTCAAAGCTGTTCAGAACTATCTCCGTATCTCGCATGGGTTTTCTACGCACGTAATCGTAGCATCTAGTTCGATAGTTATCGAACTACTCTTATCAACCTTTAACAAGGTGGCGCTCGAGTCTGATCGTCGTGGGGTGCTTCCCCCTCGCGCCACCACCTATGCGCGGAAATCTCACAAAATGCGCATCAGAAATAGAGCTTCTCCGCGGCGCCGTCCGGCTCCGGAGCGCTGAACGTGTCCCGGGCGATCTCCAGGAACTCGGCCGCGGCGGGAGCGTGACGGCGCCCCTCGCGCCAGGCGAGCGTGATGTCCCGCGCCAGCGCGGGCTCCGCGAGCGCGACGACCGCCACCTCGGCCCCGGGCCCCTCGGCGTCCGAGCGCGGCAGGATCGCCACCCCGAGCCCGCGGGACACGAGCCGGCGGATCCGCCGGGTCTCGTTGGACTCCACCGCCACGTAGGGCTCAAAGCCGGCATCGCGACCGGCCACGACGAGCAGCTCGCGCAGCCGCGCGCCCGCGCGGAAGCTGATGAACGGCTCCTCGGCGAGCTGGCCGATGCGGATCCGGTTGCGCCCCGCCAGCGGATGGTCGGGACGCAGGAGCACGACCAGCTCCTCGGAGACCAGCTGCAGCAGGCCGAGCCCATGAGCCTCGACGCGCTCGGTGACCGACAGGAACGCCAGGTCGAGCTCGTCGTCGCGCAGCATCTCGGCCATCTCCTCGCTGGACTGCTCGCGCACGGTCAGGCCGACGTTGGGATGGCGGTCGTGGAACCGGGCGAGCGCGAGCGACAGGTCGACCGGGCCCATCGTGTGCATCGCGCCGATCGTCACGTGCCCGGTGTCGGCCCCCCGGACGCCCGCGATCTCGCTGTGCGCCGCCTCCAGCTCGGCCATGATCCGCCGCGCGCGCACGACCAGCAGCTCGCCCGCCTCGGTCAGCGCGACGTGGCGCGTCGTGCGCTCCACCAGCGCCACTCCGAGCTCGTCCTCCAGCCGGCGGATCTGCTGGGAGAGCGCCGGCTGGGCGACATGCTCCTGGGCCGCGGCGCGCGTGAAGTTGCGCTCCTCGGCGAGCGCGACAAGGTATCGCAGCTGCCGCAGATCCATAAGCTCAGATTATAGGTCAGATCGCTTTCTCGTCTTGGACTTCTGGCGGTGCGGCGGTCATCATGCGTCGCGCAGTACCTCTCCTCCCTCGAGCGCGCCCCGAGTCCGGCCTCATATCCCGCCGGTTCCGGGGCGCTCTCGCTTTAAGTGCCGTGACGCTGCGCGTGGCGCGACCGGCGGTCGTCCATCGCAGCGCGGCCCACGGTCCGCCGCCGGCCCCTGCCCGCCGCCCCGATGCCGGGCCTATACTTGCCCGACCCCAGGAAGGAGCGACGCGTTGCAGGAAATGGTGATCTACGGCGTGAGCTTCGACATGGTCGGCAAGCAGCCGATCGTGCTGCTGAAGACCGTCGAGAGCAACAAATTCCTGCCGATCTGGATTGGGCACCCGGAGGCGGCGGCGATCTTGATGAAGCTGCAGGGCGCCTCGACGCCGCGCCCGATGACGCACGACCTGCTGTCGGACATGCTCGGCGAGCTCGAGGTGGAATGCACACGTGTGGCGGTCACCGAGCTGCGCGAGAACACCTTCTACGCCTCGATCACGCTCCGCACGAACGGCCGCGACCTCGAGATCGACTCGCGCCCCAGCGACGCGCTGGCGCTCGCCGTCCGCTCCGGGGCTCCGATCTTCGCCGCCGACGAGGTCATTTCGGAATCCGCGATCGAGTTCGAGCATGAGGTCGAGGACACCGAGGAGGTCGTCGAGAAGTTCAAGGACTTCCTCGATCAGGTCACGCCCGAGGACTTCGCCTCCGACGAGTAGCCGGCCGCGACGAGCACCCGCTCCACCAGCTCGTCGAACGAGATCCCGGCCGCCTCCGCGGCCTGGGGCAGCAGGCTCGTCTCGGTCAGCCCGGGGATCGGGTTGACCTCCAGCACGTAGAGCTCGCCGCTGCCGGACTCGAGCATCAGGTCGACGCGGCCGAACCCCGAGCAGCCGAGCAGGCGGTAGGTCTCCAGGGCGATCGTACCGGCGCCCGCGGCGGTCTCGTCGTTGAGCTCGGCCGGGCACACGAACCGGGTCCGGCCGATCTCATAGCGCGCCTCGAAGTCGTAGAAGTCCTCCTGCTCGGGGACGGCCTCGACGATCGGCAGCGCGCGCGGCGCGCGGCCGCCCTCGCCGTCGTCATCGTCGAGGATCGAGACGGCGAGCTCGCGTCCCTGCACGTAGCGCTCCAGCAGGACCTTGCGGTCATACGAGAACGCCGCCACCAGCGCGGCCGGCACGTCGGCGGCCGAGCGGGCGAACTTGATCCCCAGCGCCGACCCCTGACGGGCCGGCTTGACGACGATCGGGAAGGCGAGGCGGTCCTCGATCGCGGGGAGCGCCTGGGCCGCCCCGAGCGCCTCGAGCGCCGTCTCGTTGAAGGCGTAGAAGTCCGGTGTCGGGATGCCGTGGTCGCGCATCGCGTGCTTGGCGAGCACCTTGTCGGCGGCGCGGATGCAGGCCGATACCCCCGACCCGGTGTACGGGATGCCCATCACCTCCAGCAGTTCCTGCACCGTCCCGTCCTCGCCGTCGCGGCCATGCAGCGCGACGAACGCCACCTCCGGGCGGCAGTCGGTGAGCCGCGCGACGAGATCCGGGCCGACGTCGATCGCCAGCACCTCATGGCCGAGCCGCTCCAGCGCGTCCTGAACGCGGGCCCCGGACCGCAGCGAGACGAGGCGCTCCAGCGAACGTCCGCCCTTCAGCACCGCGACCCTCACCGAAGGCTCACCCGGCGCGCTTGCGCTGGTCGGGCAGTCGCAGCACGGTGGCCAGGTCGTCCGCTGTCTGCGCGGCCCGGTCCTGCCGATCCCCGTCGCGCGCGGCGCGCTCGGGGGCGCGCGGCCGCGCGCCGGTGAGCGTGCCGTACATCGCCACCTGCTCGCGCACGACCTCGCCGACCCGGCGGATGCCCTCGCGGATCAGGTCCTCGTTGACGCCGGAGAAGTTCAGGCGCATCGCCGACCCGCCGCGGCCGTCGACGAACGCCGCCCGGCCGGGGACGAACGCCACATGCTCGCGGAGCGCCCGCGCGAGCAGGTCGGTGGTATCGATGTAGTCGGGCATCGTCGCCCAGATGAACAGCCCGCCCTGGGGGTGGGTCCACTCGGCCTCGCGCGGGAAGTGCTCGGCCATCGCGTCGAGCATCACGTCGCGCCGCCGGCGGTAGATCTCGAGCAGCGAGCGAACGTAGTCGCCCCACGGGCCGGCGTCGAAGTAGGCGCTGACGAAGTACTGCGAGATCGAGGACGAGCACAGGTCCGAGCCGGATTTGCCGATCTGCATCTTGTGGAGGATCGGCGCCGGAGCCGCCGCCCATCCCAGACGCACGCCCGGCGACAGGATCTTGGAGAACGTGCCGGCGTAGATGACGAACTCGTCGTCGAGCGAGTACAGCGTCGGCAGCGACTCGCCCTCGTAGCGCAGCAGCCCGTAGGGATTGTCCTCGAGCACGAGCAGCTCGCGCTCGCCGGCGATCCGGACCAGCTCGCGCCGGCGCGCCAGCGACATCGTCACGCCGGCCGGGTTGTGGAAGTTGGGGACGGTGTAGATGAACTTCGGCCGGCGCCCGGTGCGCTCCAGCTCGTCGAGCACGCCCTCGAGGTCCTCCACCCGCATGCCGTCGCGGTCCATCGCCACGCCGACGACGTCGGCCTGATAGGAGCAGAAGGTCGGGATCGCGCCCGGATAGGTCGGCGCCTCGCAGACGACGACGTCGCCCGGATCCAGCAGCGTCTTGCAGACGAGGTCGATCACCTGCTGGCCGCCGGTCGTGATCAGGACCTCGTCGGTGTCGATCACCATCCCCTCGGCCGCCATCACCTGGGCGATGCACCGCTTGACGCGCTCGAAGCCCTCGGTCGGCCCGTACTGCAGCGCGCGCGCACACGAATCCGCGGCCACGGTGCTCATCAGCGCGGCGTAGGAGTCGGGCGGGAAGGTGGAGGTGTCGGGCATCCCTCCGGCGAGCGAGATCACGTCCTCGCGCTCGGTCAGCGCCATCAGATCGCGCATCGCCGAGGAGTGCATGACCTTCGTCCGCGCTGCGAACAACGCCGCGTAGCGCTGGATATCCCGTGTCGTCGACTGCCGGTGTCCCGCGGGGCGCTGCTGCGCGGGGGGGCTGGGGTCGTTCGCGGGAGGGTAGGGCCCGGGCGGGCTCACGCTGCCCTCTCGTCTATCTTCACGCTTGATCACAGTACAACAACGGTGCATCTCGTCTTTTACATCTTCCAGGGAATCGGCGTTGCCGCGGCCGTCGGCATTCGCCCGTTCCTGCCCGCGCTGGCCGTCGGCGCGCTGGCCGCCGGCGATATCCAAATCGACTTCGCGCACTCCTCCTACTCTTTCCTGCAGGGCTCCCCGTTCCTGCTTGTGATGGTGATCGGAGTCGCGCTGCTGGCGCTGACCGAGCGCCGGGTGGCGCGCGAGGCGCTCGCAAGCCGGACGGTGACGATCACCCTCGGCGCGGTCGCCGTCGTGATCGGGGCGCTGCTGTTCGGCGGCGCCCTGGCCCGGGGCCACTATGCGGTCTGGCCGGGGCTGATCGGCGGAGCGGTCTGCGCCGTCGTCGGGATCCTCGCCACCCGGCCACTGCTGCTGCGCGTCCGCGCGCGCCTCGACGACCAGGCGGCGGCGGCGCTGCCGCTGTTCTCCGAGGTGGCCGCCCTGCTGGCCGCCGTGCTGTCGGTGCTGCTGCCGCCGGTCGGCGTGGTCGTCCTGGCGCTGCTGCTGTGGCTGGCGCTCGCCGGGCGGGGCCGCGGCGAGCAGAAGTACGCGGGCCTGCGGATCCTTCGGTGACCCCGCAGCCCGGCGCGGATTAGAGCGATGGCCGGCGAGCCCGCAAAGCTCGTGCTGGTGGTCGTCGACGCGATGAAGCCCGCGATGCTCGAGCGCGCGATCGCCGCAGGCCGCGCGCCTGCGATGGCCAGGATCCGCGAGCAGGGCGTCTACGTCGGCGAGTGCGCCGCCGCCTTCCCGTCGGTCACGCCGGTGTGCGCGGCGACGATCACGACCGGCGTCGGCCCCGACCGCCACGACATCCCGAGCATGAACTGGTACCACCGCGAGGAGCGCCGCTACGTCGAATACGGCTCCAGCTTCTCGGCCTCGCGCCAGTTCGGCGTGCTGCGCTCGCTCACCGACACCGTCTACCGGATGAACTCAGAGCATCTCTCGCGCGAGGTGGAGACCGTGTTCGAATCGCTCGACGACGCCGACGTGCGCACCGCCGGCACCACGTATCTGATCTACCGCGGCCGTCACGAGCACGAGGTCTCCAACGAGTCGGCGCTGGCGCGGATCGTCACCTCGACCCTGTTCCGGCGCACGATCGAGGGTCCCAAGGAGCTGTTCTACGCCGACCTGTACGCGTCGCGCAAGACCGGTTGCCGCGGCCAGCTGGGGCTGCCCGGGGCCCGCGACCAGCACACCGGCTGCGTCGGTGCCTACCTCGTCGAGCACGACCTGTTCGACTTCATGTTGTTCTCGCTGCCCGACAACGACGCCTACTCGCACCGCAACGGCCCGCATGCCCAGGTGACGTCGCTGGCCGCCGCCGACCGGCAGCTGGAGCGGCTGATGCACGCGGCCGGAGGCCCCGACGAGTTTCTCGAGCAGTACGCGGTGATCGTCTGCTCCGACCACTCCCAGGCGCCGGTCGAGGAGCGGATCCGGCTCGACCACGCGTTCGCCGAGTTCGAGGTGGCCACGCCCGGCGCGTCGCGCGCGGCGGAGGCCGAGATCGCGCTCAGCCCGGCGCAGCGCGCGGCGATGATCTACGCGCTGGACCCCGACACCGCCGCCGACAC
>JBELAG010000177.1:0-12118 GCA_049509055.1 Solirubrobacteraceae bacterium
GTCGGCAGCAGCAGCAGATGCAGCCACTGCCACAGCTTGTTGCCGGTGAACCCGGTCCAGCGCCAGTCCTCCAGATAGCCACCGGCGACGATCAGCGCGAACACCGCCAGGGCGGCGAGCGCGATCACCGTGTGCCGACGGTTCCAGGCGGCGCGGATCTCGGTGTAGGCCGGGGTGAGCGCCAGCGCCACCGGCAGCGCGATCAGGTTGAGCCAGTCCCACAGCGTGTTGCCCTCAAAGCCGGTCCACGCCCACGGGATCAGGTAGCCGGCGAGCACGACGGCGGTGAACACGCCGAGCGCCGTCAGCCCGGCGGACTTCGTGGCGCGGTCGACGCGAGTGCGCCGGCTCACCCACAGCGGCAGCAGCGAGACGACCACCGGCAGCAGCAGCAGGTGCAACCACTCCCACAGGGTCGCGCTGTGGCCGTTGATCCCGGTCCACGGCCAGTGCCGGCCATAGCCGCCGTAGACGACCACGACCAGAGCGACCACGGCCACGGTCGCGATCCCGGCGCGGAGGCGCAGCGACTCTACGGGCCTGCCGACCACTAGATCCTGAACACCTGCAGAAGGCGTTGCTCGTGTTCGGCTTCGATGCGGGCGATCACCTCGATGTGCTCCTCGAGCCCCGAGCCGCGCAGCTTTTCGGCGAGCAGCTCGTCCACCTGGAAGATACCGGCACTGTTGGACATCGCAATCTCGATTCGCACGGCGCGGTCGCGGCCGGGCGAGATCTTGACCTCCTCGATCGCGTACGCCGACAGCGAATGGATGTTCTGGTGGCCGGACTCGAACGGCACCCGGGAGCGGCCCCGCGCCATGTCGAGCGCGTCGGCGACCCGCACGATCCCCGCCTCGACGGTGAACGGCGCCCCATCGCTGCGGTGGCCGATGATCGCGTGCATCGTCTCGGCGACGATGATCGAGCGCTCGGGCTCCTCGTAGGCCGACGCCAGCAGCGAACCGAGCTTGTCGGCGGTGAGGAACAGGCTGTAGCGCTCATGGTCATGACGATGGATCGACATGCCGACGCAGTGCATCAGGCAGCCCGCCGCGACCACGACCTCGGCGTCACGCTCGCTCATCGCGTAGTCCCGCACCACGCTGGGCGTCACCCCCCGGCGAAACAACAGCCGCGACAGCCGCAGGCCGATGTTGAGCACCACCTGGATGTGAACCCAGCTGTGATCCGACATGCCGAGCCGGCGGGTGGCGTTGACCGCCGACACGTGCCACCAGGCCTTCAGCTGCTCGTCGGCGTTGGCCGCCTCCAGCAGCTTCTCCAGCCGGCGGTTGCCGCGGGTCGGCGCCCGCACCCGGACATCGGCCAGCGCATCGCGGGGCGGGATCGCCGGATCGAGGCTCACGGTGCGACAGCTTCTAGCAGCACACCCTCGCGAATGCCACCTCTCCCCACCGACAGCGGGGCCCGCAACAGCCCCGCCACCCCCTCCAGGATGAGCAGGCCGGCGGGCAGCAGCCGCGCGCGCTGCGGATCGACCGCGAAGCGCACGGCGACCTCGGTGGACGGGCCGCAGCACAGGACGGCCAGCGACCGGCGCAGCGCCTCCGCGTCGAGCACCGGTCCGGCCAGCCGGGCCAGCGACGTGGCACTGCCGCCGACGGCGACCGCCAGGGCCGGCCGCGGCGCGCGCAGCGAGCCCAGCGCCGCGGCGACCCGCGCGCGAGCGGTGGCGATGTCGGCCGCGGTCGGCGGATCGCGCGCCATGCACTGCTCGGTGAGGCCGCCGGATCCCAGCTCCGCCGATGCCCACCAGCCGATCCGGTCCGGCGGCGAGCCGACGACCACCTCGGTCGAGCCGCCGCCGACATCGACCACCCCCACGTCCCCGCCGGGGACGCGGTCGAGCATCGCCGTGGCGCCGATGAACGCCAGCCGCGCCTCCTCGGCGGATGACAGCACGTCGACGCGCAGGCCGCTCGCCTGTCCGACGGCCTGCACGAGCGCGGCGCCGTTGGACGCCGCGCGGACGGCGGCGGTCGCCACGCCGCGCACGCACGGAGCGTCCTGATCGGCGGCGATCGCCAGCATCGCCACCACGACCGCCACCACCTCGGCGATCTTCTGCTCGGAGATCGCGCCGTCGGGCGACAGCCCACGCCCGATCCGGGTGAACGCGCGCTCCTGATGGACCTCCACCAGCTGCCTGCCGATCCGGTCGGCGACCAGCAGGCGCGTCGTGTTGGAGCCGATGTCGATGCAGGCGAGCCGCACGGCCTACACCAGTGACCCGCTGCCCTGAGATCGCGACGACATGCCGCTGGAATCCTGATCCCCGCCGGCGCCGGGCGCGGACGTCTGCGACGGCCGCAGGACGGCGAACACGGTGCCGGCGAAGCAGAACGAGCCGGCGGCCGCGATCGCGAACGCGAGCCTCGGGTTGGTCAGCGTGGTGATCACGCCACCCAGCAGGATCCCCAGCCCGGGCGCCAGCTGGATGATGACGTCCACCAGGCTCATCAGGATCGCCATCCACTCCTCCGGCGTGCGCTCCTGGATGACCGTCCGCGCGGCCACCAGCTCGATCGCGTTGCCGCTGCCGCCGAGCGCCGCGCCGATCACCGCCACCCACAGCGTCGGCGCGACCGCCATCACGGCGAAGCCCAGTCCGAGGCACCCCGCGCTGACGGCGATCAGCGCGGCCGCCGAGCGCCGGCTCCAGCGCGCGTACGCCGCGCTGCCGACGACCGCCCCGGCACCCCAGCAGGACATCAGCACGCCGTAGCCGCCCGCCCCGGCGTGCAGCGTGTGCTGGGCGAAGACGACCTCGACCGGGGTCGAGATCGCGAAGAACACCAGTCCGATGCACTGGAGCATCAGCAGCCGCTCGATCCAGTCATTGGATCGGACGTGGGCCAGCGCCGCTCGCAGACGGCCCGACGACGGGCCGCCCTCCGGCACCGCCCGTGGCAGCGCACCGGTCGCCAGCACGACCGCCATCACCGCGAAGAAGGCCGAGTTGGCCAGCAGCGCCGCGATCGTCCCGCCCGCGGCGACGACCGCGCCGCCGATCAGCGGACCGCCCATGTAACAGACCGAGAACGCACCATAGGTCACCGCGTTGCCCTCGTGCAGGAGGTCCAGCGGCTTGAGGACCTGCGCCCGCGCCGTCCAGGCGAGCGAGCGCGCGGCGCTCGCCACCACGCCGTCGGCGAGCGCGAGCGCCAGCACCGGAACGAGCGCGAAGCGACTGGTCATCCACCCCAGCACCCCGAACAGAACCGCCTCCAGCGCGTACATCGCCGGCAGCACTCGCGCCGGGGGCATGCGGTCCAGCCGGGCGACCAGCGGCGGTGACAACACGGCGGGGACGACCTGCGAGCACAGGAAGAAGCCCGTCGAGCCCAGCGCGCTTCCGGTGCGCCGGTAGACGAGCACGGCGAGCGCGAGCGTGCCGACCGACCACGCCAGCTCGTTGAGGGCGAACGCCGCCAGGAGACGGCGAAACACCGGTATTCGCAGCAACTCCCTCATGAGCGATCCCTCGCGCCGTGGACGCGTCGCCCGGACGAGCGTCCCCACTCCAGATTGACGCAGCAGACGCTCAGCCGGTTTTCCCCTTCCCGCGACGGTTCGACCTCAGCGAGGATGCTAAACGACGCGCGGTGCGATGATCGCCGCGCTGCCCGGTCGTGCCGAGCAGTGACCCCTGTCATGCTCTGCAGCGCATGTCGGCCCGCGCCCGATCCTGGTATCACACACACACTTTCCACCACGCCGAGTTCACGCCGGCGCGGCTCGCGCAGGAGCGCCGGGCGACCGTCTCGGTCTGCCTGCCCGCGCGGGACGAGGAACACACGATCGGACCGATCATCAGGTCGCTCGTCCCGCTGCGCGAGTGCGGCGCGATCGATCAGATCGTCGTCGTCGACCACTCATCGGACGCGACCGCCCGGATCGCCCGCGAGCTCGGGGCCGAGGTCCACGATCAGCAGGACCTCCTCCCCTCCCTCGGCCCCGTGCTCGGCAAGGGGGACGCGATGTGGCGCGCGCTGCCGGTTCTCACCGGCGACGTGATCTGCTTCCTCGACGCCGACTCCGAGCACTTCGGCGCGCACTTCGCGTGCGGCCTGCTCGGCCCGCTGCTGTGCGGGACCGGCATCTCGTTCGTCAAGGGCCTGTACCGGCGTCCGTTCCGGGTCGGCGACGTCACCCTTCCCGACGGCGGTGGCCGCGTCACCGAGCTCACCGCCCGGCCGCTGCTCAACCTGTTCTATCCCGACCTGGCGGCGGTGGCGCAGCCCCTGGCGGGCGAGGTGGCGGCGCGGCGGGAGCTGCTGGAGGCGATCCCGTTCGTCACCGGCTACGGCGTCGACATCGCGCTGCTGCTCGACGCCTACCGGGCGGTCGGGCTCGACGCGATCGCGCAGGTCGATCTCGACGTCCGCCAGAACGCCCACCAGTCGCTGCGTGAGCTCGGCCCGATGGCGTTCGCGGTCCTGCGGGCGCTCGCCTCGCGGCTGGAGCGCGAAGGCCGGCTGGCGGGGCCGCTGCCGACGGTGTTCATGACCCCGGATGGGGAGGAGCCGCGGATGATCGGCGGCGACCAGATCGAGCGCCCCCCGCTCGTCTCCCGCCGCGCCGCGGCCTGACGTCGCGCGCGGCGCTACGCCGACGGAGCGCCGAACGCCTCGCGGGCGGCCCGGGCACCGGCGGCGGCCTGCGCGGCGAACGCGTAGGTGCCGGCGTCCCGCAGCTCGCGCGCGGCCTCGACCAGCGCCTCGATCGCCGCAAACGCGAACGCACCGCCGACCGAGATCCGGCTGACGCCGAGCGCGGCCAGCTCGGCGACCGACGGGGCGCCGCCACGAGCCAGGACGTTGACCGGGCGATCGACCGACGAGACGATCGCCCGGATGTCCTGCGAGCGCGTCGGGCCGGGCGCGTAGAGAACGTCGGCGCCGGCCTCCTGATAGGCCTGCAGACGGGCGATGGTGTCATCGAGGTCGACGCGCCCGTGGAGGAAGTTCTCGGCGCGCGCGGTGAGCACCAGCCGGGCCGGGCCGCCGTGGGCGATCTCCGCGGCGGCCCGCACCCGCTCGGCCGCGAGGTCGCGATCGTAGATCGGGTCCGGCCCGCGGCCCGAGTAGTCCTCGATCGAGAAGCCCGCCAGGCCGGCGGCGACCGCGCCGGCCGCCGTCACCGCGACCCCGTCGGGCGAGTCGGCGAAGCCGCTCTCCAGGTCGGCTGACACGGGCACGTCGACCGCCGAGACGATCGCCGCGGCATGCGCCAGGGCCTCCTCGCGCGAGACTGATCCGTCGAGGCGGCCGAGCGTCGCCGCGAAGCCGCTGCTCGTGGTCGCCAGCGCGGCGAAACCCAACGAGGCCAGCAGCCGGGCGGAGCCCGCATCCCACGGGTTGGGCAGCAGCAGCGGGGAACCGGGCCGGTGCGCGGCCCGGAAGCGGTCGGCCCGCTCGGCCTGCTCGCCTGCCGGGGGCGGGTCGCGATCGCTGCTCATGCCGCCCACACGATAAACGGTGAAGGCGGGGCGTACGCTGGATCGATGAGCACTCATGCCCGCCCGTTCTCCCTCGGCCGCGAAGGCGGCGACGACGGCTCGTTCCGGCGCCAGCCGAGCAGCTTTCGCAACGCGGTGACCGCCGACGGGTCCAGCGGATTTCCGCTCGCCGCCGGCCGCTACCACCTGTACGTGGCGCGCGCCTGCCCGTGGGCGCACCGGACCCTGATCGGCCGGCGGCTGATGGGCCTGGAGCAGGTCATCGGCGTCTCGTTCGTCGACCCCCTGCGCGACGCGCGCGGCTGGGCGTTCAGCGGCGGCGAGTACACCGACCCGGTCAACGGCTTTCGGTCCCTGTCTGAGGCCTACGCCGCCGCCGATCCCGCCTACGACGCGCGCGTCACCGTGCCCGTGCTGTGGGACCGCGAGCGACGCACGATCGTCTGCAACGAGTCCGCGGACATCCTGCGGATGCTCTCCACCGTGTTCGCGCCACTCGCCGAGCATCCCGTCGAGCTGTATCCCGAGGCGCTGCGCGGCGAGATCGACGCGCTCAACCTCCGAATCTATGACACCGTCAACAACGGCGTCTACAAGGCGGGCTTCGCCACCCGTCAGGAGGTCTACGAGGACGCGGTGGCCGCGCTGTTTGACACGCTCGACGGGCTCGACGCCCGGCTCACCGACCGCCGCTTCCTGTTCGGGGAGGGGCCGTTGGAAACCGACTGGCGGCTGTTCACCACGCTCGTGCGCTTCGACGCCGTCTACCAGATCCACTTCAAGTGCTCGCTGCGCAAGCTGATCGAGTACGAGCACCTGTGGCCCTATGCCCGGGACCTGTATCAATGGCCGGGAGTCGCGGAGACCGTCGACTTCGACGAGATCCGCGCCCACTACTACCGCACCCATCCGATGATCAATCCGTCAGGGCTGGTGGCGGTGGCGCCCGCGGCGAGCTTCACCGAGCCCGCCGGGCGGTCCTGAGCGGGAGGGCTATGCGCGCTGGGTGGCGGCGGCGAGCGCGCGGACCGCGGCGAGGTCCTCGGGGGTGTCGACGTCGCGTCCCGAGCACAGCCGGCCGACCTCGATCACCGGACCGCCGCGCAGGAGCCCGCGCGCGCCCGCATCCACCTGCTGGGAGACGAGCGCCGCGATGTGCTCCGGGCCCAGCACGACCGGATGGCCGGGACGCCCGTCGTACACCGCGCGGGTCCCGGCCGGCTCGCCGGCGAACCGCTCGATCACCTCGGTGGTGATCAGCGGCGCGTCGCCGAGCGTCACCACCACCCGGCCGGCCCCCCCGACGGCGATCAGACCGCGGCGCAGCGACGCGGCCTGGCCCGAGCTCCAGTCCTCGCAGACCACGACCTCCGCGCGCCCGAAGTCGATCTGCGGGCGGATCGCCTCGGCCTGCGCGCCGAGGACCACCACCACCCGCGCCAGCGACCGCGCCGCGCACTGCGCGCTGACCGCCCACTGCAACAGCGGCCGGCCGCCGACCTCGGCCAGCTGCTTGGGCTCGGCGCCGAACCGGGTCCCGCCGCCCGCCGCCAGCACGAG
Source organism: Solirubrobacteraceae bacterium (assembly GCA_049509055.1). Classification (GTDB taxonomy): domain Bacteria; phylum Actinomycetota; class Thermoleophilia; order Solirubrobacterales; family Solirubrobacteraceae; genus Palsa-465. Next base: position 7,046 of record JBELAG010000177.1, read on the forward strand.
CCCGGCGACCGGGGCCGCGTTCGCGCTCCCGCCCGGGGCCGGGCCCCCACGGGTGTCAGGCGGCGATCTCGTGGATCCGCCCCTGCGCGACGGCGAGCCGCCCGCCGTCACGACCGTGGCGGGTCGCCACCATCTCGGCGAGGATCGACAGCCCGGTCTCCTCGGCGCTGAGCGCGCCGAGATCGAGCCCGACCGGCGCGGCCAGCCGGCTGAGCTCGTCGTCGCTGAGACCGGCGGCGACCAGCCGCTCGCGCCGCGACTCCTGGGCGCGCCGCGAGCCCATCGCGCCGACGAAGCGCGCGGGCGAGCGCAGCGCGATCGTGAGCGCCGCGTCGTCGAGCTTGGGGTCGTGGGTGAGCACGACGATCGAGGTGGCCGGATCGATCCCGCCGAGCTGCGCGAAAGCCTGATCGGGCCACGCCGCGATCACCTGCTCGGCGTCCCGGAAGCGGTCCTGGGTGGCGAACCGCGGGCGCGGATCGACGACGTAGGGCCGCCAGCCGGTGGCGCGGGCCAGCGTGCACAGCGCCGCGGCGATCGGCACCGCCCCGAAGGCGATCACCCTCGGCGCCGGGGCGACGACGTCGATGAACAGCGGACCGCGCAGCTCCGACGTCTCGGCCCACAGGAGATCCTCGGCGGCGGCGCGGGCCTCGGCGTCGAGCTCAGGGGAGCCGAGCGAGCCCGACACGCTGCCGTCCTGTTCGTAGAGCAGCTTCGCGCCGGCGCCGGCTCCCTCCAGCAGCGTGACCTCCGCCGCGCGTCCGCCGAGCGAGGCGATCTCGGTGAAGCGGCCGGGCTGATGGGCCTGGACCCAGACGTCGATCTCGCCGCCGCACGGCAGGCCCACGTCCCACGCCTCCTCGTCGGCGATCCCGAAGTGCATCAGCCGCGGCACGCCGCTGCGCAACACCTCGTCGGCGGCCTCGATCACCGCGCCCTCGACGCAGCCGCCGGAGACGGCGCCGATGATCTCGCCGTCGGCGTTGACCGCCATCTTGGCCCCGGGCGGGCGGGGCGCGGACTTCTTGACCGCGACCACGGTCGCCAGCACAATCCGGTCGCCGCGCTCGGTCCAGCTGTTCAGATCGGGCAGAACGTCGTTCACATCTCCTCCAGGATCGCGGCCAGGTGTTCGAGCGACGCCAGCGAGTTACCCGCCAGCAGCTGATCGGTGTGGGGAACCGCGGCCTGCATCCCGCGGGCGAGCGGCTCGTAGTCAGGGTGGGCGGCGAGCGGATTGAGCCACACGAGCCGGTAGGCGGCCCGCCGCAGGCGCGCCATCTCGGCCTCCAACTGCGCCGGGTCGCCGCGGTCCCAGCCGTCCGACAGCACGACGACCACCGCCCCGCGCCCGAGGCGCCGGCCGTGGACGCGGTTGAGCTCGGCGATCGCCGCTCCGATCCGCGTCCCGCCCGAGAAGTCGGTGACCGCCGCGGCCGCCCGCTCCAGCGCGCGGTCGTGGTCGCGCCCGCCGAGCTCGTGGGTGATCCGCGTCAGGCGCGTCCCGAACGCGAACGCCTCGACGCGGCGCCGGGCCGCCACGCATGCATGCAGGTACTGCAACAGCATTCGCGCGTAGGGCGCCATCGAGCCCGACACGTCGCAGACGAGCACCAGCTGGCGCGGACGGCGGCTGGGGGCGCGCCAGCGGCGGTGCAGCGGCTCGCCGGCGGTCCGCAGCGATGCGTGCACCGTGTGGCGCAGGTCAGGGACGCGCCCCCGCCGGCGCGACGGCCGCGTGCGCCGCGACAGCCGGGTCGGATGGCGTCGCGCCAGCCGGGCGATCAGCTCACGGGCCAGCGCCATCTCGGCCGGGGTATAGCGGGCGAAGTCCTTGTCGTGCAGCAGCTCGATCTCGCTCCAGGCGGCCGGCACCGGCTCGGAGTCGCGCTCGGCCCGGCCGCCCGCCGGGTCGGGCACGCCGACCGACGGCAGCGCCGCGCGCTCGATCGAGCCGAGGTCGGCCAGCGCCTGGTCGATGCCGGGCAGGCGCCCGTCGCCGAACACCGCCGTGAACGCACGATCGAAGCGCTCGAGGTCGCTGCGCTGCGAGCACAACACGGTGCGCAGCCCGAGGCGCACGTCCTCGCGCGACGCGCAGTCCACCGCGTCGACGCAGCTGACCGCCGTCAGCAGCTCGCCCACGCCGACCCTCACCCCCTGACCGCGTAACGCCCCGGCCAGCTCGCCGAGGCGGCCGACGACCGCGTCGGCCGGCTCAGACACCCTCCAGCACCCCCCGCTCGCGCACCCGCAGCACGTCCTCGTGGACCTTGAGCGCCACCCCGAGCGTCTCGTCGAGCTCGGCGTCGTCGCCGAGCGCCAGCAGCGCCTGCGCCCACACGATCGTCTCCCCGACGCCCGGCAGCTTGTAGAGGTCGCCCTGGTCGCGCAGCCGGGCGACCGCGGCGACGACGCGGTCGGCGATCCGCTCGGGGACCTCGGGGAGCCGCGCGCGCACGATCTCGCGCTCGCGCTCGGGGGCCGGATAGTCGATCCAGTGATAGAGACAGCGGCGCTTGAGCGCGTCATGTAACTCGCGCGTGCGGTTGGAGGTGAGGATCACGATCGGGCGCCGCTGCGCGCTCACCGTCCCCAGCTCCGGGATCGTGACCGCGAAGTCCGACAGGAACTCGAGCAGGAACGCCTCGAACTCGTCGTCGGCGCGGTCGATCTCGTCGATCAGCAGCACGACCGCTTGGGCGGGGTCGGATTCCAGCGCCTCCAGCAGCGGGCGGCGCAGCAGGAACCGCCGGGCGAACAGCTCGCCCTCGTCGACGCCCCCCTCGGCCGCCCGCAGCGCGAGCAGCTGACGCGAGTAGTCCCAGTCGTAGACGGCGTGATGGAGGTCGATGCCCTCATGGCACTGCAGGCGGATGAAACGCGCGCCGAGCGCGGCCGACAGCGCCCGCGCGACCTCCGTCTTGCCGACGCCCGCCTCGCCCTCGAGCAGCAGCGGCTGCTCGAGCGTGACCGCCAGGTGGATGGCCAGCGACAGCGGCCGATCGGCCAGGTAGCCCTGACCGGCGAGGGCGTCGCTCGCGGATTGAACTGACAGCACGTCCGCGAGCTTCACCTTGCCATCGATGATAGGCGCTCAGCCCTTGGCAACGGCGTCCTGGATCGCGCGGCGGCACAGCACCCGTGCCAGATGGCGCTTGTAGTCGACCGACGCATTGAGGTCGGACGGGGGCGTCGTCCCGTCGGCCGCGTGCGCGGCGGCGGCGGCGATGTTCTCCGCGCTCAGCTCCGTGCCGCGCAGCGCCTCCTCGACGGCGGTCGCCCGCAGCGGCACCGGGCCCATGCTGGTCAGCCCGATGCGGATGTCCTCGCAGGTGCCGCCCGAGGCCTTGACGACGGCGCTGACCGCCACCATCGCCCAATCCTCGGAGCGCCGGTTGAACTTGTGGTAGGCGTGGCCGTAACCGTCCAGCGCCGGGACCCGGATCTCGGTGAGCACCTCGTCGGCGGCCACCGCGGTCGTCATGTAGCCCTTGAACAGGTCGGCGGCGGCCACCGTGCGCTGGCCGGCGGAGCCCTGCAACGTCACCTCCGCCTCGGTGATCAGCATCACCGCCGGCAGGTCGGCCGAGGCGTCACCGTGGGCGAGCGAACCGCCGATCGTCCCGCGATGGCGGACCTGCGGATCGGCGATCGTGGCGGCGACCTCGGACACGATCCCCAGTTCGGGGGATCGCTCGAGCACCGCGTGCGGCGTGAGCGCTCCGATCCTCCAGTGCCCGTTCTCGCGCTGGACGCCGTGCAGGCCCGGGACCTTGCGCAGGTCGACGAGCAGCGACGGCGCCGCGATCCGCAGCTTCATGAACGGGATCAGCGAGTGACCGCCGGCCAGCAGCTTGGCGTCCTCGCCCCCGTCCACGAGCGCCTTGATCGCATCCTCCAGCGACTCGGGCGCGGTGTAGTCGAACTCGGCGGGAATCATCAGTGCCCTCCCTCCGGGCGTGCGCCCTGGCTCTCGTTGATGGCCTCCCACACCCGGCGGGGGCTGAGCGGCATGTTGATGTAGTCGACGCCGAGCGGCCGGATGGCGTCGATCACGGCGTTGGTGACGACGGCGCTGGCGGCGATCGTGCCCGCCTCCCCGACGCCCTTGACGCCCATCGAGTTGACCGGCGACGGCGTCACCGTCCGATCGGTCTCGAAGCTCGGCAGCTCGGCCGCCGTGGCCAGCGCGTAGTTGACGAACGTGCCCGTGATCAGCTGGCCGGCCTCGTCGTAGTGCACGTGCTCGTAGAGAGCCTGGCCGATGCCGTGGACCACGCCGCCGTGGATCTGGCCGTCGATCAGCAGCGGGTTGACGGGGTTGCCGCAATCGTCGATCGCGACGTAGCGCAACACCGTCACCTTGCCGGTCTCCGGGTCGACGTCGACGACGCAGGCGTGGGCGCCGAACGGGAACACGAAGTTCTCCGGGTCATAGAACGTCGTCTCCTCCAGCCCGGGCTCCATGCCCTCGGGCACCGCCCCGATGTAGGCGATCCCCGCGATGTCGGCGAGCGCCATCCCCTTGTCCGGGGATCCGCGCACCGAGAACCTGCCGTCGGACACCTCGATATCCTCGGGCGCGGCCTCGAGCTCGGCGGCGACGATCGCCTTGGCCTTGGCGACGATCTTGTCGGTGGCGCGGACGACCGCCTCGCCCCCGGTGGCCAGCGAGCGCGAGCCGTACGTGTTACGTCCCTCCGGGCCCATCGCGGTGTCGCCGTGGATGACCTCGACGACCGACGGGTCGACGCCGAGCCGGTCGGCGACGATCTGGGCGAACGCGGTGTCGAGCCCCTGGCCGTGGGGCGAGGTGCCGGAGTAGACGGTGACCGCGCCGGTGTTGTGGATGCGGACCATCGCCGACTCCCACAGCCCGGCCTGGACGCCCACCCCGGCCGGTCCGGTGATCCGCGACGGGGCGAGCCCGCAGATCTCCGTCCAGGTGCAGAAGCCGAGCCCGCGATAGATGCCCTGGGCGCGCAGCTGCTCCTGCTCGGCGCGGAACGCCGCGACGTCGACGTGCTCCAGCAGCTTGTCGAGCGTCTTGACGTAGTCGCCGGAGTC
>JBELAG010000178.1:0-12081 GCA_049509055.1 Solirubrobacteraceae bacterium
TGCCACTCGCGGGGATCGAGCGTGCCCGGCTTGTTGATGATCTCCTTGGGGATCGCGATCTTCCCGACGTCGTGCAGCAGCGCCCCGAACTCGAGGTTGCGCCGCTGCTGCGCGTCGAGCCCGAGCCTCGCGCCGAGCTCGAGCGCCAGCGCCACCACGCCGCGGCTGTGCTCGCCGGTGTAGCCGTCGTCGGCCGCGACCACGTCGCCCAGCACGAGCGCGGTCCCGCGGTAGGCCTCGTTGAGCTCGATCAGGCTCTCGATGCGCCGGTGTCGCTCGCGCGCGAACACCGCGAGCAACCCCAGCAGCGGCAGCGGCGCCAACGCCGCCAGCGGCGTCCGGCCGACGTCCTGCGCGACGAGGATCGCGATCGCCGAGAGGGCGGCGTCGTTGGCATACACCCAGGTCTCGCGCACTTGCACGAACAGACCGGCCTCGCGATCGGCGAAGCGCAGCGTCGAGACCGCGAAGTCCAGCGCGAACTGCGCCGCCAGGGCGGCGAGCAGGAGGCCGGCGCCGGCGTGTCGCGGCGAGGTGCCCGACAGCGCGAACACCGCCGCGGGACCGATCGCGAACCACGCGTTGCCAAAGCAGAACAGCAGCCGGCCGGCTCGCACCTCGCCGCCGACCACCTCGGGAAGGAGCGCGACCAGGAGCGCCGCCGCCACCACGAACGGCACCGCGGCCACCGGCAGCGCGAACAGCAGCGGCACGAATCCCAGCTGGGTGGCGCCGGTGAATCCGAACGGGGTGTCGAAGCGCACGCGGATCGCCAGCACGAGCACGACGCTGCACAGCAGCGCCGGCGCCCAGGCCCACCAGCGGGGCGGATCGATCAGCCAGATCGCCACCGCCGCCAGCACGAAGCCGATGGCGACGAGGATCTCGGCCGCCGATTCACGGGCGGGGATGCGCTGACGGACCCGCCGCAGGGTCTCGGCGAGGAGCTCCTGCTCCTCCAGGGTGGGCTGCTGCGACATCGCACTGGAGTGATCGACTGCCACCGTCGCCGTGTTGAGCGCCGCCGTCGTATATCCGTCCAGCGCGACCACCTTCGATGTCGATCTCGGCGCGCCCCGGCCGAGAACACACTCACAACCTCACAACCGATACTGAAAAGGGCAAACCCGGCGCGAGCCGGCGACGCAAAGCCAGAGGTCTCACGTCGTGAGATAGCTCGGTTGCCAGTGCACACCACGGAAGGTGCGTACGATGACGAAGTGCCTTTTCAGCCGCCGCTCACGCCGGGCAGCCGTACGCGGACTGCTCGCCGTCGCGCTCTCAGCGGTCGCGGCAGGACCGGCCATGGCCGGCAACAAGTTCGCGGTCGCCAAGCCCGCCACCGTGGTCTCGACCACCGCGATCAGCACGACCGCCACGGGCAGCACCTCGCCCGTCTCGTCGACCCGCGGATGAGGTCCTGACGCCGCGCCCGGTCGCCTCGAGGCGGCCGGGCGCGCCGGCCGTCAAGCGCCGGCGATCTCCGCCCAGACGCGGACGCCCGGCGACCCGTCCACGCCCCAGCGGCTGGCCACGGCCGCGACGATGTGCAGGCCCAGGCCCCCGGGTCCCGAGCCGCGCGGGCGCAGCACCGGCTCGCTGTCGGACCGGCCCACGTCCCACACCGAGATCAGCACGCCCTCGGGCGTGCCCTCGATCAGCAGCTCCAGCTCGTCGTCCTCGTCGCAGCCGGAGTGCCGGACCGCGTTGGTGACCAGCTCGCTCACCACCAGGGCGGCGTCCTCGACGATCGCGGCGATCGCGTCGACCCCCCGCGCCGCCTCCCGCGCCAGTTGCGGCGCCGACGGGCCACACTTCAACCGTCGGCGCAGCAACTCCGAGACCGGGCGCGACATCACAGGACGTATTACCCCATAACCGGAGGCGGCACGTCGCGATCGTCGTCGCCGTCGACGGCGGCGCGGCGATCGCCGGCGCGCGCTCAGGCCGTGGCGGCGCGCAGCGCCGGCAGCGAGCGCTCGCGGCTGAAGGAGGCCTGCAGCTCGTCGTCCAGGCGGGGGGCGAGGCGCAGGAAGGCGCCGACCAGTTCGGGGTCGAAGTGGGTGCCGCTGCTGCGCTCGATCTCGGCGAGGACGTCGTCCATCCGCCAGGCCTCCTTGTAGCTGCGCTTGGATAGCAGCGCGTCGTAGACGTCGACGACCGCGCAGATGCGGCCCACGAGCGGGATCGCCTCGCCGGCGAGGCCCGCCGGGTAACCGCTGCCGTCCCAGCGCTCGTGGTGGGTGAGCGCGATCGTCTCGGCCATCTGCATCAGCGGATTGTCGGAGCCGGCCAGCAGCCGGGCCCCGACCGTCGTGTGGGTCTTCATCGTCTCCCACTCCGACGCGTCCAGCGGGCCTGCCTTGAGCAGAATCGTGTCGGCGATGCCGATCTTGCCGATGTCGTGCGCGACGCTCGCCCACATCAGCGCCTGAGCCTCGCTCGCGCTCCAGCCGATCTCCAGCGCGAGGCGGCGGCACAGCAGCCCGATCCGCTGCGTGTGCTCGCCGGTCTCGGCATCCCGGGACTCGACCGCGCCCGCGAGCCGTTGGATCAGCTCCAGCTGGCTCTCGTGCAACCGCCGCTGGTAGGCATCGCGTTCGAGGTAGGCGGCGACGTAATGGGCGCCGAGCGCGCCGACCGTTCCGACCGCCCCGGCCACGAGCGGATAGCTGACGATCAGGACGGTTCCCGAATCGAATGACAGCTGCGCGACCACCAGGTAGACGGCGCCGATCGCGGAGGCGATCAGCGCCGACGCGGCGACGCGGAAGCGCAGCGACGCCAGCGGCGCGGCGACGGCGCAGACCACGACCGCCAGCCAGGCCAGCCACGCCGGCGCCGGCGACAGCGGGTTGCGGTTCAGCGCGGTCCAGATCGCGTTGGCTTGGAGCTCGGCGCCCGCCATCGGGGTCGACCGCGTCGTCGAGGTCGCATGCAGGTCCTGCAGCGTGGCCGAGGTGGCGCCGACGACGACGATCTTGCCCGCGAACCGCCGCGGATCGAAGCGCCCGCGGTACACCGCCGACATCGACATCTCGCGGATCGTGCCCGGAGGTCCGCGGAAGTCGATCAATGCGGCGTCATCGTGGAAACGGGCGAGGCTGATCGGGCGCCCGGCCGCGCGGGCCGTCGCCACCGCGAAGCTGTCGAGACCGAGAACCGAGTACGGGTAGCTGCGGATCACCCCGTCGGAGTCCTGCGGCATGTTGGTCGCCGCCGCGACGGCGTGTGCCCGGCGCAGGTTGGCGTCGCCGCCCAGCACGTCGGTGCCACCGGAACGGTTGACCTCGGTGGTCGACAGCACGACGTTGCCCGCGCCCGCCACGGCGCCGTACAGGGCGTCGTCGTCGGCCGGGTCGGTCGGCTCCGTGAACTGGATGTCGATCGCGATCACCCGCGCCCCGGCGCGCTTGAGGTTGTCGATCACCCGGGCGTAGTAGCGGCGCGGGAACGGCCACTGCGAGTGCAGTCCGGCGTTGGTGAAGTCGCTGAACGTGCGGTCGTCGATTCCCACCACGACCACGTCGGACGGCCGGCTCGCGCCCCGCAGGCCGAACCGGGCGTCGATCGTGTCGTGCTCGAGGCCGGGCCATGCCGCGGCGGCCAGCGGCACGAGCCCGCCGACGAGCGCCACGAGGACGGCGGTCAGCGCCGCCAGCGTCCGGGGCGAGCGTGCGGGGAGACCTCGCATGACCGCCGGCGCGTCAGGGCCGCGCCAGGTAGCCGTGCCCCGCGGTGACGGTGATCGTCGTCCGTCGCCGCAGATCGCGCACGCTCACCACGCCCCGCTTGACGAAGGTCAGCGTGCCGGCACAGCCGTTGACGGTCTTCCACCAGGTGCCGCGGACGGTGGCGACGCTGTTGATGCCGCGGGTGCTGTACTGGCCGTGATTGTCCTTGGCCCACAGGCTGGGGACGGGTTTCTTGGCGCCCGCCAGCGCGCGGGACTCGACGCCGGGCGCGGCGGCGCTGCAGCCGCTCGGGGCGGGCAGCGTGAACGTCGTCATCCCGTGACCGGCGGCGGTCTGGCCGAGCACGAACTCTCCGCCCCAGACCGTCGCCGACTGCGTCCGGCCGCTGCGGCCGAGCGCCGTCGTGACGCGCACGGTGCCGGCGGCGGCATCGACCAGCGAGCCGATCGGGATGTCCCCACCGGCCGTGCTCAGCGGCCACAGCCCGGCGGAGCCGGGGACCTTGACCAGGACGGTCCCGGAGACGACGCCGGCGACCGCCGTGTGGTCGACCGTGGGCGCCGCCGCGGTGCCCGAGCCGCCCGAGCCACCGGACCCGCCCGCTCCGCCCGAACCGCCCGCTCCGCCCGAACCGTTCGATCCGCTCGACCCGCCCGAGCCCGTCGACGTCGACGGCGCGCTCGCGGTGGTGAAGCTCAGGTCGGCGCCGTCGGTCGTCCCCGCCTGGCAGCCGCCGCAGTCGGTCGCCACGATCCGGAAGTGGTACGTGCTTCCGGGCCGCAGGCCGGTGAGCGTCTGGGACAGGAGATGCTCGGTGGAGTCGGCGCCGACCGTGGCGTCGGCGGCCGCCGGCGTGCGCTGACCGTAGGCCGCCGTCGACCCCCAGTCGAAGTGGTAGGTGGTGGCGACGCCCTTGGGGTCAGATTCGCCGTTGAGGGTGACCGTCGTCTGGGTGACGGCGGCGGGCGGCAGCGTGGCGGCCTGCGGCGCGGCCGGCGTGATCGGGCCGGTCGTCAGCGACACGCGGCCGAGTTGGCCCGCGCCGCCGGACTCGGTGAACCACAGATCGCCGTCGGGACCGACCGTGATCCCCTTGGGCGCGCTGCCGGACGTCGGTGTCGCGAACTCCGAGATCGCCCCGGCGGTCGTGATCTGTCCGACCCGGCCGGGGCTGCCGAACTCGGTGAACCACAGGCTCTGTGACGGCCCCGAGACGATTGCGCTCGGCTCGCCCTGGGCGGTCAGCCCGGTCGTGTACTCGGTGATCGCCCCGGCGGGGGTGATCCGCCCGATCGCGGCGGACGGGAGGCCCGCGGCGGTGAACCACAGATTCCCGTCGGGGCCCGCGGTGATCGACGTCGGATCGGCGAGCACGTTGAGGCCGGTGTCGAACTCGGTGATCACGCCCGCCGTCGTGATCCGCCCGATCGCGGCGGGCAGGCCCGAGTCGGTGAACCACAGGTTCCCATCCGGGCCTGCGGTGATCGACGTCGGGACGCTCACCGCGTCGAGCCCCGTTCGGAAGGTCGTGACCGTCCCTGACGGGGTGATCCGCCCGATCGCGGCCGGCAGCCCCGATTCGGTGAACCACAGGTTCCCGTCCGGGCCCGACGTGATCGAGGTCGGCAGCGCCCCGGCCGGCAGCGCGAACTCGGTCACCGCGTGCCCCGGCGTCACGCGGGCGATCTTGTCGGCGGCGGGCTCGGTGAGCCAGATATTGCCGTCGCTGCCGACGGCGATCCCCTGTGCCGGCCCGCTCAGCCCGGTGACCTGCGAGACCGACCCGCCCGGCGTGCTGATGCCGACATCGCCGGCGCCGCTCTCGGTGAACCACAGATCGCCGCCCGGGCCGGAGGTGATCGCCAGCGGTCCGAGGCCGCTGGCCGTCAGCGGGAACTCGGTGATCACCGGCGCCGCGCTCGCTGCGGGCGCGCAGCACAGCGCGGCCGAGACGAGCGTGAGCGAGAGGAGGATCGCCGGGCGGGCGGGATGACGCATACAGGATCTTCTGTCGGCGGCCACGCGGCGCTCTTGAGCGTCTCGGCCGCTCAGCCGACACCTGTCGCATTCGGGCCGGCGCGGTCGCTGGACGCCGCGCGACCGAGGTCAGCGAGGCGGGGGTGCCGTCAGCGTCATCGTCCCGGTGGCGTCGTGCGCCACCGTGACGCCGTCGGCCACCCGCACCGAGGTCGGCAGGCGGGGCCAACCGTGCGCGATCCGCGCCGCCACGCGGGTCCAGTCCGGGATCGCGCTCGTCGGATCGACCGCCTCGACGCTGCAGGCTCCGACCGCGGTGGCGCCGGTCGCCGCCTGCGCCGGATCGTCGCCCCGCAGCAGTGCCGCCAGCAGTCCGGCGATCGTCGCGTCACCGGATCCCGTCGTGCCCCTGACCGCCCGCGGCGAGAAGCACGGCGACAGCAGCTCACGGTCGCGCCAGTCATCGGCTCGCAGCCCCGCGCGCTCGCAGAACGCGCCGATCCGGACCGGATCCGACGCCGTCCGCAGGTAGAGCCCCTGATCGCCGAGCTTGATCGCCGCCACCGCGGCTCCCATCGCCGTCAGGCGCAGGCCGAGCTCGCGCAGGCGGGCGTGGTCGGCGACCGGCCCGGCCCGCCCGGCGGCCGAACCCCGGCGCCCCGGCCCGGCGATCATCAGCTCGAGCTCGCCGATGCTCGGCGCGAACACGTCGACGAACGGCAGCACCGCGCCCAGCACCTCGGTCCAGTCCACGCGCCCGGCATCGCTGTCGGGGTCGGGATCGCACATGTCCAACGACGTGGCCGTGCCCCCGCGCGAGACCCGCGCGAACAGGTCGCGCAGCTCGGCGCCCCCGTTCGCGTACATCCGCGGCATCAGCGGCGGGTATCCGAAGTGAAACAGCCGGACGCCGGCGAGCCGGTCGGCCGGGACGTCGGCCGCGCAGAACGTCGCGTTGGCGCCCGGGCAGTGCAGGAAGCTGCGGTCCTCGCCGGGCGGCGCGACCACGATCGAATAGCTGGTCGGCTCGGCGTCGGCGACCGCGATCCCGTCCTGGAGCCCGGCGCCGTGGCTCGCCAGCGCGTCGAGCACGGCGCGCCCGAACATGTCGTCGCCCACCCTGGCGATCAGGCTCACCGGGACTCCGAGCCGGTGCAGGGCCACGCCGACGTTGGCCACGACACCACCGGTTGACACCGATGCCGGGCCGACGACGACGAGCCGTCCCGGCTCGATCGCCGGCGGCCCATGGAACGTCGGGAACACGTCGAGCGACACGTGACCGGCGACCACGGCCTCCGGCCGGGCGGCGGGCCGCGGTGACGGAGAATCCGGCATGGCCGCGCGGGACTCTACCCGGCATGATCCGCCCGGCAGGCTGTACGGTTTGCGAGCACCGCAGCGAGTGATGTCGCATTTGTGCTATCCCTCGCGAAAGCTGTTGCGTTGACCCATCTGTCGCCGGGGTTTATCGTGGGCGGCGACGTTCGGGTACGCACGCAGCTTGGTCGGCGGCTTTCCTGTCTGAGGTGTTGATATGGCCCAATCTCGCCGGTTCCCTCGTATCACCGACACGCTGGACCTCTCGGCCAGCGTGAGACCGAGAGGGCGTAAGTGCATCGACGCGCCTGTCGAGAACCTGTCGGAGGGCGGAATGCTGATCTTCGCCGGCCGCCGGCGCATGCAGCCGGCGGAGATCTCCCGGTTCGAGCTCGCCGGCCCCCACTTCCGGTACGCCGGTCGCGCTCAGGTCACCCACCAGGAGGACGGGATGGTGGGGCTGCGCTTCCTCAGCTGGGAGGGCTCGGTCAACCGCTCGCTTCGCGCGCTCGTCAACGCCCGCCTGCTGCGCGAGCACCTCGCAGCCCATCGCGCGCTCGTCGACGGGTCCCTGATCCGCCAACGGGTCGGCGCGGCGGTCGGCACGCTGGTGCACCGCGGCGCCGGGCACGCCGCCGACAACTGAGGTCCGAGCGGGCCGCGCCGGCGGCCGGCATCAGTCGTGGATGTGGAACGGAAGCGTGGCGATCACGACGTCGGTGCGATCCTTGAGCACGGTTTCGAGCAGCCGGCCGCGCTGGTTGTGGAGGATCTCGTGGCGGCGCTTGGCCGGGCGGATCTCGGGCACGAGCACGGTGATCGTGGCGTTCTCGCCGTCGATCGACTCGATGTAGCGCAGCACGGTGCGGATCAGACGGCGCTGCGGGTCGACCAGCACCTCGATCGGGATCCCGCAGGCCCAGTCGGCCCAGTCGCGCTCGATCTGGGCGCGCTCCTCGGCGTCGCCGGCGACCGCGAGGGCCACGACCGTCTCGCCGAGCGAGAGCGCGGCGCTGACCGCGCGCTCGGTGAGCACGTTGACCGTCGAGCTGGGCACGATCACGATGCTGTCGCGCCGGCGGGGATGGCGCGGGGTCCGGCCCAGCCGGAGCTCGCGCGCGACCTTGGCGTAGTAGCTCTCGGTGTGCGAGAACAGCCACATCAGCAGCGGCACCGCGAGCACCACCACCCACGCGCCCTCCAGGAACTTCGTTGACAGGAACACGACGACGGCGATCGCCGTCATCGTCGCGCCGGACCCGTTGAGCACCGCCCGGCGCCGCCATCCCGGCGGGCGCTCGCTGCGCCAGTGGCGCACCAGCCCGATCTGGCTGATCGTCAGCCCGACGAACACGCCGATCGTGAACAGCGGGATCAGCCGGCTGGTCTGCGCGCCGACCGCGATCAGCAGCACCGTCGAGGCCAGCGCGAGGGCGACGATCCCGTGGCGGTAGACGGGCCGCTCGGCCCGCAGGTAGAACAGGTGCGGGAGCCGGTGATCGCGCGCGAGCAGGCTCATCAGCACCGGCAGCCCGCCGAAGCTGGTGTTGGCGGCGAGCGCGAGCACGAGCGTGACGGCGAGGTTGGAGATGTAGAACGGGACGCCGGTGCCGAACGCGCCGGCCGTCGCCTGGGCGAGCAGCGTGACGCCGCCGCGCGGGACGAAGTGGTGGACGCGGATCAGCACCGACAGGCCGACGAGCATCGCGCCGAGCAGGATTCCGAGCGACAACTCGTACGCGACGCTCGACAGCGCATCGAGGCTGAGCGCGGACAGGCCGCCGATGACGCTCAGGTCATGGCCGCTGTCGGTGTGCTTGCCGGCACGACGGGGAGTCGCGGCCGTGAGCGGCATGCGGTCAGCCTACCCGTCCCCCCGGACCTCGCCGGCCGGCGGGCCCCCAGTCGATCTCGGCCAGGCGCCGGCGCAGCTTCGCGCCGCGCTCGGGATGCAGCTGCGCCACCCAGGCGATCCGACCGCGCAGGCGCGCCTCCAGGCCCGCGTCGCGGGGCTCGCTCCCCGGGGGGCGGCGCGCGGCGTGGTGCAGGATCGCCTTGAGCTCGTCGTATTCCCGGCGCGTGACGTTGGGCCGGACGTTGACGACCACGCCGCACACCGTCTGGCGGCTGGCCGACACGCGCACCGAGGACTTGGCGGGCTGCACCGCGAAGCCCTCGTCGGCCACGATCGTGGCGACCAGCTCGCGGAACCGCCCGATCCTGGCGCGTGACATCGAGCGACCGGAGAACGCCAGGTCGTCGGCGTACCGCGAGTAGCGCAGCTCCGACGACGCGGCCAGACCGGCCAGCCGGCGGTCCAGCCGGAACGCCGCCAGGTTGGCGAGCGCGGGCGACGTCGGCGCGCCCTGGGGCAGGTGCGGCGTCGCCAGCCGGCGGCCCAGCCGGAAGTGCGCGCCGATCAGCCACGGCTCGACCGCCCGCGGGATCCGCAGCCAGACGGCAGCCGGCACTCTGGTCGAGGATCTCGCGCAGCAGCCGGCGCTGGATCTCCTTCAGCCTGGCCTTGGGCGCCTCGATCACCCGCGGCAGCCCGCTGGGCCGCGCCAGCAGCCGGTAGCGGTAGTTGCGCAGCCGCTCGGCGGCGACGGTGCGCTCCAGGCCACGGACGTCGGCGAGCCAGGCCAGCTGGCCGTCGCTCAGCTCCACGCGCTGCGCCAGCTCACCGACGCTATCGATCGCGACGATCGGCCAGCCGTCGTGCACCGCCGGCGGCGAGTCGACGCGGGTGGCCAACCGGATGATCACCGGCGGCTCGGCGTCGGCGGGGGCGGCCTGATGCTCGCCCAGGAAGGCCTCGATCACCGTCACGAGCGCCGACGGCGTGGCGGGCGCCGCGCGGTGGACGGCGACGATGCGCAGCGCCAGCGCGCTCATCCAGCCCGGCCGGCGGTCCAGGCAGCCGGCGGCGCGCTCGGCGACCTCGGTCGCGTTCCACGGCCCGTCGGCGATCGCCGCGGCGAGCTCGACGGCCAGCTGCGATCGGTGAAAGGCGTCGTACACGATGAGAAGATGATCGCGGCGCCGAGCCTCGACTGCTCCTCGTCGCGCGTGCCCGAAGGTGCCTCCGAACGGATGCACTCCAGGGCTCGCGATGCACTGGCCCACGTCATCGGTGATCCCCGGGGAAGCCCCGGAGAGGGAGACGCACCCGCGGGTGCGCCCGCCCGTCTCGAGTACTGCGACGCCGCCGGCGAAAGCTATCGCACCGCACGCGCCGCGCACGCGATGCACCCGGCGAGGTGGGTTGATCGGGGTCGCCGTACACTCGCGAACCGTGACCGGGACACTGATCGGCTACGCGCGCTGTTCCAGGGGGCGTGACGACCTGATCGCGCAACGCAAAGCGCTGCGCGCGCTGGGGGTAGAGAACGCGCACATCCATGTCGACCGCGGCCTGGCGGGCACGCCGCCGCGGCCCGGCCTCGACAGGGCGCTGTCGGCGACACAACGCGGCGACACGCTCGTGGTTGCCAGCCTGAGCCGCCTCGTGCGCTCGCTGCGTGACGCGCGGGCGATCGGCGACCGGCTCGCCGCCGCCGGCGTCAGGCTCTCACTCGGCGGCGAGGTGTACGACCCGGCGCGCGCCGGCGGCCGTCACTTCTTCAGCCTGCTGGCGACGTTCGCCGAGCTCGAGGTGGATCTCGTGCGCCTGCGCACCCGGGAGGGGATGGCGGTGGCACGCGCCAACGGCAGGCTCAGGGGCAAACAGCCCAAGCTCAACGCGTCACAACACGCGCAGCTGCTCGCCCTGCACACCGCCGGGGGACACACGATCTCCGAGCTCGCCGGCCGTCTCGGCGTCAGCCGCGCGACGATCTACCGCGCGCTGGACCGCGCGCGCGCCGGCGCCGCCTCGTGACTCACCGCGCCGCTCGGAGCCGTCACGAGCTCGCGCTGTGCGCGCCGTCGCCGCTGTATTGGACGGTGAGGTTGGCGACGTCGGCCCCGGTGTCGGACGGCGTGTAGGTCACCGCGCAGCCGGCGACGCCGGCGCCCGACGGGGTCAGCGTGCAGGGATTGCCCATGAACGGTCCCGCGAGGTCGCTGGCGAAGCTGACCGTTCCGGTCGGTGTGCTCGGGCTGCCCGCGCTCGTGTCGCTCACCGTTGCCGTACAGGTCGTCGATTGGCCCACGGGCACCTCCTCGGGCGCGCAGTCGATCGCGATGCCGGTGGCGCGCAGCCCGACGCTCACGACCTCGTGGTCCTGGCTGGTGTCATGGACGCCGTCGCCGTCGTAGACGGCGGTGATGTCGTGGGCGCCGGATCCGACCGCCGCCGGGGTATAGGTCACCGCGCAGCTGCCGGCGGCGAGCTGGCAGCCGACCGACGAGAACCCGCCGTCGCCGTCGGAGGAGAACTCGACCTCGCCGGTCGGCGTGCTCGCGGCGCCGACATCGGTGTCGGTCACGGTCGCCGTGCACGTCGCCGGCGCGCCGATCGCCACGGCCTGCGGCTCGCAGTCGAGGCTCGTCGCCGTCGCCCGGGGGTCGACGAAGATCGTGACCGTGTCGCTGCCGGAGGCAAACGTGCCGTCGCCCCGATAGTCGGCGGTGAGGTCGTGCGAGCCTGACCCGACGGCCGACGGCGTGTACGTCACCTCGCAGGCGCCGCCGGCGAGCTGGCAGCTGCCGGCCGAGAACACGCCGCTGCCGTCGCTGGAGAAGTCGACCTCGCCGGTCGGCGTGCCGGCGGTGTCGCTGTCGAGTCCCTGCACGTCGACGTCGCAGGTCGCGGTGTCGCCGGCCACGATCTCGCCGGGGCGGCAGATCAGCGTGACGTCGCTCGCCCCCGCCGACATCGCGGTCGGCTGGGGCTCGGGCGGCGCGGGCCCCGACTCGACCGGCGCGAACTCGTCGCCGGCGCCGGGCGCGGCCGGCTCGTCGCTCAAGCTGCTGCTCTCGCCGGCGGTGTCGGTGATCGGCATCGAATCGCCCGCCGCCCAGCTTGCGTAGTTGAAGGTGACCGTCGTGCCGGACGCGACCGGGACGTTGTCGTGCGTGAACACGCTCACGCTGTTGTGGACCAGGTCCATCGACATGTCGTAGCTGCCGTTGCCGCTCAGGTGCA
>JBELAG010000179.1:0-12080 GCA_049509055.1 Solirubrobacteraceae bacterium
TTCACCCACCAAAAGCTTGCCGAGCAGCTCGACCGACTCCAAGAACCCCAGCGACCGCCTCCGCTGGCGCTCGCCGCCTAAACCTCGCCTAAACCGGAGCGGCACTTACGGCGGGCAGCACTTAGCGGGTAGGCACCGGTGGCGACGACGTGCCGCCCATCTGGGCAGGTCCCCCGGGAGCAACCCATACACAATTAAGGAGAATCGATGCGCCTACTTTCGCGCATGTCATTCCTCGTCTCGCTGCTGGCTGTGGCCCTGGCAGCACCCGCGGTCGCCTCCGCTCATCGCTGGCGGGGGCAGGGGTGGCACCGCGGCCCAGAGCATGTGTACCTCGACGACAACACGGCCGGGGCGAACACGATCACCGGGTTTATCCG
Organism: Solirubrobacteraceae bacterium; assembly: GCA_049509055.1. Classification (GTDB taxonomy): domain Bacteria; phylum Actinomycetota; class Thermoleophilia; order Solirubrobacterales; family Solirubrobacteraceae; genus Palsa-465. The sequence continues at coordinate 381 of JBELAG010000179.1, forward strand.
CAATGCGGATGGCTCGCTGACCGCTCTGCCGGGTTCGCCGTTCGCCGCCGGTGGCGCCGGCCTCGGTAAGGGCTTGGGGTCGCAAGGCGCGATCCAGGTGGCCGCACACGGCCAGTACGTACTGGCGGTCGATGCCGGCAGCAATCAGATCTCGGTGCTGCAGATCAATGACGACGGGTCGCTGACGCCCGTGGCCGGCAGTCCCTTCGCCTCCGGCGGAGTTGAGCCCAACAGCATCGCCGTTTCCGGCGATCTGGTGTACGTGGAAAACACCGGTGGGACGGCGCCCAACTACACCGGCTTCACGCTCACTCGCCGGGGCCAGTTGCAGCCGATCCCGAACTCGACGGCGACGCTGGCGGCCGGTTCCGCACCCGGCGACGTGGTGATCAACAACGACGCCACCAGGCTCGTCGGCGTGGAGGTCGCGACATCGGTCATCGACAGCTTCCGAATCGGTTGGAACCGAACCCTCACGCCGGCCCCAGGATCACCGTATCCCGCGCAGGGCCTCGGCCCGTTCGGCAGCCAGTTCAGCCCGACCAACCCAAACCAGCTGTTTGTCGACAACGCGCATAACGGCACTGGCCTCGGAACGGTCTCGGCGTTCAACGACTCCGCCGACGGGACGCTGTCCCCGATCGCTGCCTCGCCGTTTGCCGATCAGCAGACGGCCCCATGCTGGCTGGTGATCAGCCACGATGGCCGCTACCTCTATGCGCTGAACACCGGATCCGGATTCGTGTCCAGCTACGCGATCGCACGTAACGGCACGTTGACGCTGCTGGGCAGCGCCTCGGTCGCCGCCCCCGGCGTCACCACCGGCACCGACGTCGCCTTGAGCACCGACGGCAGCACGCTATATCTCAACGAGGCCGCCACCCACACAGTCGGCGCGTTCGCCGTCAACGGCGGCACGGTGACCCAACTCGTCGGTTCCCCGTACCCGACCCCCGCCGGGGCGACAACCGCAGGCGTCGCGGTCAGCTAGAGCAGTGGCAGCTCTCACCCACTAGCGCTCGTGTCGATGAGCTTGTCGGCGACATGCCGGCCGTGGTATCCAAAACCCGGTGTGGTGGTCTCCAGATACGTCGTGTACGTGATCGAGTGTTCTCTGAGCGGCGTTCGGCGGCAACGGGCATGAATCCAGACCGTGTCGCCGGCTCGCTCTCCCTCCTGGAGCGGTTTAACGCGGCGCTCAGGGCAGCCGGGGTGCGCGAGGTCCGCTTGCACGACCTGAGGCACACGTTCGGGACGAGGATGGCGCCGCGGCCGGAGTCCCGATGCGCACGTTCCAGGAGCGGATGGGCCATCACGACTTCACGACCACGCTGATCTACGCCGACTGTGCCCCGGCGGCCAACGAGGCCGAGCTGGTCAACGCCGCGTTCTCGACCGGCGCGTCCATCAATCGTCGATCAATTTGAGCGAGGCTCGGGGCAACTCAGGCCAGAAAACCCCAGCGAATACGGGTGAGGGCTGTAGGAAAAACCCCTGGAGTTCGGTTGTGGTCCAAGCGGTCGGGGGTTCGAGTCCCCTCGCTCACCCTCCGTCGAAAGGGGCGATTCGCAGGACTTTCTCAGGGTTCTCGCTGAGCTTCGTGCGGTTCACCAAGCGTCCGCGTCTCGCGACCGAAGTGGAATGCGTTTCGGTTCAGGACCGACGCTGGTGGGCGCCGGGTCGAGCGAGATCTGTCAGTCTTCGATCTTCGGGAGGACGCCCATGCGTGAGATCGAGGTTCGAGTCGTAAGCCTCCAAGAGGCCGACCATGAGACAGCCGAGTTTTGGCTCGGCGATCAGCTGTTCGGCTTCACCCAGCTTCAGGAAGGCGAACTGGTCTTGACGATCGCGCCGAGCAACGATGGCAGCGCGGTCTCGGTTAATGCCCACAGCCTCCACGACGCGCTCGCTGAGGCGAAACGCCTGCTCGAGTCCTACTGACGAGAGACGAGACGTTGCCCCAAGCACAGCGGCTTGACCCGCGTCATCGAACCGATCGAGGAGGCCGGCCGGCCCGACGCCAGGCGCCCGACACTCACCATCAGAGAGGAACTCGCTATGCAAGCCATCGCTGTCCGCGACCGCGACGCTGGTGTGGCTGGGCTTGCTCTGACGAGCTTGCCGCATCCGCACGCGGCCGAGAACGACGTCATCGTGCGCGTGCACGCCGCTGGGTTCACCCCTGGGGAGCTGGGCTGGGCCGGGACCTGGACCGATCGTGTCGGTCGGGACCGGACGCCGAGCGTGCCCGGGCACGAGGTGTCGGGTGTCGTCACCGAGCTCGGCTACGGGACCACCGGCCTGACCGTCGGGCAGCGGGTGTTCGGGCTGGCCGACTGGACCCGCAACGGCACCCTGGCGGAGTACGTGGCGATCGAGGCGCGCAACCTCGCGCCGTTGCCAGCGGGCCTCGACCATGCCGTCGCGGCCGGTGCAGTGATCTCTGGGCTGACGGCATGGCAGGCCCTGTTCGACCAATCCCACCTCCTCGCCGGGCAGACCGTGCTGATCCACGGCGCCGCAGGCGGCGTCGGCTCGATCGCTGTACAGCTTGCCAGTGAGGTCGGCTCCCGAGTGATCGGAACCGGCCGGGCCGCCGACAGAGACCGTGCGCTCGGTCTTGGCGTCGAGGCGTTTGTGGACTTGGAGAGCGACCGCCTAGAGGACGCCGGACAGGCCGACGTGGTGCTCGACCTGATCGGCGGGGACATCCTCAAGCGTTCCATCGGGCTTGTACGCGCCGGCGGCACGCTCGTCACAACGATCGAACCGCCCACGGAACAGCCCGAGAACGGGCGGGCGATCTTCTTCGTCGTGGAGGCCGATCGCTCCCAACTCGCCGAGCTCGCCCACCGGCTGCGCGACGGACGACTGACTTCGAATGTGGGCGCTGTCCGGCCGTTGGCCGAAGTGCCAGCCGCGTTCGGCCCCGACGCTCCGCGTGTGTCCGGGAAGACGATCATCCGGGTCACCGAGGGCTGGTGATTGCGCCTCAGACCATCCGCGGTCCACGCCAATGCGTCCTCGAGCCACTCGGCTTCGCGTTCGCTCGGTGGGTAGCCGGCGTCGATCAGCGTCGTCTTGAAGTCGCCGTGGCCGGTCAGCTCCTGGAGGACGCGCATCGGCATCTCCTGCCCGGCCATCGGCGTCCCGAACGTGTGCCTGAAGTCGTGAAAGCGCACGGCGCGAACATCTGCACGTCCGAGCGCGGCCATGAAGCGCTTGAGGGCTCTCGGAGCGACCACCGCACCGATGGGCGGCGCTGTCCAAATCGGCTGGCGTGGGGCGACGTAGGAGTAGTGGCCGCGTATCGTGCGGCCGTACTGACAGGAGGCGACCGTGCCGGAGTATATGTTGTTGCTTTATGGGTCCGAGTCTGCTGATGAGGCTGAGCGGGCGCGGCGGTGGGCGGAGATGCCGTTGTGGGATGAGGTGAACGCGAGTCTGCGCGACGCGGGTGTGTTGGTCGCGCACGCGCCGCTGCATTCGGTCGAGAGCGCGACGACGGTGCGCGTCCGAGGTGATGAGACCGAGTTGACCGACGGTCCGTTCGCGGTGACGAAGGAGGTGCTGGCTGGCTACTACGTGTTGGATTGTGCCGATCTGGATGTGGCGATCAGGCACGCTTCGAGGCTGCCGTGGGCGCGCTACGGGTCGGTCGAAGTGCGGCCGATCCTGCCTGATGATGAGATCCCGCGGCTCGATCGGAGCGCAAGCGGCTAGCGCGTCGTGAGCTCCGCTGAGCCGCCACCACGCGCGAGCGCGGATCCCGTCGCCGGCGCGATCGCGGCGGCGTTCCGTGCGGAGCGCGCCGCGGTGCTGGCGCCCCTGATTCGACATGTGGGGGACTTTCAGCTCGCGGAGGACGCCGTGCAGGACGCGTTCGCTGACGCGTTCAGGGTGTGGCGGCGTGATGGCGTCCCGGCCCGCCCGGGCGCGTGGCTCATGGTCGCGGCGCGGCGGCGGGCGATCGATCGCATGCGCCGCAACCGATCGTTGGCGGATCGAGCGGACCGGCTGGCCGAGCTAATGCGGCTCGATCGTCAGGAGCACCCCGACATGGACGAGGACAGCGCGATCATCGATGACCGCCTTCGGCTGATCTTCACGTGCTGCCATCCGGCGCTCGACATGCCGGCGCGGGTGGGGTTGACGCTGCGCGCGCTTGGTGGGCTCACGACCGGTGAGATCGCGCGCGCGTTCCTGGTCGCAGAGCCGACGATGGGCAAGCGGATCGTCCGCGCCAAGCGCAAGATCGCCGACGCGCGGATCCCGTACCGGGTGCCCGACGATGAGGAACTGCCCGACCGGTTGCGCGGCGTTCTGCGCGTGCTGTATCTGATCTTCAACGAGGGCTACTCGGCGACCGAGGGCGGGCGGCTGGTGCGCTCCGAGCTGTGCGGCGAGGCGATCCGCCTCGCGCGGCTGCTGTCCGAGTTGATGCCCGACGAGGCCGAGGCTGGGGGACTGCTGGCCCTGATGCTCTTGCACGACGCTCGTCGCGATGCGCGCGTGGGGCCTGACGGGCGCTACCTCGCGCTCGAGGATCAGGATCGATCGCGGTGGGACCGCGATCGGCTCGGCGACGGGCTCGAGGCGCTCGACCGGGCGATGCGGTTCCGGCGCCCGGGCCAGTACCAGCTGCAAGCCGCGATCACCGCCTTGCACGTCCGCGGGGCGGACGCCGGCATCACGGACTGGAAGCAGATCGCCGAGCTGTACCGCGCGCTCGGTGAGATCGCGCCGTCGCCGGTCGTCGAGCTGAACCGCGCCGCGGCGGTCGGGTTCGCCGCCGGACCGCAAGCCGGGCTTGAACTGCTCGAGCCGCTGCTCGCCGATCCCACACTGGAGCGCTACCAGCCGCTGCACGCCGCACACGCTGACCTGCTCCGGCGAGCCGGCGACCCAGTCGCCGCCGCGCGCGCGTACGAGCGAGCGATCGCGCTCAGCGCGAACGCGGTCGAGCGTGCCGAGCTCCACCGGCGCCTGTCGACGCTCGACGCCGACTGACGACTCCGGCTCGGGCGCCAACACCGTCGCGGCTCCCCGAGCGCGCCGTTCCCGGTTTCTCGCCGCGGCTGTCCAAATCGGGCGCGGTGCTGCGTCGTCCTCTGTGAAGCCGCCAAACGGGCGGCGAAACCGACCGGAGGTCTGATGACGGCCCACTCACCCCATATCAATCGCTGGCGCGCGTTCGCGCTGCTGGCAGCCGCGTCGTTCATGACAGTGATCGATCTGACGATCGTCAACGTCTCACTGCCGACAATCGGCCGCGACCTGCACTTCTCGCAGACCAACCTGCAATGGGTCGTGACCGGCTACGCGCTCACGTTCGGCGGGTTCTTGCTGCTCGGCGGCCGCGCCGCCGACCTGCTCGGCCGCCGGCGGATGCTGATGGTCGGGCTTTCGTTGTTTACGGCGGCGTCGATGGGAGCCGGGCTGTCGACCGGCAGCGTGTTTCTGATCGCAGCGAGGGCCGTCCAGGGGCTTGGCGCGGCGGTCATGCTGCCCGCAGCCCTGTCAATCGTGATGAACATGTTCGAAGAGGGCGCCGAGCGCAATAAGGCGCTCGGGATCTGGGGCGGGCTCGGTGCCGGCGGCGCGACCGTCGGAATGATCGCCGGCGGGTTTCTCACTCGCTACGCCGGGTGGCAGTACATCTTCTATCTGAACGTCCCGATCGGCGCCGGCGCGCTGGTGCTCGTACCCAGGATCGTTCCCGACAGCCGGCTCGCCGACACCCGTCGCCGGTTTGACGCGTTCGGTGCGATCACCGGAACCGGCGGCCTGGTCGTGCTCGTGGACGCGATCTCGCAAGCACCGCAGCACGGCTGGGGTGCCTCGCGGACGGTCGCGCTGCTGGCCGCGGCCGTCATTCTGCTCGGCGCGTTTCTGGCGATCGAGAGTCGGGTCCAGGCGCCGCTGCTGCCGTTGCGGATCTTTCGCCTACAGACGCTGGCCGGCGCCAATGCGGCGGGGCTGCTGCTTGGCGGCAGTTTCTACTCGTTCATCTTCGTCGGCACCCTGTACATGCAGCAGGTGCTGCATTACAGCGCCCTACAGACCGGTCTCGCGTGGCTGGCCGCGTCCCTGACCTCGATCGCGCTCGCCGGCATCTCCCAGGCGTTGGTCACCCGCGGTGGCGCCAAGGTCGTGATGGCGACCGGCATGACGCTGATCGGCGCGGGCGTGCTGTGGGCGACCCAGGTGCCCGTCCACGGACACTTCCTGGCCAACCTCGCCGGTCCGTTCGTCGTTGCCGGCGCCGGGACCGCGTTCGCGTTCATCCCGATTTCAATCGCCGCGCTCGCCGGGGTGAAGGAGCACCAGGCCGGGCTCGCGTCGGGTCTGCTGAACACCAGCCAGCAGCTCGGCGGAGCGATCGGGATCGCCATCGCCTCAAGCGTCGCCGTCTCCCACACCAAAGTGCTGCTGCACGCCGGAACCGCCGCACCCGCGGCGCTGACCGGCGGGTTTCAGCACGCGTTCTGGGCGCTCGGCGCGATCGGACTGCTCGCCGTCCCGGCGATCTTCGCGCTCGTCCGCCGCGACGAGCTGTCCGACGCGGTTGCCAAGACCACGGTCCGCGAACCGCAGCACGCGCTCGCGGGCGCGCACGGACCAGCCAACCACCAGACAACCCCGAGAAGGAACAACCCATGCGCAAGCTGATCGAATCCACACTCGTCTCCCTCGACGGAGTCATGGGATCGCCGGAACGCTGGTCCCCGTTCGACGAAGAATCCAGGCAACTGGCCATGGACGAACGACCGGATCAACGCGATGCCCAAATACATCGCCTCGCAGACGTTGAGCGAGGTCACCTGGAACGCGACCCTGCTCGAACCGGACATCGTCGAAGCGATCGAGCGGCTGAAGGCCGAGCCGGGCAGGGACCTGATCAAGTGCGGCACCAGCCGCGTCGACGACACGCTCCTGCGCGCAGGTCTCGTCGACGAGATCCGGCTATGGGTCATGCCCGTCGTGGTCGGTAGCGGCCAGCGCCTGTTCGAAGACGTCGACACCTCGTCCCTGCAGCTCACCCTCACCGAGGTCCACAAGCTTGCGAATGACTCGGCGATCCTCACCTACACCCCGAACTACGGAACCTGAGTCACACGGCGAGAAACATGCTGACCGTCGATGACCCCAGACGGTCCTGCGATCCGCCGCCTCCGGGCGGCCAACACACCACCAGCGAAGGAGACATCAAATGAAGCGCGTAGTCATCCAGTACACGGTCAAGTCCGAACATGCCAAGCGCAACATCGAGCTGCTGCACGCGGTCTACGACGAGCTCGAACGGACCCAACCCGACGGTCTCGGGCACGCCGTCCTACAGCTCGCCGACGGCCTCACCTTCATCCACATCGCCGAAGAGACCGAAGCGGCTGCCGGCGCCATTTTCCGGCTCGAAAGCTTCCAGCGATTCGAGGCCGGGCTCAGAGACCGGTGCGAGATGCCGCCCGCCGTGCAGCCCGCCAGCGAAGTGGGGTCGTATCGCGGTCTGAGATGACGCCGGTTCGCGGTGGACACATCGCAAACGGGTACCGGGAGCGGGGATGGGAGACGCGGGTCGGGGAGACCGACCCGCGTGACCGTCGTCGGGACCCGGCCGGTGTGCCCCGGGAGGTCCAGGGAGTGACAGTTGGGGGGGCTTTCCCTACCGCTCGAGCAGACCCTCAGAACGCAACTTGGCGGCGACGATCGCCGTGACATCGCCGAGGAAATAGCCCTCGATGTACGTGGCGACCGGATATCCGCCGTCCGGCCTGGGCGTCTCGCAGAGTTGCTGCACTCGCGCGAGGACCTGCTGAAGCGTCATCTTCCCCTGGCTCCTCCCGGCGTTCGGCTCCGATTCGGGCACCCTGACCTCCCTCTGGTCAGCATCGTTGAAAGCGTTCAGAGCGTTGCACTCACCTTGTCCTAAAGCAAGCGACCTTCAAGATCGACAGCGGGTCCGCGCTTGCGCTGGGCTACCCATCCGAACGGAGGAAGGCGGAGTCAAGCGCGCTGCCGGGCCCGGCGCTCGGTGCTGAGCTTGGGCCGTGGTGTCGCCTTGAGGATCGTGACCGGCGTTTCCCAGCGGGTGTCGATCGTGCTCCAGGCCAGCAGCAGCGCGTGGTCGACGCTGACGGCGGCTGGGACGCGCACCGCGACCGTGGCCGCCGGCGCCGGGCAGTTGTCGTTGGCCGGCGTGCACGGGGCGAGCGTCAGGCTGCCGGCCCGGAATTGGCTGGCGTGGACGGCGAGCACCAGCGGTTGGTTGTAGCTGGTGTGCTGGGTGAGGTAGCCGGTGAGCAGCCGCGGCGGCCGGACGGTGTCGCCCGGGTCGTAGGCGAAGGCGCCGACTCGGTAGCCGAACAGGTGCTGGTAGCGAAAGCGCGGATCGGCGATGGAGTTGTACATCGGCCCCGGCGTCGTGTAGAGCTCGTCATAGATCATGCGCAGATCGGTCGATGAGCCGGTGTAGGACAGGTTCGGGATCGAGGACCGCTTCGCGGTCAGCGTGACGAGCTGGTAGCCGCCCTGGTCCTGGTTCCATCCCACGCCGAACGGCAGCAGCGACTCATAACCATGGTTGGGCTGGCCGTAGGCGGCGATCAGCTGATCGCTGCCGTCCTGAGCGAAGTCGTCGACCGGGTCGGCGCCGATCAGCGGCTGCCAGCTGGCGGCGCCCAGGCCGTGCGCGCCCGGGCGGTAGTCGAGCTCCAGGCGCAACCGCCCGTTGACGACGTCGTAGATGCGCAGCTCGTCTGACCGGGGCATCGGCGAAGACGTGGCGGCGCGGTTGACGGCGAGGCTCCACGCGTCGTGGTCTCGATATTGCTCGACCACGATCACCCACGACGGCGCGTCGGTGTCGTGCAGTTGGACCTGCTCGTCGACCACCACGTGCCCGCCGGCAGGACCCTCGGCGCCCAGCATCTGGTTGCGGATCGTGTTCATCTGGCTGTCGAGCGGGGGCGGGTCGACGAAGTGCGGGCGCCAGATGACGGCCACTGCGAAGATCGCCGCCATGGTCAGGACGGCCACCGCGAACGCGGGGTCTGCGAGCGCGGGCAGCTCCCAGCGCCGTCTGGAGCGCGGCGGGGGCCCGCCCCCGGCCGCGTCGGGCGTGTCGGGCGTGTCGGGCGTGTCGGGCGTGTCGGGCGTGTCGGGCGTGTCGGGCGTGTCGGGCGTGTCGGGCGTGCCGGCGTCCGGCGGCTGGGCGGCGTCGGGCGCTCGCGAGGGCGGGCCATCCGAGGGTCCGTCGGGCTCGCGCGCGTCGAACCTCACGACAGTCGCGTGGTGGGCGAGCGCGCGGACCACATCAGTGCTCTGGCCGGTGCCTGCGATCAGCTGCTCCCACTGCTCGGTGCGGATCGTGGCCACGATCACCACCCGCTCCTTGACCGTGTCGAGCGTGCGCAGTCCGCGGCGGTCCAGCGCGTCGACGAACCGCTCCAGCCCGTCGAGCCACAGGCAGACCGCGGCCCCCGGAACGTCGAGGGTGACGCCGGCGTCAGCGAGGCCGCCGAGCGCGTCGGCGTCGACCGGGATGATCGCCGGCACGTCGGGGAGGATCGCCCTGGCCGCCTCGGCGGCGGCGCGCGACTTTCCGCAGCCCGGGGGCCCGTGGACGACCACGTGCCAGGACGCGAGACCGGGACGGCCCTGTGGCCGCCGGTCGACGGCGGCCCGGAGCCGGCTCGCGGCCGCCCGGGCCGCGTCGTGCAGCTGCGCGCCCAGCTCCCGGACGCTGCGGCGGCCCCCGCGCAGCCGACCGTCGCCGGCCGCCTCGAGCTGGGCCCTGGCCGCGCCCAGCGCCGTGCGCAGGTCGGCGTCGGGCGTCCGCTCGACGTAGCGCGCCGGTGAGCCCTCGGGCTCGGCGGCCGGGTACACCCCCAGCTCGACGAGATCGGCGTCGGCCAGCAGCGGGGGTGGCCAGCCCGGGAGCGCCTCCATGAGCGCTCGTCGGCGGCTGCGCAGATCGCGCCCCCGCTCCAGCGAGGCCGACAGCAGCGCTCCGAAGACGGTCACCAGGATCGTGCCCCAGGCCGTGGGGTGAAGTGTGTCGGCGATCGCCGGCAGCGCCGCCTGGGCGATCGTGATCCCGAGTGCCGCGCCCGCCGCCAGCGAGGCGGCGCCGCGGACCTTGTTCACAGCGCCGTCACCCCCATGTCTTCCCGACAGCGTGGCCGAGCGTGGCCGTCACGTCAAATCTGCAACCAAACGCGCGGACCCTTCGCAAGCGCCCGAGCCCGCCCCGGCCGACCGGCGGAAACGGCACGACGCGATACGACTCATACACCGCCCGGCGGCTCGTCGAGGCTGGGATGGTCCTCCCGCAGGCAGAGTGAGCGATCATCTCCACCGGGATGGACCTGATCGACGTCAGTCGGGCCCGGCGGACGTGGGGCCTCGTGGTTCTGGACGGCTTTCACGCGATCACGCATGCGATCCGGTTCGGGGCGGAGATTCTCGGGGCCTGGACCGCGGACGCGGGCGAGGTGCAGGACCTGATCGAGCGACTCGCCCCCGACGTGCACATCCCGGTCGAGGTTGTGGACATCGAGGCCCTCAAGCAGGCGGTGCCGCGCGGGCAGATCGTGGCCGTGGCCCGGCGTCCTGTCCAGCCCGATCCGGACACGGTCCTGGCCGGTCCTGGTCACGTCGTGCTGCTCGAGGACCCCAGACACCTCGGCAATCTGGGAGCGGTGGTGCGGGTGGCCGCCGCCGCCGGCGCGGCGGGCGTGATGACGACCGGGCGCCTGAACCCGTGGCATCCCGATGCGCTGCGCGGGAGCGCCGGCCTGCACTTCGCCCTGCCCGTCCATCACCTCCGCGCCGTGAGGACCCAAGGGCGTGACCTGGTCGCACTTGACCCGGCGGGGGAGCCGCTGGCGCCCGCTCAGCTCCCCGCAGCGGCGGTCCTCGCGTTCGGCGCCGAGCGCGACGGGCTCAGCGCGGAACTCCTGGCACATGCCCAGCGCCGCGTTGCGCTCCCGATGTCCGCAGGGGTCTCCTCGCTCAACCTGGCCACGGCGGTGGCCGCAACGCTGTACGCGCTCAAGCTCACACCCACATGACGATCGCCGGTGTCAGCGCGCCAGCGCGGCGTCGACGAGTTGCTGCGCTTCGGCGATGATGCGATCGAGGTGCTGCTCGCCGTTGAAGCTCTCGGCGTAGAGCTTGTAGACGTGTTCGGTGCCGGAGGGGCGTGCCGCGAACCAGCCGCTCTCGGTCACCACCTTCACCCCGCCGAGCGGGGCGCCGGACGGGGCCGCGGTGAGCACGCGGGTGATCGGCTCGCCCGCGAGTTCGCCGGCGGACACGTCGTCGGGTGAGAGGGCGGCCAGCACGCGCTTCTGCGCGGGCGTTGCCGGAGCGTCGATACGGCGGTAGACCGGCGCGCCATGGCGTTCGGTCAGCTCGGCGTACCGCTGTGACGGGTCCTTGCCGTCACGGACGGTCATCTCGGCGGCGAGCAGGCACATGATCGGCCCGTCCTTGTCGGTGCTCCACGGGCCTCCGTCGCGGCACAGGAAGCTCGCGCCCGCGCTCTCCTCGCCCCCGAACGCCAACCCGCCATCACGCAGGCCGGCGACAAACCACTTGAACCCGACGGGCACCTCCTCGAGCCGGCGGCCCAGACCGGCCACCACGCGGTCGATGATGCTGCTGGACACCATCGTCTTGCCGACCGCGGCGCCGGCC
>JBELAG010000018.1:0-33169 GCA_049509055.1 Solirubrobacteraceae bacterium
TCGGCGGGCGAGGACTACGAGCTGTGCGCGTGCATCTCGCCCGCCGCCCGTGACACGGTGGCGGAGCGGTTTGACCGCTGCGCCCGTGACCTTCCGGCACTGACCTGGATCGGGACAGTGCTGGACGGTCCGGGCGAGCTGTCGTTCACCGACGCGACCGACGAGCTCTCGGGCTACGAGCACTCCTCGTGAGGCGGCGGGTTGCGTCCCGCGGCGAGCTTGTGCTCTCGTAGGAGCCGGCGCATGATCGCCTCGGCGACCGCGTGGTTGTCCACCCGGTATTCACCGGTGCCGATCTGTCGTTGTATCTCGCTGAGGCGCATGTTGCGTTGACCTTCCCCTATCGGCTGCGTGTCACCGATCAATTCTGGGTGTGAGTGTCGGCATTGCGAGGGGTCATCACGACGCGTGTCGCCGTCCCCTGGACGTTTCAGCATCCCGCGGCCAGACCGTCGGCGATCATGCCGCGGCACGCGCCGGCCCGAGCGGCTGCACGGCGCGCAGCCGGGCGAACACGATGATCCGCTGCGAGGCGCTGTAGAGCGGGTTGCACGCCGACAGCACGAGCCGCTCATAGCCGACGTTGCGGGTGACACCCCAGTCGCTGGGCGACACGATCTGCTGGTACTGCACGACGTAGGTGAACCGGCCGTAGGGCATCGTGACGACGATGCGGTCGCCCGCCATGATCTCGTTGAGGAACCGGAACGGCGCCAGGTAGGTGGTCCGGTGTCCGGCGATCGCCACCGTCTCGCCCATGCCGGGAAACGCCGTCGTCGGATAGTGACCTGGCCCCTCCTCGAGGCTGGCCGTGTCGGTGCCCTCCACGACGTTGTAGGTCTGGCCGATCTGGGGAATCTCGATCTGGCCGATCGCCGCCCCATGCGCCACACGCGCTTGGTCGAGGCGGGCGAGGTAGGCGATCCGCTCGTTGAGCGAGCGGATGCCCTGCAGGGCCTGCAGGTCGGCGCTGGGCAGCGGCGCCGTCCGGTAGCTGAGGTAGCGCTGGTCGACCTCGCTGCGCAGCACCATCCCGATCGCCGCGGTGACCGGCTCCTGCCACAGCAGCGTCACCCCGGCGTCGGCGACGAGCAGCACGCCGGAGAGGATCAGCACGGAGGAGATGTCGCGGATCACACGGCGAACGCTCATCGCCGTTGATGGTGCCACGCGCCCGTGCCGGGCGCCAGCGCCCGGCCGCCGGCGTCAGCGGCGCAGCGCCGACTTGGTGCCGCCCAGCGAGCCCGGCCCGGCGTAGGTGATCGGGCCCCGGACGGTGATCTCCGCGGGCTCCGCCGACGACCCGCCCGCGGCCAGGACGGCGATCGTCGCGGCGCTCACCAGGCATCCGAGCACGACGCACCACTCGACGGCGGCCACCAGCCCGAGACCGTGCCCGGCCACCATCAGCGCGGCCGCCCACAGCACCGCCACCGGGCCGAAGCCGAGCGCCTGGGCGTGGTAGGCGATCACCCACCCCACGGGCGCCAGGCCGACCGCCACCAGCGCCAGGCGGCCGGCCACCGGCAGGCGACGGTCGGTGTCCATCGCCCACAGCCACAGGTGCAGCGCCGGGATCAGCAGCGCCGCCGCGAACGGATTCTGCGCCCAGATCGCCGCCACGGCGACGCACATCACGACCGGCAGCGCGATCGCCGGCCCCGCGACCGAGCGCGGCCCCGGCGCCGCCGCGGGGGACCGGCGCCGGCGGGCGGGCGCCCCGCTCGGGAGCGGGTCGGCCGGGTCCTCGTCCGGTCTGCGAACCGGCGTGCGCCGTCGTGCCGCCGACAGACCGACCCCGGCGCCCGCCGCGATCAGCACCAGCGCAGCGGCGACGAGCACCACGACCCCGGTGCCGTGCAGCGCGATCACGCCGGGCGCGACCGGTCCGGGTGGGGCGATCGAGAACCCCCCCAGCAGCCTGGCCACGACGACGACGAGCAGCGCGAGCACGAACGGGATCGCCGCCGACAGGATCCGCGCGATCCCCGGCCCGAGCGTGTGCCCGCGCCGGCGGGCGCGGGCCACGCCGTCGACCGCGGTCATCGCGACCGGGATGATCAGCGCGAGCACGAACAGCGAGACCGCCCATCCGGGGACGACCTTGCCGTCGAGCAGCAGATAGCGGGAGGGGGGCGGGATCGACGGGGACCCGTCCAGCGCCGAGATCGCCGCCAGCACCGCCCGTCCGATACCGGTCAGCCCCGCCGGGCCGGTGACCGGCGCGCCCGCCGCCGGCCCGCGCTCGCCCGACAGCGACAGCGTCACCGCGGGGATTCCCGCCGCGTTCAGCGGCCCCTGATCGCTCAGCGTCAGCGGCAGCGCGAGGTGAGCGAACTGATCGATGAATCCCGGGCTGACCGAGGTCAGCGCCGTCTGCGCGGCGATCGCCGAAGCGAGCGTGTTGGACAGGACCGGCGGGGCGTCGGCGGGGCTCGCCGACCACGGGATCACGATCGGCTGGCGCACGCCGGCGCCGGCGAGGTCCCCGAGCACGATCACGGCATCGACCGGGGCGGGCAGGGTCGACGCCAGGCGGACCGCTCCGGCGCCACCGACCGAGCCGCTGGTGGAGGCAAGCACGATCGTGCGGTTGAGCGTCTCGCCGCCGAGCACGCGGGCCAGCTCGAGCAGCGTCGCCGTCCCCGACAGCCCGGCGGGCGACGGCGCGCCGGCGGCGTCGCGGCCGGCCACGATCACGATGCTCCCGCTGCGCAGACCGGGGCGCGTGGCGATCACGTTCTCCAGCCCCTCGGTGCCGTCGACCGTCCGCGCGCTGTAGGTGTCGGTGGAGACGGTGAAGCCGTCCCCCCGCAGGGCCGAGCCGACCTGTACGGCCAACGCCGCGTCGCCGTCGGATCCCGGCGCCAGGTTGGGATAGTGGCCGGCGATCGAGGTCATCGACGCGGCGACGTTCTGACCGTTGAACGCCACCGGGGCGAGCGTCGGGCTGAGGGCTCCCTGCTGGCTCTCCAACGAGAACGCGAGCACGACGAGTGCGAGCGCTGCGACGACCAGGACGGTCCGGTAGACGCGCGGATCGAGCATCGGCGACAGAGGTTATCCGGCCCGAGGATGGCCTCTGTCTACTCTTGTGTGGTTGGCAGACACGATCGTGCCCGACCGCTACGCGCGCATCCTGCTCGTCGATGACGAGCAGTCGATCCAGACGCTCCTCTCCTATCCGCTGCGCAAGGAGGGATACGACGTCGTCCAGGCGACCGACGGGCGCCAGGCGCTCGATCGCTTCGACGAGCAGCCGTTCGATCTGGTCGTGCTGGACCTGATGCTGCCCCGCATCGACGGGCTCGAGGTCTGCCGCCGGTTGCGCAGCCGCAGCTCGGTGCCGATCATCATGCTCACCGCCAAGTCCGAGGAGATCGACAAGGTGGTCGGCCTCGAGCTGGGCGCCGACGACTACATCACCAAGCCGTTCTCGCTGCGCGAGTTCTCCAGCCGGATCAAGGCCGCGCTGCGGCGAGCGGAGATGAGTCGCCCGGCCCAGACCGCACCCGGCGAGGAGCCGCTGGAAACGCGGGGCCTGCGGATCGACTTCCTCAAGCGCACCGTGCGCGTGCGCGGATCCGACGCCCAGCTGACCTACGTGGAGTTCGAGATCCTGTCGGCGCTGGCGCGGGCGCCGGGGCGGGTGTTCACCCGCGACATGCTGCTGGCCCGGATCTGGGGCGACTCCGCCTACCGCGATCCGCGCACGATCGACGTCCACATCCGCCACCTGCGCGAGAAGATCGAGCGCGACCCCAAGGACCCCGAGTACCTGTTCACCGTCAGGGGCGTCGGCTACCGCTTCCGCGACACCGAGCCCTGAGCCGGAGGCCGCAACGGCGATGAGGCTGTCGCTGAGCAACCGGCTGGCGCTGATCTTCTTCGGGATCACGCTGCTGGCGATCGGGGCGCTGTACCTGTACGTGGCGCCGGGCCTGCAGAGCCGCCTGATGGGCGAGAAGCTGTCCGAACTGGCCGGCGCCGCCCGGACGCACTCGGCGGCCCTGCGCGACACGGTGGGAAGCGCGACGCCGCTTCCGGTCGTCCGGGAGCTCGTCGTGCGCACGGCCGGCGAGACCGGGGACCGAGTCACGCTGCTGTCGGTCAATCGGGTCCTGGGCGCCGTGCAGCTCTCGCCGCAGGCCGACTCCAGCAACCCCGTCGCGGCGGCGCCGCTGCGCGTGAGCCTGGCGCAACGCGCCGTGTCGAGCGGGCGGATCGTCACCGGCACGCTGCGGGCGGCGACGGGCGTGATCGCGCTGGCGGCCGATCCCGTGACCTACGACCGGCGCGTCGAGGCGGTGATCGTCTACTCGGCCCCGGTCAGCGACATCGTCCACACCGTCAGCACGGTCAGGCACGAGATCCTGGTGGCGGGAGGGATCGCGCTGCTGCTGGCGCTGGTCGCCGGATATCTCGTCGCGCGAGCGCTCGCCCAACGCGTCAGGCGCCTGGAGCTGGCCGCCAAGCTCGTCGCCGCGGGCGAGTTCAGCCAGCCGATCCCCGTCGACTCCACCGACGAGCTCGGGCAGCTGGCGGTGGCGTTCAACGAGATGCAGCAGCAGCTGCTCCAGCTCGAGCTCGCCCGCAAGAAGTTCATCGCGACGGCCTCCCACGAGCTGCGCACCCCCGTGTTCTCGCTCAGCGGCTTCCTCGAGCTGCTGGAGGACGAGGAGCTCGACGCCGAGACCCGACGGCGTTTTCTCGATCAGGTCCGCGACCAGGTGCAGCGGCTGGGCAAGCTGTCGGTCGATCTGCTCGACCTCTCACGGCTGGAGGCCGGCTCGCTGGAGCTGCGCCCTGAGGAGGTCGACCTCGCCGAGCTGACCCGCTCGGTGTCCGGGGAGTTCGAGCCGACCCTCGCCCAGCACGACTCCCGGCTCGAGCTGCGGCTGCCGGGCGGCCGCGACTCGATCCATGCCCAGTGCGATCCCGTGCGGGTCGCGCAGATCGTGCGGATCCTGATCGACAACGCGCTCACCCACACCCCCGTCGGGACCAGGATCGTCGTCACCGCCGGGCGCGACGACGGCCGCCTGCGGGTGGCGGTGCGCGACGACGGCGACGGGATCGACCAGCAGTCGCTGCAGCGGATCTTCGAGCCCTTCTACACCGCCGACGACGCCCAGGGCTCGGGGCTGGGCCTGGCGATCGCCTCCGAGCTCGCCGAGCGGATGGCCGGCAAGCTCTCGGTCCGGTCGGCCGCCGGCGAGACCGTCTTCACGCTGGAGCTTCCGGCGTGACCGCGCGGCGCAGCGCCGCGCGCCCGTCGCCGAGCACGAGCGGCCCGTGCGAGACGAGCACGTGGTCGGCGCCGAGCGACTGCAGCGGCGCGAGCACGGCGCGCAGCGCCGGATGGCCGCCGGCGCGGGCGATCCACGACTCGGGGCACATCGACAGGCGGCCGTCGCCGTCGCGGACCATCACGTCGCCGAACGCCAGCGCGCTCTGCGCGGGCAGCCACACCCCGATCTCATCGTCGCGCAGGACGTTGAACGCCTGCAGCCCGCCGGGCAGCTCCTCGCCGTCGTCGACCAGGTGGTCCAGCCGGCGGGACGGAGCACCCGCCGACGGCTGACGCGCCCAGACCTCGCTGTCGTAGCGGTGGCTCGCGGCCTCGATCGAGCGCTCGTGCCACCAGCAGGTGCGCACGATTGCCGCGCACCCGCCGGCCGCCTGCACGACGGCGTCGAGGCCGTCCCAGTCCTCGACCAGCGGGTCGATCAGGACCGCGCCGGCCGGGGTCCGCACCAGCCACCACGCCACCTCCGGCTCCCAGTCGTCGCCCTGCTCCCACGCGGGGTGCACGGCCTGCCAGCGCCACAGCCCCGGCAGGATGTCGATCGGGTCCACTGCGCCTTCGTTCGTGCTCATGCTCATGGGAGCCAGTCCTCCAGCAGCTTGAGCCACAGCTCGCTGCGAGTCGGGAATGCCGGCATCGCCTGCACGAGCCGGCCCAGCGGCACCTCGCCGACCATCGCGACGGTCGCGGCGTGGAGCATCTCGGCGACGTCGGGACCGGTGATCGTCGCGCCGACGAGGACCTGGCGCTCGGTGTCGACCACGATCCGGGCGGCGGATGGCGCGCCCTTGCCGACGAAGCTCGCGCCCGCCGTGCGGCCGACCTCGGCATCGACCGCCCGGGCCGGCACCCCGTCGGCGAGCGCCCGCTCCAGCGTGCGCCCGACCGCCGCGATCTGGGGCTCGGTGAACACCACGCGCGGCGTCCGGTCCTGGTCCCAGACGGCGGCGGCTCGGCGATTGAGGATCGTCGCGACGGCGACCTGCGCCTGGTACTTGCCGGCGTGGGTCAGCAGCGCGCGGCCGTTGACGTCGCCGATCGCATACAGCCAGTCGCGGCCCGGCACCCGCAGCTGATCGTCGACGGCGATCGTGGCGCCGGCCTCGAGGTCGATCGTCTCCAGGCCCAGATCGTCGGTGTGGGGCCGGCGCCCGACGGCGACCAGCAGCTCGTCACCGGCGATCGCCGCGCCGTCCTCGAGCGTCAGTTCGAACCGGCCGCCGCCGGCGCCGCGGGACGCCTTCACCGCGCGGGCACCCACGTGGACCTCGACGGCGCTCTCGGCCATCGCCCGCCGCAGCTGCTCGGAGGCGAACGGCTCCTCGGCGGGGAGCAGGCGCGGGAGCGCCTCGACCAGCGTCACCTTCGCGCCCAGCGACGACCACGCCTGCGTCAGCTCGCACCCCACGCCGCCGCCGCCGAGCACGATCAGGCGTTCGGGAACCCGCCGGGCGGTCGTCGCCGCGCGGTTGGTCCACGGCGCCAGCTCGCGCAGCCCGGGGACCGGCGGAATCGACGCGCCGCTGCCGACCGCGATCACCACCGCGCGCCGAGCGTGCAGCACGCGGCCGTCGACGGTCACCCGTCGCTCGCCGTCGAGCCGGGCCTGGCCGCGCACCAGCGTGATCCCGCGCGCGCTCAGCCATGGCAGCTGCGCGGAGTCATCGAGGTGATGGATCACCTCGTCGCGACGGGCGAGCACGGCGGCGGCATCGAGCTCGCCGGTCAGCGCCGCACGCGCCCCGGGGACCCGTCGCACCTCGGCGAGCAGCTGCGCCGGGCGCAGCAGCGCCTTGGACGGCATGCAGGCGTAGAACGCGCACTCGCCGCCGACCAGCTCACGCTCGACGAGCGCGACGTCGAGCCCCGCCTCGGCCAGTCGCCCGGCGCAGACCTCGCCCGCCGGGCCGGCGCCGATCACGATCGCGTCGTGCTCGACCGGTTCGGTCATGGGCGCCCCGGCGGCCGGCCGGCGCCGGGGCGCCCGCCGCCGGGGGCTATGAGACCTCGCGCAGCCGCCCGGTCTCCACCTCGTAGACGAAGCCGCGGACCGACTCCTTGTGCGGGATGAACGGGGACGCCTTGATCCGCTCCACCGATTGGCGCACGTCGGTATCGAGATCGCTGAAGGATTCCGGAGCCCATCTCGGCTTGATACCCGTTTCCCGCTCGATCGTCGCCTTGAATTCGTCGTCGTGGAAGGTGAGCATCCCGCAGTCGGTGTGATGGATGAGGATGATCTCCTCGGTTCCCAGCAGCCGCTGCGAGATCGCCAGCGAGCGGATCTCGTCATCGGTGACGACGCCGCCGGCGTTGCGGATCACGTGCGCGTCGCCCTCGTGCAGGCCGAGCGCCCCGAACACGTTGAGCCGGGCGTCCATGCAGGCGACGACCGCGACCTTCTTGGCGGGAGGGAGCGGCAGGTCGCCCTTGTCGAAGGACGCCGCATACCGCTCGTTGTTGGCCAGCAGCTCATCGGTGGTGCTCACGAAAGGCTCTCCTTTTGCATTCCGGACGGGTCCGGAACGGTAGCAACCGCACTGATCTTGTTGAGTTTTGCGGATGCGGCCGGAGGACCTCCGGCCGGTTTCATCGCCCGCCCGTGCGGCTATCGTCTGGTCACGCCCGTGCGACGATCATCGTCTGAGCCCCGCCCGGCTCGATCTGCCGGCAGTGATCGAGACACGGCCAACGCGGAGAATCCGCCCCGTGTCGACTGAGACGCCGCTGGTGCTGGTCTCCAATCGCGGGCCGGTGACCTTCCAGCCCGGCGGCGAGATCAAGCGCGGGACCGGCGGGCTGGTGACGGCGCTGATCGGGCTCGCGTCGCACCGGCCGGTCACCTGGGTGGCGTCGGCGATGACCGACGAGGACGTGGCCGCCGCCGAGCATCACCATGGGCGGGCGTTCCCGGTCCGCACGCCGGAGGGCAACGAGTACCGCGTCAAGCTCGTCGCGTCGGAGGCCAATGCCTACGACGGCTTCTACAACATCATCGCCAACCCGCTGCTGTGGTTCATCCAGCACTACCTGTGGGACCTGTCCAACGCGCCGGACATCCGCCGCAACGAGACCGAGGCGTTCGAGTTCGGCTACAACGCCGTCAACGAGGATCTCGCCCGCGCGGTGCTCGAGGAGGTCGAGGACATCGCCAAGCCGGTGGTGATGGTGCACGACTACCACCTCTACACGCTGCCGGCGCTGATCCGCCGTAGCCGGCCCGACGTCTTCCTGCACCACTTCGTCCACATCCCCTGGAGCCAGTCGGACTCCTGGCGGGTTTTGCCGTCGATGATCCGGCGCGAGATCTATGAGGGCATCCTCTCCAACGACATCATCGGCTTCCACACCCGCTCCTACCGCCGCAACTTCCTGCAGTGCTGCGAGGACCTGATGGGCCTCGACGTCGACCACGACGCCGGGGTGGTGCACATCGATGATCGCGAGGTCTGGGTGCGCGCCTATCCGTTGCCGATCGACTCCGGCGCCGTGCAGGCCGTCGCCCGCCGCGCCCGGGTGCGGGAGTTCGAGAACGAGCTGCTGCGCCGGCGGCGCGATCACCTGATCCTCCGGGTCGACCGGGCGGACCTCAGCAAGAACGTGCTGCGCGGCTTCAGCGCCTTTGACACCTTCCTCGAGCAACATCCCGAGTTCCGTGAGAAGGTCACGTTCATCGCCCAGCTGATGCCGTCGCGGACCGACGTGCCGGAGTATGCCGAGTACCTGGAGCGGATCGAGGCCGTCGTCGCGGTGGTCAACCATCGCCACGGGTCGCCCGACTGGATGCCGATCCAGCTCAAGCTCCGCGACGACCTCGAGGAGGCGGTCGCCGCCTACAAGCACTACGACGTGCTGATGGTCAACGCGATGTTCGACGGCATGAACCTCGTCGCCAAGGAGGGGCCGATGGTCAACGAGCGCGCCGGCGTCTCGCTGCTGTCGGAGAACACCGGCGCGCACGAGGAGCTCGGCGCGTTCGCGCTGTCGGTCAACCCGTTCGACATCCAGGAGCTCGCCGACTCGATCCACGCCGCGCTGACGATGTCGCCGGCCGAGCGCCAGCGCCGCCACGAGGGGCTGATCTCGATCGTCACCGCCCGCGACCCGGGCGACTGGATCGACGACCAGCTGGCCGACATCCGCGACAAGGAGCGGGCGCTGCGGTAGCGCTCGCCGGCTCGCCACCGGCGTCAGTTGAGGATGCGGTGGTCGCGCAGCAGCTCGATGTAGGCGGCGATCCGGCGGGCACGGGCGTCCGGGGACCGGACGTGGTGCAGGCGGTAGAGGAACGCATAGCGCCGGACCCCGGTGAGCGTCACGAAGAACGCGAGCGCCTCGGGCTCGGCCTCGAGCGCGCGTTGGAGATCCTCGGGCACGGTCGCGCGGCTCTGCGGCTCGTAGGCCGCCTCCCAGCGGCCGTCGTCCTGGGCGGCCAGCACCTGGCGGTGACCGGCCTCCCGCATCCGCCCGGCGGCGATCAGCGCCGTCGCCTTGTCGCGGTTGACCTGCGACCACTTGCTGCGCGGCCCGCGCGGCGTGAAGCGCTGCAGCCAGAAGCGATCGTCGCCGGGCCGGCGCTGGCCGTCGATCCAGCCGAAGCAGATCGCGATCTCGAGCGCCGCCGCGTAGGTCAGACAGGCCTGCGTCGACCGCGCCGCCTTGCGGGGGAGCTCGAGCCAGACCCCGGGTGACCGGTCGTGCTCGGCCTCGAGCCAGCGTTCCCAGCCGGCGGCGTCGGCGCACTGCAGCCGCGCCAGCTCAGGCGCGGGCGCCACGGCGGGGGAGGATTCGGTCGCAACGGTCGATCGATCCATCCTGCCATCAGTCGCTATAGTCGGCGCCGCCCGTGTCGGGCACCCTTCCGATGTCACGCGAACCCCGCCTCTACGACCTCGTGCTCGTGCTCTCCGCCACCGCGGAGGAAGAGCGCCGGGCCAAGATCGTCTCCGATGTCGAGGCGCAGATCACCGCCGCCGGCGGCGTCGTCCAGCGCCAGGACGACTGGCACACGCGCCCGCTGACCTTCGAGATCAACCATCAGAAGGAGGGCGAGTATCACCTGCTGCAGTTCAACGGGGATCCGGCCCTGCTCGAGGCGCTCTCGCACAACCTGCGCATCGACGACGCCGTGCTGCGCTTCCGCATCATCAAGGTCGTGCCCGGGACGCCCCCGGCGCCCGACTCCCCTCCGCCCGTGCTGACCGGCGCTCCCGCGTCGTCCGGGCCGCCGTCCGACGGCTAGCGCCGTCGCTGCGCGCCCGACGTTCGGGGGTCGCCGGCGCCGCACCGCGGTCGCGGCCTGCCCGCCGCGTGCCCCCGCGGCCTGCCCGCGGCCTGACCCCGCGGCCGCTCGCGGCGAAGGGTGGGGAACCGTCTTCATGGTGGACATGAACTGGGTTCCCCAGCCCTCGGCCGACAGCGCGAATCGCGACGATCGACCGGCCTTCGTGCCCGAACAGCAACCATTCTGCCCATTTTCCGGGCACTCCACGGGTTGCCGTCTGCCGCGCCCATAGACTCGATCACGAGTCTTCGAACGTTCCGCGAAAGGAGCCACGAACAATGGCAGGCACCAACATCAACCGCGTGATCATCACCGGCAATCTGACGCGCGACCCCGAGGTCAGCACGCTGTCCTCCAGCGGCACCTCGGTGTGCTCGCTGCGGATCGCCTGCAACGGCCGCCGGCGCAACAACGACAGCGGTCAGTGGGAGGATCAGCCCAACTACTTCGACGTGACCGTGTGGGGAGCCCAGGGCGAGAACTGCGCGCGCTACCTCACGAAGGGGCGGCCGGTGGCGATCGACGGCCGGCTGCGCTGGCGCGAGTGGACCTCGCAGGAGGGACAGAAGCGTCAGGCGGTCGACATCATCGCCGAGTCGGTCCAGTTCCTCGGCGGACGCGACGACGCCGGGAATGGCAACGGGAGCGGGAACGGCTTCTCCAGCAGCGCGCGCGCAACGGAGAGCGACGTCCCGATCGACACCAACGACTTCGAGCGGACGCCCGTGGGAGCGGGAGCCGACGAGGACATCCCGTTCTAAAGACATCAACCGGAAAACCACGCTAGGCTGATCAACGTGGCAAAGCAACGTAGACGACCCGTGCGCAGACGCGACCGCAAGGGCGGGCCAACTTCAACCCGCCGGAAATCGTGCCCGTACTGCCGGGACAAGATCGAACAGGTGGACTTCAAGGACGTGTCGATGCTGCGCCGGTTCATCTCCGACCGCGGGAAGATTCGCTCACGCCGGATCACCGGAGCATGCCGTCGTCATCAGAGCCAGGTCGCGCGCGCCGTCAAGCGCGCGCGAGAGCTCGCGTTGCTGCCGTACGTGGCCGAGGGCAGCGAGCATCGCGGCGGACGCGGTGATCGTGGCGACCGCGGCGACCGTGACCGCGAGCGCTGAGGAGGTCGGGACTCGTGCCGCAGGCGATCCTGCTCCAGGACGTGGATGCGCTCGGCGAGCGTGGAACGGTGGTCGACGTCTCAGCCGGCTACCTGCGCAACTATCTGCAGCCGCGCAAGCTCGCCGAGCCGGCCACCGACTCGTCGATCAAGGTCGCCAAGCGTCGTCAGGAGGACGCCGAGCGCGCGCTGCGTGAGGCCGAGGAGCGGTCGCGCGAGAGCGCGGCGGTGCTCGGGCGCACGGTGCTGACGATCCCGCAGCAGGCCGGCGACGACGGCCGGCTGTTCGGGTCGGTGACCACCCAGGACATCGCCGACGCGATCCGGGACGCCCGCGGCATCAAGATCGACCGTCGCAAGGTCCACCTCGACGAGCCGATCCGCAACATCGGCACGTACATGGTGGTGGTCGAGGTGGCCGACGAAGTGACGGCGGCCATCAAGACGATGGTCGTCGCGGCCACCTAGCCGTCGCGCAGCTCGGTCGGTAGCCGGGTGGGTGGGGCCTCCGGCCTCGCCGCGCGCCGCTTGAGCCACACAGGCTCGAAGAGTCAGCCCTACCCGCGCAAGCGCGCACCTGAGGCTGCGTTCGGGCGCGGCGATCCCGGGGATGCGACGTCGGTCACCACGGGGGAGACCGCCGCTGGGATCCGGTCCCCTATCGCCGGAACGCCGTCGGAAGGCCGCCCCGGGCGGGGCGCAACCGCAGAACGCCGGAAGCCGGCACGCGGGCCACCGAGCGCCGGCGACCGAGAAGCGGATCCCGACAAAAGCAAAGGCCGCTGTTACCGGGATCGCCGACCCGGACCGGCCGACCCCGAACCTAGACTCCGAGCACCCGTGAGCGCCGTCGCCAACATCCACGTCCCGCCGCACAACCTCGAGGCCGAGAAGTCGGTGCTGGGGGCGGTGCTGCTCGACGAGCGCCACCTGCATTCGCTGCTGGTGGAGGAGCAGTTGCGGCCCGAGCACTTCTACCGGGAGCAGCATGGGGCGGTGTTCGCCGCGATGCTGGAGCTGTATCAGAACGACCGCAAGATCGACTACCTGACGGTGTCGGAGAAGCTGCGCCAGGACGGCAAGCTGGACGAGGTCGGCGGCGCCGCGGCGATCGACGAGCTCGCGGGATGGGTGCCCGCCGCGGGCCATGCGCGCGAGTACGGGCGGATCGTGCACGACAACGCGAAGCTGCGCGCGCTGCTGACGACGTCCTACGAGATCCAGGCGAGCGTGCTGGGACGGGAGGCCGACGCCCGGGAGCTGGTGGAGCGGGCCGAGCGGGCGGTGCTCGAGGTCGCCACCGACGACCGGCAGAAGAAGATCCGCTCGATCGCCGACATCCTGCACGAGGAGACCGACAAGCTGCACCGCCTGTCGGTCTCCAAGACGGCGCTGACCGGAACGCCGTCGGGGTTCAAGGACCTCGACGAGAAGACGGGCGGCTTCCAGCCGGGCAACCTGATCGTCCTCGCCGCGCGGCCGTCGATGGGCAAGTCGGCGCTCGTCGCCAACTTCGCCGAGAACGCGGTGCTGGCCGGGCACGCCGTCGCGTTGTTCTCGCTGGAGATGTCGGAGTCCGAGCTCGCCCAGCGCTTCGTGGCCTCCCAGGCGCGCATCAAGGGCGAGGACCTGCGCCGGGGCAAGGTCGCCGAGGAACGCTGGCCGAAGATCCTGGAGGCCTGCCAGCGGCTCGCCGAGGCGCCGCTGTACGTCGACGACTCCAGCGACACCGGCGTGCTGGAGGTGCGGGCGAAGTCGCGGCGGCTGCACAGCCAGGTCACGGGCGGGCTGGGACTGATCATCATCGACTACCTGCAGCTGATGCGCCATGAGGGGCGGGTCGAGAGCCGCGTCGAGCAGGTGGGCCAGATCAGCCGAGGGCTCAAGGGCCTCGCCCGCGAGCTCAACGTGCCGGTCATCGCGCTGTCGCAGCTCAGCCGCGCGGTCGAGCAGCGCGGCGGCGAGAAGAAGCCGATCCTCTCCGACCTGCGGGAGTCGGGGCAGATCGAGCAGGACTCCGACCTCGTCATGTTCATCTACCGCGAGGAGTACTACGAGAAGGACTCCGAGCGGCCCGGGGAAGCGGACATCATCATCGCCAAGCACCGCAACGGCCCGGTCGGCGACGTGGTCCTCACCTTCCAGAAGGAGTACCCGAAGTTCATGAACTACGCCGGCGAGCGGTTCGCGCCATGAGCGCCCGGCGCCGCGGGGGCCCGCCCCTGTGATCAGCGACGCGTGCCCCTTCGACCTGTGCGACGGCTCCGGCTTTCGCTACGACGAGACGACGAACACCGCGTATGACTGCCGGTGCCGCGCCCAGCGGGTGGCGCGGGCCAAGGCGCGCAACCTGTCGGCGGTCATTCCCCGGCGCTATCGCGATGTGTCGTTCGACCGGCCGCCGGTCACCGACATCGAGCCGCGGCGGATCGTCGAGGAGGTGCGGTCGTTCACGCGCCGGATCGACGAGCACCTCGACGCCGGGCGCGGCCTGTGGTTCATGGGACCGGTCGGGACGGGCAAGACGACGCTCGCGATGCTCGTCTCGCAGGCCGCGTCCGACGCCGGGCGCACGGTCGCGATCTACTCGCTGCCGCGGCTGCTCAACGAGATCCGCGACACCCACCGCGCGGAGCGTTCGCACGTGGATCTGCTCGATCGCCTCACCGCGGTCGACCTGCTCCACATCGACGACGTCGGGGCCGAGCGCAGCACCGACTGGGTTCTGGAGGAGCTCTATTCGATCGTCAACGCCCGCTATGAGGACAAGCGCTCGATCGTGATCACCACCAACATCCTCGACCGCGGGGCGCTGTGCGAGCAGATCAGCGGTCGCACCGTCTCCCGGCTGACCGAGATGTGCGACGAGCTGCCGCTGCTCGGCCACGACCACCGGATGGACCTGCGCACGGCGTGATACCGGCCGCACCGCGGTGTGAAGCCCGAATCGCGGTGGCGGCCCGTGCCCCCCGTACACTCACCCGCTGATGCCAGGAATCGTCGTCGTCGGCGCCCAGTGGGGCGATGAAGGAAAGGGCAAGGTCACCGACATGCTCGCCGAGCGTGGCGACGCGATCGTGCGCTTCCAGGGCGGCAACAACGCCGGTCACACGATCGTCCGAGACGGGCAGACGTGGAAGCTGCATCTGATGCCATCCGGGATCCTGCACCCCGGCAAGCTGTGCGTGATCGGCAACGGCGTGGTGATCGACCCCAAGGTGCTCACCGACGAGCTGGACGGCCTGCGGCGGCGCGGCGTCGAGACGAGCTCGCTGCGGATCTCGGCCAACGCCCACCTGATCATGCCCTACCACATGATGCTCGATCACGCCGGCGAGGCCAAGCTCGGCAAGCTGGAGATCGGGACCACGCGTCGCGGGATCGGCCCGTGCTACGCCGACAAGGCCGCGCGGCTCGGGATCCGCGTCCAGGACCTGCTCGACGAGAAGATCCTGAAGAAGAAGATCGTCGCCGCGCTGGACCCCAAGCGGCTGTCGCTACGCCCGTTCGCCAAGGACCCGCGGCTCGACCTGCAGTCGATGACCGACGAGTACCTCACCTACGGCCACGTGCTCGAGCCCTACATCGCCGACACCTCCCGGTTGGTCCTCCAGCGCCTGGACCGCGGCGAGATGGTGATCTTCGAGGGCGCGCAGGGCGCACTGCTGGACATCGATCACGGGACATATCCGTTCGTGACGTCGTCGAACCCGGTCGCGGGCGCGGCGTGCATCGGCGCCGGGGTGGGGCCCAAGGACATCGACGAGGTGTGGGGGGTGGCCAAGGCGTACGTGACGCGGGTCGGCGCGGGCCCTTTTCCGACCGAGCTCAACGGCCCGCTGGCCGAGGAGATCCGTGAGCGTGGCGGCGAGTACGGAACGACCACCGGCCGCGCCCGGAGGGTGGGCTGGATCGACCTGATCGCGCTGCGCTACGCCGCGCGGCTGAACTCGCTGACCGCGCTGGCGATCACCAAGCTCGACGTGCTCGCCGGCCTCGACCCGATCCGCGTGTGCGTGCGCTACCGCGGGGCCGAGGGGGCGGAGTTCGACTACTTCCCCTATCACCAGACGGTGCTGCACCACGCCGCCGGCGAGTATGAGGAGCTGCCCGGGTTCACCGAGGATCTCAGCGAATGCCGTCACGAGTCCGACCTGCCGGCAGCCGCCCGGGACTACCTGCGGTTCGTGTCGGAGTTCGTCGGCGTGCCGATCGCATTGATCGGAGTCGGGCCCGGGCGCGAACAGGTGATCTGGACCGACGACAGCCCCGGCATGTCGGCGATCCTGTCGGGCTGACCGGGTGCGCCGCGCCCACGCGCCGCGGTCAGCGCCGCCACCGCTCGAGCAGATCCTCGTCGCCGACCGTGCGCGCGACCCGCCCGGGCACGCCGATCACGACTTCGCGGGCGGCCACGTCGCGCGTGACGACCGCGCCGGCGGCGACGTATGCCTCCTCGCCGATCACCGCGCCGGGGGTGAGCACGGCGCCGCCCCCAACCCGACAGCCCCGCCGGAGGACCGGGGCGCGCAGCGGCTCGCCGCGAGGGTGGCGGCCCATCGTGTCGTCGTTGGTGGTGACGACCCCCGGGCCGATGAACACGTCGTCCTCGACGACCGCGCCCGCGGTGACGTAGACCAGCGTCTGGATCAGGACGCGCGCGCCCACGCGCGCATCGAACTCGACCGCCGATCCGCGCCCCAGCACCGAGCGCTCGCCGATCACCGCGCGCTCGCGTACCTGCGCCTGGTCGCCGATGATCACTCCGTGGCCCAGGCGCGCGCCGGCGTAGACGACGGCGCCGCAGCAGATCGTCACCTCGTCGGCGACAAGGAGCGGCTCGACCTCGCCGGCGGCGCTCGAGCCCGGCCGCAGGCGCGGGCGCTTGCCGACCACGGCGTGATCCTCGACCACGCACCGGCCTCCGATGACGGTGCCGGCGTGGACGACCGCTGCCGCGCCGATCGTCGTCGCGGCGCCGATCGTGACGCCGTCGTGGATCACGGCGCCCGGGGCGAGGGAGACGTCGAGGCCGAGCGACGCGGTGGCCGCCACGTAGGCGCCGTCGCGGGCGCGAAACGCGCTCATGCCCGCAGCGAGCTCTGCAGCTGCTCGAGCACGCGGACGACGCGCAAGCCGCTCTCGCCGTCGGAGCGCGGCCGGCTTCCGGTCCGCACGCACTCCACGAAGTGCTCGCACTCGACCCGCAGCGGCTCGACGTTGCCGATCCGCGGGGAGAAGATGTCGCCGCTGCGAGTGATGTACTCGCCGTAGGTCCGGACGTCCTCGTCAAAGCCCTTGTCGTAGATGGTGAGCTTGCGCTCGAGCTCCATGTCGTCGAAGGTCGCCATCCGGCGGGAGCCGACGACCGTGAAGCGGCGCTCCTTGTGCGGGTCCAGCCATGACAGGTGCAGGTGGGCGACCAGGCCCGACGGGAAGCGCATGAAGCAGAACACGACGTCCTGCACGCCGGGGCGCACGTAGGACTCTCCGTGGGCGACGACCTCGGAGGGCTCCTCGCCGGCGAGGTAGAGCACGACCGAGACGTCGTGCGCCCCCAGGCTCCAGAGCGCGTTCTCGTCAGCGCGCAGCTTGCCGAGGTTCAGCCGGTTGCCGTAGATGTAGAAGATCTGATCGCCGAGCTCGCCGGACTCGGTGAGCTCCTTGAGCTTGCGCACGCCGGGGTGGTACTCGAGCAGATGGCCGACCATCAGCACGCGCCCGGCGGCTGCCGCCGCGTCGACGGCCCGCTGCGCGCCGGCCACCGACTGGGCGAGCGGCTTCTCGACGAAGCAGTGCTTGCCGGCCTCCAGCACGCGCACCGCCAGCTCGGCGTGCGTGGGCACGGGCGTGGCCAGGGCGATCGCGTCCAGCTCCGGATCCTCCAGCAGCTGCTCGATCGAGCTCGCGATCCGAGCGTTCGGGAACAGCCGGGCGACGCGCTCGCGGGCCTGCGGGTCGGCGTCACAGCACCACGACAGCCGGCACCCCGGGATCGACGCGAAGTTGCGGGCGAGGTTGGGGCCCCAGTAGCCGAGCCCGACGACGCCGATCGACAGCTCGGGCTCGCTCATCGACGCCTCATGACTCACCGCAGTCTATGGACCGACGCGGCCAGGGCGTTGAGCGCCTGCACGACGCGCCGGCCGGCGTGCCCGTCGCCGTAGAGCGGCGGGTGGGCATTGGGCGGCGGGCTCACCAGCGCGGCGAGCACGGCGTCGGCGTCGAGGTCGGCGAGCACGTTCCAGCCCGTCCGCACCGTCTCGGTCCATTCGGTCCGATCGCGCAGGGTCACGCACCGCACGCCGGCCAGGTAGGCCTCCTTCTGCAGGCCGCCCGAGTCGGTGACGACGGCGCGGGCGTTGCACAGCAGCGCGGTCAGCTCGAAGTAGCCCAGTGGTTCGGTGACCGTCACGCGCGGAGCGTCGAGCAGGCTCCCCAGCAGGCCGCTGTCGCGTAGGCGAGCCCCCGTCCGCGGGTGCAGCGCCAGCAGGACCGGGCCCGGGATCGCGGCCAGCAGCGCCACCAGGCGCTCCAGCCGGGCCGGATCGTCGACGTTCCCGGCGCGGTGGGCGGTGGCCAGCACGTACGCGCCGGGCTCCAGGCCGCGCGCCCGCACCAGGTCCACGCGTTCGCGGGCGCGTGGCTGGATCGACAGCGCGACGTCGATCATCACGTCGCCGACGAGCTCGCTGATCGCGTGCAGGCCCTCGCGACGCAGGTTGCTCATCGCGACCTCGGTTGAGCACAGCAGCAGCGAGGAGGCGTGATCGACGAGCACGCGGTTGAGCTCCTCGGGCATCGCGCGGTGAAACGATCGCATGCCGGCCTCGACGTGGACGACCGGCACCTGCGCCTGGGCCCCGGCGAGGGCGCCGGCGAGGGTGGAGTTCGTGTCGCCGTAGACGAGCACGGCGTCGGGCGCCTGCGCGGCGAGCACCGGCTCCAGCGCCTCGAGCATGCGGGCGGTCTGCGACGTCGCCGAGCCGAGCGCGACGCCGAGCTGGAGATCGGGCGCCGGCAGCCCGAGCTCGGAGAAGAAGATCGCCGACAGGCGATCGTCGAAGTGCTGGCCGGTGTGGACGAGCACCTCCTCGTGCACCGTCCGCAGCGGCGGCGACACCGCCGCGGCCTTGACGAACTGCGGCCGGTTGCCGATCACCGTGAGGATCTTCACCGGCGCGCGCCCCGGACCGCGACGACGCTCAGGAGCGCAGCTCCGCCTCGATGCGCGCCAGGACCGCGGTGCGCGTGCGCTCGATCACCGGCTCGGGACCGTCGAAGGTGTGGCGATCGATCGCCATCACCGGCTGCACCTCGCGTACGGTGGAGGCCAGGAAGACCTCGTCGGCGTGGGTCAGCCGCTCCAGCGTGCACACCTCCTCGCGCGCGCCCGTCACCGCGATCACGACCCCTCTCGTGATCGAGGCGAGGATGTGCTCGTCCAGCGGCGGGGTCAGGATCTGCTCGCCCTCGACCCAGAAGATCGAGCTGGTCGGCGCCTCCAGCACATGGCCGTGCGGGGTGACCAGCAGCGCGTCGTCGAAGCCCTGCTCGCGGGCGAGACGGCCGGCGAGCATGTTGGCGGCATAGGACAGCGACTTGATGCCGTCGAGGATCCGCGTCGGCGAGTAGGTGATCGACATCAGCCGCGCCCGCTCGGCGGTGGGTGCCAGCGGCTCGGTCAGCAGCAGCCGCCGGCCGCCGCGGGTGATGACGATGCGCAGGCACTGATGGTCGGGGCCGGTGCCGGCGTGAGCGAGCAGCCGGTGGCTGTCGGCCCGTACCGCCTCGAGGTCGACGGCCAGTCGCAGGTTGGCGGCCGAGCGCTCCAGCCGCGCCAGATGGTCGTCGATCGCGAACGGCACGCCGTCGTAGACCCGGATCACCTCAAAGGCGCCGTCACCGCGGATCAGTCCCTCATCGGTGGCGGGGATCATCGCCTCGCCGGCGGGCATGATCTCGCCGTCCAGGGAGGCGTAGGAGGCGGCTCCGGTGGGGTTCATGCCGCAGAGCCTATTTCCTTGCTCGCCGGCAGGTCGGCCCACACTCCGGCGAGGCGGACGATCGTCGCGGCGGCGGCCGCCATGTCGTGGACCGAGGACCATTCCCGCACCGAGTGGTACTCGTGGCCGCCGGTGAAGACGTTGGGGGTCGGCAGCCCCATCTCGCTCAGCAGCGAGCCATCGGTCCCGCCCCGGATCGCGGTCCGCACGGGCTCGATCCCCTCGGCGCGGACCGCCGCCTCGGCGGCATTGGTCACCTCGGGCACGGCGTCGAGGTACCGGCGCATGTTGCGGTACTGACGGCGGTGCCCGATCGCCAGCTGGGCCCGCGGATGGTCCGCCACCACCGCGGTGGCGGTGCGGTGCACGAGCTCGACGTGCTCGGCGAGGCGATCGTCGTCGAAGTCGCGCACGATCAGCCTGACCTCGGCCTGGTCGGTGGTACCCGTGATCTCGTAGGGGTGGATGAAACCGTCGCGGCCCGACGTCGTCTCGGGCGTGAGCCGGTCGGCCGGCAGCCGCGCGACGACCTGCGCGACGAGCCGCAGCGCGTTGACGAGCCGGCCGGCGGCCTGGCCGGGGTGGACGCCGACACCGCGGATCGTCACCGTCAGCTCATCGGCGGAGAACGTCTCGTCCTGGACCTCCCCGAGCTCGGAGCCGTCGATCGTGTACGCGCACTCGGCGCCGAAGCGCTCGATGTCGAACCGGCTCGCCCCCATGCCGATCTCCTCGTCGGGGGTGAAGCCGACGCGCAGCGTGGGGCGCGGCAGCTCGGGATGCGCGGCGAGGTGCGCGACCGCCACCATGATCTCCGCCACTCCCGCCTTGTCGTCGGCGCCGAGCAGGGTGTCGCCGCTGGAGGTGACGATGTCGTGCCCGCGCTTGGACGCCAGCTCGGGCATCCGCTCGGGATCGAGTCGCGTGCCGCCGCGCGGCAGCTCGATCGCCGCGCCGTCGTAATCGCGATGGACGATCGGCTCCACGCCCGCGCCCGGCGCGTCGGGGCTCGTGTCCAGGTGCGCGATCAATCCGACGACATGGCCCGAGCCCGGCAGCGTCGCGGTGACGTAGCCGTTCTCGTCGAGCACGGCATCGCCCAGCCCGGCGTCGGTGAGCTCGTCGACGAGCAGCCGGCCGAGCTCGAGCTGGCCCGGCGTGCTGGGCGACTCGGTGCGCTCCCGGCGGGACTGGGTGTCGATCCTGACGTAGCGCTGAAACCGGGTGAGGAGGTCGGGGGCGAGCTCGGCGGCGAGCTCGGAGGTGTAGGTCGCGGGCATGATGATCAGTATTCCAGTCGGCAGGACTCGCTCTCCGGCGCGAGCGGGGAGTCGGTGCCGTCGGCGCTGTGGGAAACTACACACGTGCCGAATCAGTTCCAGGTAGACGTCCGCCGAAACGGTCAGACCGTCGTGGTCGCAGTGAGCGGAGAGCTCGACCTCGCCTCGGGCCCGGCGCTGGAGGAGGAGCTGCGCGGGATCTCGGGAGACGGCACCCAGCTGGTGGTCGTCGATCTGCGCAGCCTCGACTTCATGGACTCCACCGGACTCAGCATCCTGCTGCAGGCTCATCAGCGGCTGGCGTCCGAGGGGTGCGAGATGAGCCTGGTCAAGGGCTCCGCCCAGGTCCAGAGGCTGCTCGACCTGACCGGGGTGACCGACCGGCTGACGCTCGTCGACGAGTCCGACCAGCTGCTCGACGGCCGCTGACCGCCGGCCGGGTTCAGCGCCGGTGGTCGATGACGATCACGTGCAGACGCTCGGCATCGCCGTCGGGCACGACCGACACCTCGTCAGAGAGCAGGACCAACGGCGAGGCGGCATGCTCGGCGGCGCGGACCTCCAATCGCGAGCCCGTGCCGGCGCGAAACGGGCCGACCGCGACCTCCAGACGCCGGTTGTCGGCACGCAGGCGCGCGGCGATCCGATCGCCCGCCGCGGCGCTGGCGGCATGGGCCGCGAGCGTGTCGGTGACGAGATAGACGTCGGAGAAGCGGTCCAGCGAGAAGTGCGCGGCCGCCGCGAGCGTCCGAGCGAGCCGCCCGAGCACCCCCGCCAGCAGCGTCACGGGTGACAGCGAGACGACGACGTCGCCGTCGGACGCGCTCGCGAGGTCGGTATCGGGCGCCGCGGCCGGCGGAGTGCGGAACAGCGCCCGGCCGTCCCGGCGGCCGACGAAATCCATCCTCAGCTCGGTCCCACCGCCGTCGCGAGCGGCGAGCGCGGCGTCAGCGGTGAGCGCGCGGATCACCGACAGGCCGATGCCCTGCGGAAGGTCGGCGATGTCGGATGTGGTCGGCAGGCCGACGCCTCGATCCTCGACGATCACCCGGATCAGGTCGTCGGCGATCGACAGACGGACCGCCATCGGACCCGGCGCGCCGCCGTAGGCGTGCAGCACGACGTTGTTGCAGGCTTCACTGACCGCGGTCTTGAGGTCGTCGAGCAGCTCTGGGTCGATCGACAGGAACTCCGCCACGCCGCTCAGCATCCCCCGCACCAGCGCAAGGGCCTGAGGCCTGCTCTGGAGAGACAGGCAGACGATGGAGCCTTGAGCGATCACCTCGAGTCAGATCAGCTGCCCGACCTCGCGCGCCTCCAAACGTCGCGCGCTGCGCCGATGCTCTGGCTCGAGCCGCTACGACTTGGCTTCGGCGAACTCGGAGAGACTGCCGAGCGCCCGGCGCAGGATGCGCGACACCTGCATCTGCGAAACGCCGATCCGGTCGGCGATCTGGGTCTGCGTCATGTCCTCGACGAAGCGCAGCGCGAGCACCTCGCGGTCACGCGGGGACAGGCGGCGGGTCGCCTCACCGACCGTCACTCGGTCGACGACCAGGCCCAGGTCCCGGTCCTCGGTACCGAAGGAGTCCACGACGGTTCCGCTCTCACCCTCGCCGTCGTCATACGGCGCGTCGAGTGACGACGCATGATGCGCGCGGGCCGTTTCCAGAGCGTCGAGGACATCCTCGACGTCGAGCTCGAGGTACTGCGCCAGCTCGGGCACCGTCGGCGCGCGGCCGGAGCGGACGGTCAGCGTCTGCTGGGCCTCCTCGACGCGCACCGCTCGTTCCTGCGCTCCGCGGGGTACGTGCACCGCCCAGCCGAGGTCGCGGAAGTAGCGCTTGAGCTCGCCGAGGATCGTCGGCACCGCGAACGACGAGAATGCCGTGCCGCGACTGAGATCGAAGCGATCCACGGCCTTGACGAGGCCGAGGCTGGCGACCTGAAGCAGGTCGTCGAACGGCTCCCGGGCGCCGCTGTAGCGGCGCGCGAGCTTGCGGGCGAGCGGCAGGAAACGCTCCACCAACTCCTCCCGGGCTCGCTGGTCGCCCCGCACCTGCCAGCGGTCGAAGAGGACCTCGTTGGGGACACGGCTGAGCGTGCCGGCTCGCCGCGGGCGTCGCATCGGGGCGGTCCTTGTGAGAGTGCTAGTCGTTGGCATCATCGTAATTGTTACCCATTCGCGATCCGATTCAACCACTGATCGATGGCGATCGCATCATTTTCACGCCCTGCGCTCAGGAAATTCTCAGGTTCGGTCGGCACTCTCGTCCGATGCCTGACCAGTTCGAGCGGCTTCGAGTGCTCGTCGT
This sequence comes from Solirubrobacteraceae bacterium, assembly GCA_049509055.1. Classification (GTDB taxonomy): domain Bacteria; phylum Actinomycetota; class Thermoleophilia; order Solirubrobacterales; family Solirubrobacteraceae; genus Palsa-465. The sequence continues at coordinate 23,320 of JBELAG010000018.1, forward strand.
CGATGACGAGCCGGCGATCGTCGACGTCGTCTCGATGGCGCTTCGCCACGAGGGGTACGACGTGGTCTCGGCGGGCACCGGAACCGACGCGATGGCCGAGGTCCGCGACTGGCGTCCGCACGCGATCGTGCTGGACATCATGCTCCCGGACATGGATGGCTTCGAGGTCGCGCGCCGGCTGGGGGCGCAGGAGGCCGGCGTGCCGATCCTGTTCCTCAGCGCGCGGGACAACACCTCCGACAAGATCCGCGGCCTCACCACCGGCGGCGACGACTACGTGACCAAGCCCTTCAGCGTCGAGGAGCTGATGGCCCGGTTGCGCAACATCCTGCGCCGGCGCAGCCCGGATCCGCCGTCGAGCCGGCTGCAGTTCGCCGATCTCACGCTCGACGAGGACACGCGCGAGGTGACCCGCGGCGAGCACCGGATCGAGCTGACCGCGACCGAGTTTCGGCTGCTGCGCTACCTCCTGCTGCATCCTCGCCGGGTGCTGACTCGGGCGCAGCTGCTCGACCACGTCTGGAGCTATGACTTCGGCGGAGACGCGCGCGTGCTGGAGACCTACATCAGCTACCTGCGCAAGAAGCTCGACGCGACCGGCCCCCCGCTCGTCCACACCGTGCGCAGCGTCGGGTACGCATTGCGCCTGCCTCGAGAATGACCCCGATCTCGCTCCGCGCTCGGCTGCTGGCCGGGATGGTCGTGCTGGTCGCCGCCGGCCTCGGCGTCGCCGCCCTCGTCACCTACGAGGAGCAGCGCTCGTTCCTGCTGGACCGCGTCGATCAGCAGGTGGATTCCGCGCTCCTGCCGGTGGCCTTTGCCCTGCGGGTCCCCCGCGAGGTGCCCCGCACGCGCCTGCCCGGCGGCGGCCGGGCGGGCACCGGGCCGCTGGGGCTGCGCCGGACGGCGACCCTTCCGCCGGGTACGTTCGGAGCGCTCCTGGGACCGGGCGGGACGGTGCTGCAGCGTCGCACGTTCAGCTACGGCGACGTGACGACGGCGATCCCCACGCTGCCCAAGCACCCCGAGCTGAGCGAGACCGGCCGGCGGATGCGGCTGTTCGAGCTGAACGCCGGCGGCGCCTCGGGGCTGCAGTACCGCGCCGCGGCGTTCGCGGTCGGCGCCGACACGATCGTGGTGGCCGTTCCGCTGCGCGAGGTGCAGGACACGCTGCACCGCCTGGTGATCGTCGAACTGCTCGTCGGACTCGGCGTGATCGTGGCGCTCGTGGCGCTCGGGTGGATCGTGATCAGGATCGGCCTGCGACCACTGGAGCGGATCGGGCGCGACGCCTCGGGCATCGCCCACGGCGATCTATCGCGTCGCGTGACGGTCACCGACGAGCGCACCGAGGTCGGCCGGCTCGGGCAATCGCTCAACGAGATGCTGGGCCAGATCGAGCGCGCGTTTGCCGACCGCGCGCATAGCGAGGACCGGCTGCGGCGATTCCTCGCCGACGCATCGCACGAGCTGCGCACTCCGCTGACCTCGATCCGGGGCTACGCCGAGCTCTTCCGCCTGGGGGCGACCGACGATCCCGCCACGCTGGAGCGGGCGATGGCGCGGATCGAGGCCGAGGCGACCCGCATGGGGGTGCTCGTCGAGGATCTGCTGCTGCTCGCCCAGCTCGACCAGGCGCCCGAGCCCCGGCGCGAGGTCGTCGACCTCGGAGTCCTCGTTGAGCAGGCCGCCGATGACGCCCGCGTGCTCGCGTCAGACCGGGAGATCACCGTCACCGCGCAACCGGGCGCGATCGTCTCCGGCGACCCCGACCAGCTGCGCCAGCTGCTCGCCAACCTCGTGCGCAACGCGATGCTCCACACGCCGGCCGGCACGCCGATCGAGCTCGACTGCGCCCCCCGCGACGGTCACGCCCGCCTCTCGGTCCGCGATCACGGCCCGGGCCTGCCCGTCGGCGCCGGCGATCAGATCTTCGAGCGCTTCTGGCGTACCGAGGAAGGGCGCCGGCGCGGGGCGGGCGGAGCCGGCCTCGGACTGGCGATCGTGCGGGCGATCGCCGGCGCCCACGGTGGCGAGGCCCACGCCGAGAACCCCGTCGGCGGGGGCGCTCGACTGATCGTGGACCTGCCCCTGGCCGCGGCCGAGCACGGTTCTCAGGAAACTCTCAGTCTCCTCACCGCCCACTCTTATCTCGGTCATCGAGATTGAGGGGTCGAGGATCCTGCGACATCGACCGATGGTGGTCTGAGTGACTATTCGTATCTCCTGGCACATGCTCGGCCTGCTCGTCCTGCTCGCGGCCGCCGTCGTGGCCGGTGTGCTGGAGGTGGGTCCGCCGACGAGCTCGGCGCGGACCACGCGCGAGGTGGTGACGGCGGCCAACGGCGTCGTGCAGAGCGCCGTCACCGGAACCGGCAACGTCGAGGCGGGGACCGACGTCGAAGCCAACTTCCAGACGAGCGGGACGCTGCAGCACCTCTACGTGAGCGTGGGCGACCACGTGATCAAGGGCCAGCTGCTGGCGACGCTGGACCCGACCGCGGCGGAGCTCACGCTGGCCCAGGCCCAGGACAACCTCACCGCCGCCGAGGACAACCTCACCAACGCCGAGAGCCAGTCGACCTCGACCACCTCGACGACCACGGCGACGAGCGACGAGGTGAGCCCATCGGGCGCCGAGTTCGTCGCCTACCAGCCGTCGGTGACGACGCCGACCACGCCCGCCGGCGCGACCCCGCCGACCCAGACGACCGTCACCGTGACGACCACCGCCACGACGCCGGCGACGTCCACGACCACGGCGACGACGCCGGCGACGACCAGCCCGACAACGCCGGACCGGACGCGGACGACCACGACGCCGACGACCACGACGCGCTCGACCGGCACCACCACGCGGTCGACGACCACGGGCACGCGGTCGACGGGCACGGGCACACGGTCGACGAGCACGGGCACTCGGTCGACGAGCACGGGTTCCAGCGGCACCTCCGGCACCTCCGGTTCCAGCGGCACCTCCGGCACGAGCGCGACGAACGCCGAGACGATCGCCGCCGGGATCGCCTCGGCCCAGGGCTCGGTCGACAGCGCCGAGGCGTCGGTCCAGAACGCCGAGAACGCACTGCACGAGACCCATCTCTACGCGCCCGCCACCGGCACCGTGGTCTCGGTGCAGAGCATCTCCCCGGGCGACTCGGTGTCGGGCAGCAGCTCGGGGTCATCGAGCAGCTCCACCGGCTCCAGCGCCGCGAGCTCGAGCGCGGGCACCGGATCGAGCGCGGCGGGCAGCCTCGGTGGCTCGAGCAGCTCGACGGGGTCGTCCTCGTCGTCGAGCAGCAGCGGCCTGGTCGAGATCGTCAACACCCACACGCTGACGATGACCGTCGCCTTCAGCGAGTCCGACATCAGCAAGGTCAAGGTCGGGCAGCCCGCCAACGTCACGCTCGACGCCCTCACCGGCGTCGAGCTCGGAGCCCATGTCACGGCGATCTCCACGCTGGGGACCACCAGCAGCGACGTCGTCAGCTACAACGCCACGCTCACCCTCGACCAGACCGACTCGCAGGTCAAGCCGGGCATGAGCGCGTCGGCGACGGTGATCACCGGTCAGGCCACCGGCGTCAACCTTCCCAACAGCGCGGTGACCGGGACCGCCGGCTCGGTGTCAAACGTCAACGTGCTGACCAAGGGCAAGGAGGTCTCGACGCCGGTCGTCGTGGGCGTCGTCGGGACCACGCGCACGCAGATCGTCAGCGGGCTCAAGGCCGGCCAGCAGGTGGTCGTGGTGGAGACGCTGCCGTCGCTGAGCACGAGCTCGTCGTCGGGCTCGACCTCGAGCGGCACGCTCGGCGGGACCACGTCGCGGTTTGGAGCGGGCGGCTTTGCCGGCGGCGGCGCACGCTTCTTCGGCGGCGGCGGCGCTGCCGCCGGAGGCGGCGGATGAGTCCACGGGCGCCGGTCATCGACCTGCAGGACGTCAACAAGACCTATCAGGTCGGCGAGATCTCGGTGCACGCCCTGCGCGGGGTGTCGTTCACCGTCCAGCGCGGCGAGTACGTCGCGATCATGGGCGCCTCGGGCAGCGGCAAGACGACGCTGATGAACATCCTCGGATGCCTGGACACGCCGACCGCCGGCATTTACCGGCTCAACGGGGTCGACGTCGAGACCGCCGACCAGGACGACCTCGCCGATCTGCGCAACCGGGAGATCGGGTTCGTGTTCCAGAGCTTCAATCTGATCCCGCGCACGCGCGCGCTGGCCAACGTCGAGCTGCCGCTCGCCTACGCCGGATTGGCCCGCGCGGAGCGGCGCCGCCGCGCGCTGCGGGCGCTGCACGAGGTGGGCCTGAGCTCCCGGGTCCAGCACCTCCCCTCCGAGCTCTCCGGTGGGCAGCAGCAGCGGGTGGCGATCGCCCGGGCGCTGGTCACCAACCCGGCGATGATCCTCGCCGACGAGCCGACCGGCAACCTCGACACGGTCTCCACGCGGGAGATCATGGCGATGTTCGAGCGCCTCAGCGACGAGGGACGGACGGTCATCCTGATCACCCACGAGCACGACGTGGCGGTGCACGCCGAGCGCGTGATCGAGGTCAGCGACGGCCAGATCATCTCCGACGCGCCCAACGAGATGGTGAGCCGGCCGGCGTGATCGAGACCGTCCGCATCGCCCTCGGCGGCCTGCTCGCCAACAAGCTGCGCTCGGCCCTGACGATTCTCGGTCTGATGATCGGCGTCGGATCGGTGATCATCCTCGTCGCCGTCGGCACCGGCTCGTCGGCGGCGGTCCAGTCCCAGATCGAGGCGCTGGGCAGCAACGTCCTGCTCGTCGAGTCCACGCCGACGCTCGGCGGGCTGCGGGGCGGCGGTGGCGCGACCGTCAACCCGCTGACCGTGGCCGATGCCGACGCGCTGCAGAATCGCTTCACGGCGCCGGACGTCGCCAGCGCCTCACCGGTGGTGAGCGCCAACGACGTCACCCTCACCTACAACGGGACGACGTACAGCCCGTCCTCGTTCGTCGGCACCACTCCGACCTACCAGACCGCGCGCAGCTACACGATGGCGGCCGGCTCGTGGTTCACCGCCGCCCAGGAGACACAGCACGCGCGCGTCCTCGTCGTCGGCCCGACCGTCGTGCAGGAGCTGTTCTCCGGTGCGGACCCGATCGGCGACACCGTCGCGGTCAACGGGACCGACTTCGAGGTGATCGGCGTGACCAACTCCAAGGGCTCCAACGGTTCGACCAACCAGGATGACGTCGCGGTCGCGCCGCTGACCGCCGTGCAGGACACGCTGACCGGGTACGGCTCGATCAACTCGATCACGGTCCAGGCCAAGTCCACGCAGCAGCTGGGCGCGGCGCAGACGGAGGTGACCGACATCCTCGATCAGCTGATCCCCACCACCGCGGGATCGACGAGCAGCAGCTTCAGCGTCCTCAACCAGGGCTCGATCCTGCAGGCCTCCAACTCGACCAGCGGCGTGTTCACCACGCTGCTCGGTGAGGTGGCCGCGATCTCGCTCCTGGTCGGCGGGATCGGGGTGATGAACATCATGCTCGTCTCGGTCACCGAGCGCACCCGGGAGATCGGCATCCGCAAGGCGGTCGGCGCGCGGCGCAGCGACATCCTTGTCCAATTCCTCGTCGAAGCGGTGCTCGTATCGTTCTTCGGCGGGCTCGCGGGCGTGGTCGCCGGCATCGTCGGCAGCCAGTTCAAGATCGCCGGGGTGCATCCCGTGATCGCGCCGTACTCCGTGTTCCTGGCGTTCGGCGCCGCCGTCGTGATCGGCCTGTTCTTCGGCACCTATCCAGCCGGCCGCGCGGCGTCGCTGCGCCCGATCGAAGCTCTGAGGTTTGAATGACCCCCGCTCCCACGCCCCGCAGACGAGCAACGCCCAGGAGGATCCGCAATCCGATGAACGCCCGTACATTCGACCGCGGGCGGGAGGATTGGGACGACACCGCCGAGGTGGGGGACGAGCGCCTCCCGCGCCGTCCTCGCCGCCAGCTGTTCAACCGCCGCAGCGCGGCGCTGATCGCGCTCGTGACGTGCGCCGCCGGCTTCTACGGCGGCGTCCGGGTCGAGAAGGGGCAACTCGCCGGCTCCTCGTCGACGAGCGCGCTGTCCACCGCCGCCGGCACCGGCCGAGCGGCCACCGCGGGCGGCTCCTCGCGGGCCGCGGGCTTCGCGGCGCTGTTCGGCGCCGGGCGCACCGGCGGCGCGGCCGGCGGCGCGGGCGGCGCGGCGGGCGCGGGTGGCGCGGGAACGTTCGGCACGGTGGCCAGCGTCAACGGCAAGACGATCGACGTGACCGAGACGGCATCGGGCAACACGGTCAAGGTCAAGCTCACGTCGGTCACCAAGATCTCCAAGACCGAGTCGGTCGCGCGGTCGGCGATCCGGCCCGGGGACACGATCGTGGTCAGCGGCGTGACGGCCTCCGACGGCACGGTGTCCGCCGCGTCGGTCACCGACTCGGGGGCGGGTCGATCGGTCGGTTCGTCGAGCAGCTCCTCCACCGGCACGAGCGCGAGCTCGGGCTCGTCGGGGTCGGCTGTCGGCTCCCTGTTCTCATCCGGTGGATGAGAACGACTGGCATCACGAAAGGAACCAGCAGTCATATGAATCACACGCGCACACGTCGACTGCCGGCGCTCGCTCTGGCGGCGGCGGTCACCATCATCGGCCTGGCCGCCTGCGGCTCCAGCTCGTCGACATCGTCGGCCAGCTCGTCGGCCTCCGCAGCGGCCGCCACGGGGTCATCGGCCGCCCGCACAAAGCTCACCGCCTGCCTGAAGGCGCACGGCGTCACGCTCCCGACACGTCCGGCGGGCACCCGGCCGGCGGGCGCCGGCGCGTACGGCGCACCGGGCGCCGGCGGCGCTCCCGGTGGCTTCTTCGGCGGCGGCGGCGCGGGTGCTCGCGGTCGCTTCAGCAACCCGAAGTTCCAGGCGGCGTTCAGGGCCTGCGGCGGAACCGCGTTCCGCGGCGGGGCATTTCGCCGGCGTTTCACGTTCAGCCATGCCGCGGTCGACAAGTTCGTGACCTGCGTGCGCCAACACGGGTACGACCTGCCTGCGCCGAACTTCTCCGGCACCGGCCCGATCTTCCCGGCCAAGATCGAGGCCAACGCCAAGTTCCAGACGGCCTCGCGCGCCTGCGCCTCCGACCTGCGGCCGGCGGGTGCGGGGACCGGGGCGGGGTCCGGTGCGGGGTCCGGAACCACCTCGACCGCCACGACCAGCGCCTAGGGTCCTCCACGTCATGGCGGACCGGCCCGCGGCGATCGCGGGCCGGTCCGGGTCGACGGGGGCCGGCGGCCGGCGGGTGCGCCCGCTCGGCCCGGTGGCGCCGGAAAAGTTAGACGCGCTGTTGATGTAAGCTGAACAAGATTATGACCTCGACGCGTCGCCGCCCGGTTGCCCCTGACGCGGGCTATTTCACTGACCACTCGGTGATCCGGCGGGTGATGCGCGAACGGGCGGTCGCGCTGTCGGGCCCACGCGCCCTGCTGATGCAGGCCGCCCACCCGCTGGCGGTGGCCGGGCTGTTGGCGCACTCCGACGCGCTGGAGGATCCCTACGTGCGCCTCGCGCGCACCGCCGAGGTGATGAACGCGATCACCTTCGGGCCGCGTCGCGAGGCCGACCGGATGACCCGCCGGGTCCGCGCGATGCACCGCTCGGTGAGCGGCCGGCTCCCACAGGCGGCGGGCATCTATCCGGCGGGGACCCCCTACCGGGCCGACGACCCGAAGCTCCTGCTGTGGATCCTGTATTCGCTGGTCGATTCGAGCGCCGTCCTGTACCGCACCTACGTCGGCCGGCTGAGCCCGACCGACCGCGCCGCGCTCTGGGAGGACTACAAGGTGGTCGGACGCCTGTTCGGCCTCGGGGCCTCCGCGATGCCCGACACGCTGGCCGACCTCGAGGACTACGGGCGCCGGATGCTGGCGGGCGACGAGCTGCACGTCGGCGACTGGGCGCGACGGCGCGCGAAGGAGATCGTCCTCGAGCCACCCGTGCCACCGGCGGCGCGGCCGCTGGTGGAGACCGTCAACTTCATCACGATCGCCCTGTTGCCCGACCGGATCCGCTCGGAGTACGACTTTCCGCCCCTCCCGCCGGCGCCCGTGCGCAAGGCGCTCGTGCAGGCAGGCGCGCTGTACATCCGCCGCGGACTGCTGCCGGTCCTTCCCGCCCACGTGCGGCGGGTGCCCGCCGCTCGCCGGGCGGCCTGAGTGCTCGCCCGCGTCAGCGCGTGCGGTCGGGCGGTCGGTCGCCTCGGCCGGCGCCTCTGCGGTCGCCCTCGCCGGCGGCGTGGCGGGAGGCTCGGACTTCCCGATAGCGTGCAGCCGGTGAGCAGGGTCGCGGTCGTCGGTCACGTGGAATGGGTGGACTTCCTGCGCGTGGCGCGCTATCCGCCCCGGGGAGGCCTGGAACGGGCCGACCGCGAGCGGTCCCAGGCCGGAGGCGGAGCGGTGGTGGCCGCCGCGACGTTGGCCGAGCTCGGAGCGGACGTCGACTTCTTCTGCGCGGTGGGCGAGGATCAGAACGGCCATGAGGCGCTCGCCGAGCTGACGCGGCGGGGGATCACCGTCCACGCGGCACGGCGCGCCACGGCGACCCGCTACGTCTTCACGCTGCTCGACGACGGCGGCGAGCGCACGATCATCACGATCGGCGAGCGGCTGGCGCCCCGCGGCGACGACGAACTCGACTGGGACCTGCTCGCCGGCGCCGACGGCGTGTACCTCACCGCCGGCGACGCCGGAGCCGCCCACCGGGCCCGCCGCGCCCGCACCCTGGTCGCCACGCCACGGGTGCGGGAGCAACTCGACGACCTCATCCTGGCGATCGATGCGCTCGTGTTCAGCGCCACCGACCGCGATGAGGTGCGGTGGGCCGACACCCTCGCCGGACAGACGCGGCTGATGGTGGCCACCGAGGGCGAGCGCGGGGGCCGGTGGTGGGGCGAGTCACAGGGACGGTGGCAGGCAACTCCGCCGCCGGGCCCGATCCGCGACAGCTACGGCTGCGGCGACTCGTTCGCCGCCGGCTTCACCTTCGGCCTGGCGCAGGGGCGGTCACCGGCCGAGGCGGCGGCGATCGCGGCGCGCTGCGGCGCCGAGATGCTGACCCGGGTCGGCGCGCCTTGAGGTCTCCGACGAGCGACGAGCGACAAGCCGGGCGGGCGCGACGGGCGACGGGCGACGGGTAACGGCCGTCGCCGCGAACCAGCCGTCAGGCCCTCATGACTCGGGCACGCGCGGGGCGTAGCGACGGTGGAGCATCAGCGCGTTGCCGTCCGGGTCGGCGAAGAACGCCATGTGGCACACCCCGGTGTCGAACGTGTCGCCCATGAACGCGACGCCCTTTTCCTGCAGCCGGGCGCGGGCGGCCGCGACGTCGTCGACGTGCAGGGCGACGGCGTTGCGCACGACGTGGTGCTCGAGTCCCATCTGTTCGGCGTTCATCAGGTTGAGGGTCAGGTTGCCCGTCTCGAACTCGGCAAAGCCGCGGTCCGGGCGGTGAACCGAACGCGGGAGGCCGAGGGTGTCGCCGTAGAAGGCGACCGCCGCCTCGAGGTTCCGCGTCGGGATGCCGATGAAGTCGACACCGGTCACCAGTTGGTCTGTCACCGCCATCTCGGTTCCTCCTTGCAGGTCTGCGATTCTGGGTTGCCGGCTTGCCACTGGACAGTGTCGCAAGTCCGTCCGGGATGTCTGCGAACATATGTTCGTGTTCGCTGAGCCGACGATACTCCACGCGGACCTCGACGCGTTCTACGCCTCGGTCGAGCAGCGCGACGATCCACGGCTACGCGGGCGCCCGGTGATCGTCGGCGGCGGCGTCGTCCTCGCGGCCAGCTACGAGGCGAAGG
>JBELAG010000180.1:0-12000 GCA_049509055.1 Solirubrobacteraceae bacterium
CTCAAGGTCGGGCGCTCGGCGGCGGGCGGACGCGCCGCCGCGGCGCACAGCGGGGCGCTGGCCGGGGATCAGCGCGTGTTCCGCAGCCTGATCGAGGACGCGGGCGCGATCTGGGCCGACGATGTCCACGACCTGCTCGAGCTCGCCAAGACGCTGGCGGCCGGCCGCCTCACGCGGGCGGCCGCCGGGCGCGACCGTGGGCTGGCGATCATGACCTGCTCGGGCGGCGACTCCGCCCAGGGCGCCGACGAGGCGCAGCGGCTCGGCCTTGCGCTGCCGGCGCTCGCGCCCGCGACGAGCGCGCGGCTCGCGCAGCTGCTCCCGTCGGCGGCCACCGTCGCCAACCCGCTCGACTACACCGCGATGATCTGGGGCGATCGCGACGCGCTCGCCGGGCTGATCGCCGCCGTCGGCGAGGATCCGTCGGTCGACCAGGTGCTCGTCTTCTATGACCAACCGCACGGGCTGACCGGGGCGATGGAGGAGTCCTGGCGCGCAGTGCGCGAGGGGATCGTGCTCGGCGCCGGCCGCAGCCCGGTGGCGACGATGGTCGCCTCGACGCTGCCCGAGCTGCTTCACGACACCGCGGCGTGGGAGCTGGCGTGCGCGGGGGTGCCGGCCGCCGCCGGCCTGCGCACCGGCCTGCGCTGCGCCGCGGCGCGCCTGCGCGCGGGCACGGACGCCGGCACGGGCGGCGCGCGCGCGCGGCGCCTGCGGTCGATCGCCGCGACCGCGCGGCAGGTGCTGGCCGGGGCCGCCGGGTCCGAGCCGGCATGGCTGGCCGAGCACGGCGCCAAGGCGATGCTGCGCGCGGCCGGCGTGAGCGTGCCTGCCGGGCGGGTGGTCGACGGCGAGGACGATGCGGTGGCGGCCTGGCGGGAGCTCCGCGGGCCGGTGGCGCTCAAGCTGAGCGCCGCCTCCGTGCAGCACAAGTCCGAGCTCGGCGGCGTCGCGCTGTCGCTCGACGGCGAGCCCGAGGTGCGCGCGGCGCACGCGCGGCTGGCGGCGCTCGCCGGCGCCCACGCCGGGTGCGTGCTGGTCGAGCGGATGGCGCCGGCGGGCGTCGAGCTGATCGTCGCGGCTCACACCGACGGCGTCGTCCCGGCGCTCGTCATCGGCCTCGGCGGGATCTGGACCGAGCTGCTCGACGACGTCGCCGTGGTGGCGCTGCCCGCCGGGGCGCGGCGGATCGAGGCTGCGCTGCGCGGTCTGCGCGGCGCGCCGGTGCTGCTCGGCGGGCGCGGCGCGACGGCCGTCGACATCGGTGCGGCGGCCGCGCTCGCGCAGCGGATCGGCGAGCTGCTGGTGAAGCGCGGCCTGGCCGCCGTGGAGTGCAACCCGGTGCTGGTGGCGGGCGCCGGAGCGGTCGCCGTCGACGCCGCGATCCGGGTGGGGTGAGCGGGTGCGGTGAGAGCGGTGCGCGACGTGACGCGGGACGTGATCGTCGTCGGCGGCGGCTTCGCGGGCGTCACCGCGGCGCGCGAGTGCGCGCTGCGCGGCCGCTCAGTGCTGCTGCTCGAGGCCCGTGACCGGCTCGGAGGCAGGACCTGGAGCGCGCAGTGGCACGGCCAGCCGATCGAATACGGCGGGGCGTGGGTCCACTGGCACCAGCCGCACACGTTCTCGGAGATCACCCGCGCCGGCCTGACGCTGACCGTCGGCGGCGACGCCCAGCGGGCGGTGTGGCACGTCGGCGACGAGCGCCGCGCGGGAACGATCGCGCAGCGCGACGCGATCGCCCGTCGCGGCTGGGACCGGTTCGTCGAGGGGGTGACCGACGCGCTGCCCCAGCCCCACGCCCCGCTGTACGCGCTCGGCGAGCTCAACCGCTTCGATCGCCTCAGCATCGCCGACCGGCTCGCCCAGCTCCGGCTGACGGCCGAGGAGCACGACGTGCTCGCGGCCGAGCTCGAGTCGCTCGCCCACGCCCCGCTCACCGACGCCGGCGCGGTCTCGGTTCTGCGCTGGCATGCGCTGTCGGGCTACAGCCTCGAGCTGACGCAGGCCACCGGATCGCGGGCGACGATCAACGGGGGCACCGGCGCGCTGCTGCACGCGATCGCCGGCGGGGCCCGGTTCGAGCGCCGGCTCGCGTCGCCGGTGGCGGCGATCACCGCCGCGCAGGACCGGGTCGAGGTGCAGACGCGCGACGGCGCCGGCTGGCGCGCCCGGGCGGCGGTCGTCGCCGTCCCGCTCAACGCGCTGGGCGCGATCGAGTTCACGCCGGCGCTGCCCGAGCCCCGGCGCGAGGCGATCGCCGCCGGCCAGGCCAGCCGCGGCGTCAAGCTGATGATCCGCGCCCGCGGCGAGCCGCTGATGCAGAACGCGATCCGCCCCGGCCATCCGTTCGGCTACCTGGACTCCGAGACGCTGGCACAGGACGGCACCCAGCTGATGATCGGCTTCGGCATCGACGCCGCCGCCTGCCCGCTGCAGGACCGGGCGGCGCTGCAGCGCCAGCTCGACGCGATCCTGCCCGGCTACGAGGTGCTCGACGTCACCGCCCACGACTGGCTCGCCGACGAGTTCTCCCGCGGCACCTGGGCGATCCACCGCCCCGGCTGGTACGAGCGCCACCACGATGTGATGCGCCGGCCCGAGGGCCGCGTCCTGCTCGCCGGCTCAGACCTCGCCGACGGCTGGGCGGGCTTCATCGACGGCGCGATCGAGTCCGGCCTGCGCGCCGGCGCGTGGGCGGCGCAGGTGAGCGCCACCGGCTGAGCCCGCCCTTCCCGCGGTCCCCACCGGTCCCGGAGAGGGGTCGAGGATTCTGGCTCCGAATACGGTGTACAACCTCCCGAACGTCGTGCTCCGGTTCCCACCACGCCGCGCTCAGCGCCGCCGCCGTCAGCCGGTGACCGGTACCGATTCCAGCCGGGCCAGGCCGGCGCCGAGCGCGACGGCCAGCTGCTCGAGCTCGGGGCGGCCGATCTGCTCGGCGAACAGGTAGGGGAGCTCGATCAGGTCGGTGCCCAGGCCCTCGCGCAAGCGCTCCAGCTGCTCGCGCTGGATCCCGGCCCGCGTCAGCTCCGACAGGGCGGCGCCGAGCGCTGCGCCGGTCAGCGGCGACGCGGTGCGCGCGCGGGCGCGCTCCATCGCGCCCCGCTCGGCGGCGGTGAAGCGCTGGGGGTAGCGCGCGTTGACGATCACCGCGTCGAGCGCGAGGTCGTCCTCGGCGAGCGTGTCGCGCAGCCACAGCGTCTCGTTGACCGGCATCTCCTCGGCGGTCGACACCGCCACGACGGCGCTGAACTCGTGGTCGGCGATCGTCGAGGCGATCGTCCTGGCCTGGTGGGCGATCGGCCCGACGCGGGCGATCTCGGCGAACGTCCGTGGGGTGCGCAGGATCCCGACGCCGTGTCCGGCGGCGGGCGAGTCGACGATCACGAGGTCATAGACGTCGGCCCCGTGGGTGCGCCGCTCGGGCTGAGACAGCTCCCACACCTTGCCGATGCTCAGCAGCTCGCGCATCCCCGGGGTGGCCGTCGCGAGCGCGCCGAACAGCCGGCTGTGCCCGAGCGCCTGCCCGACCGCGCCGGTCTTGACGCGCAGGTACTCCTCCATCGCGTGCTGGGGGTCGATCGAGATCGTGTAGAGGCCGTCGGCGAGCGCCACCTCCTCGAACGTCGCGCCCGGACGGTCGAAGGCGCCCCTGACCCGGTCCTGGCTGGCCAGCTCGGCCACGATCGTCCGCAGCCCGTGCCGGGCGGCGAGCACGCCGAGCGCGGTCGCCACCGTCGACTTGCCGACGCCCCCCTTGCCGGTGACGAAGATCAGGCGCCGATCGAGCAAGCCTGGCACGCCTGCGGAACATACCGGCCCGCCGGGCGGCGCAGGTGCGGCGCAGCGACGGGTCGTTGAAGCCCGGCGGACGGAGGTTTCTCGAGGTCGTCGAGCTCGCCGCGCGCAGGATTTCGCCCGGCGCGTGCGAATAGAGGCGCGTATGAGTCCCCGACCCATCGGAGCCCGAAGCTGATGGCCACCGCCAAGGTGATCGCCCTCGCCAACCAGAAGGGCGGCGTCGCCAAGACGACGACGACGCTCAACCTCGCCGTGGCCTTCGCGGAGGAGGGTCACCGTGTCCTGTGCTGTGACATGGACCCGCAGGGCAACCTGACGATGTCGCAGGGGATCGATCCCGACTCGCTCGAGAAGTCGATGTACGACGTGCTCGTGCACCACATCTCGATCCGCGAGGTGATCCGCAAGCGCGAGATCGACATCGCCTGCGCGTCGATCGACCTCGCCGGCGCCGAGATCGCGATGTCGACGATGATCGGGCGCGAGCGCTCGCTGCAGAAGGCGCTCAAGGAGGTCGCCGACGACTACGACTTCGTCTTCATCGACACCCCGCCGAGCCTCGGGCTGCTGACGATCAACGCGCTCACCGCATCCGACAAGGTGATCGTCCCCGTCCAGTGCGAATATCTGTCGATGCGCGGCCTGATCCAGCTGCAGAACACGCTGGCGATGATCCAGGAGAACCTCAACCCGAACGTCGAGATCGAGGGGATCCTCCCGACGCTCGTCGACCTCCGCACCCTGCACGCCAAGGAAGCCATCGAGCTGCTCGAGGAGAACTTCGGCGACCGGGTGTTCGCGTCGCGCATTCGCCGGACGGTCCGATTCGCCGAAGCACCCGTCAAGGGGATGTCCGTGCTGAAGTACGATCCTGACGGTTCGGCCGCACACGCCTATAGGCAGCTCGCCAAGGAGGTCCTCGCACATGGCAACCGGTAAGCGCGCGAGCATGCGCGAGGGCCCGCTGGCCGATCTGTTCCGCAAGACCGCCGAGGACGTCCCCGAGGAGGCTCCCGCCCCCCGCGCGGAGCCGCCGGCGGCGGCGCCGCACCCGTCGCTGGAGGCCGGCGCGGTGAGCCCCGAGCCCACCGACGGGCGCGAGCACCACATCCTCTCGCCGCAGGAGCGCCTGCGCCACGCCTTCTCCGAGGACATCCCCGAGCGCCTGCTCCCGACCGCGACCGCCCCGGCCTCCGAGCCCGACGTCTACGCCCGTCGCGAACGCGAGCGCGAGGTCGAGGCGTTCGCCCCGGCCGGCGCGATCGGCCACCCCGTGCTGCGCGTCGTCGGCGTGGGCGGCGCCGGGGTCAACGCGGTCAACCGGATGGTCGAGGCCGACATCGCGGGGGTCGAGTTCCTGGCCATCAACACCGATCTGCAGTCGCTGCAGCTGTCGGCCGCCCACGAGACGCTGCACATCGGCGACTCGGTCACCCGCGGACTGGGCTCGGGCTCGGACCCCGACCTCGGCCGCCGCGCGGCGCGGGAGGAGTACGACCGCATCAAGGCGCTGCTGCGCGGGTCCGACATGGTGTTCATCGCCGCCGGAGCCGGCGGCGGGACCGGCACCGGCGCCGCGCCGGTGGTGGCCCAGATCGCGCGGGAGATCGGCGCGCTGACCGTCGGGATCGTCACCCGCCCGTTCCAGTTCGAGGGCTCGCGGCGGCGCGATCAGGCCGAGGCGGGCATCGCCGCGCTCAGCGAGGAGGTCGACACGCTGATCGTGGTGCCCAACAACCGCCTGCTGTCGGTGCTCGATCGCGGAGTCTCGATGGTCGACGCGTTCCGGGTGGCCGACGACGTCCTGCGCCAGGGCGTGCAGGGGATCTCGGACCTGGTGACGCTGCCGGGCCTGATCAACCTGGACTTCGCCGACGTGCGGACGATCATGGCCGACGCCGGCACCGCGCTGCTGGGCATCGGCATGGGCTCAGGCGAGCGGCGGGCGATCGACGCCGCCGAGAAGGCGGTCGCCTCACCGCTGCTGGAGACGAGCATGGAGGGCGCCCGCAAGATCCTGCTGTCGATCACCGGCGGGCGCGATATCTCCCTGTGGGAGGTCAACGAGGCGGCCAAGGCGGTCGCGGAGGCCGCCCATCCAGATGCCAACATCATCTTCGGCGCGATGGTCGACGAGAGCCTGGAGGAGCAGGTGTGGGTGACGGTCGTCGCCACCGGCTTCAATGACCAGCCCGGCCGCCGTCGCGAGCACGAGCCGGTCGCCACGCGCGCCCGGCGTGAGGAGGAGCCGCGGCGCCCGCGGGACGAGCCGCGCCGTCCGATGCGCGAGCCGGCCGGCGAGCCGCGGGTCAGCCGCGTGCGGACCGGCGGCAGCCGCGGGGGCGCCAGCCAGATCGACATCCCCGAGTTCATCCCCCGCCGCTGACGTTCCCTCACAGTCCAGCGATGACCTCCGCGCCGCAGATCGGCGTGGTCGCCGCCGGGCATCCGGAGAGCGCGCGGGTGGGGGCCGAGGTGATGCGCGAGGGCGGCAACGCGGTCGACGCCGCGCTCGGGGCGATGCTCGCCTCGTTCGTCTGCGAGCCGCTGCTCACCGGCCTGGGGGCCGGCGGCTACATGCTGATCGTGGCGCCCGGGGAGACCCCGACGCTGCTGGACTTCTTCGTCGAGGCCCCCGGGCGGGGGGCCGACGCCAGCCGGCGCGCGGAGCTGATCCCCGCGGCGGTGTCGTTCGGCGACGCGGTGCAGGTGTTCCACATCGGCGCGGCGTCGGTGGGCACGTTCGGCGTGCCGGCCGGCGTGTGCGAGGCGTCGCGGCGCTACGGACGGGCACCATTGGAGCGGCTCGTCGCGCCGGCGGTGGCGCTCGCCGCCGACGGCGTGGCACTCAACCGCGAGCAGGCCTACATCGTGGAGATCCTCGCCCCGATCGTCACCTCGACGCCCGAGTGCGCGGCGCTGTTCGCGCCCGGGGGACGGCTGCTGCGAGCCGGTGACCGGATGCGCCAGCCCGAGCTTGCGCAGGCGCTGGCCCGCCTGGGCTCCGACGGCGCGTGGCCGTTCTACGAGGGTGACCTGGGGACGGCGATCGCCGATTGGATCGCCGCGCGCGGCGGCGCGCTGACCCGCGCCGACCTCTCCGCGTATGAGACCGTCGATCGCGAGCCGCTGCGCGTCGGCTACCGCGGCCGCGACGTGCTCACCAACCCGCCGCCGTCGGCGGGCGGCATCCTCATCGCCCACGCCCTGGCGCTGCTCGACGCCGCGCCGGGGTCGCCGACCGCCGCTGCGCTCGTCGACGTGATGGAGCGCACCGAGCGCGAGCGCACGCCGGGGTTCCTGGCCGGGCTCGGCGAGCCGGACTTCAGCCGCCGCTTCCTGGAGCGCGTCGGCGGCCCGTTGGGTTCGACGACGCACATCGCCGCGATGGACCGCGACGGCTGGGCGTGCTCGGTGACATGCTCCAACGGCTCGGCCTCCGGCGTGATCGTTCCCGGGACCGGGGTCCATCTCAACAACATGCTCGGCGAGCAGGATCTCAACCCGCTCGGGTTCCACCGCCATCCGCCGGGGCGCCGGATGCCGAGCATGATGGCCCCGACGGTCGTGCTGGCCGGTGGCGAGCCGTCGCTCGCCGTCGGCAGCGCGGGCTCCAACCGGATCCGCTCCGCGATCGTGCAGACGGTCGTGCGTTGCATCGACGACGGACTCGCTGCCCAGGACGCGGTGGACGCCCCGCGCCTGCACTTCGAGGACGGGGTGGTCTACACCGAGCCCGGGATCGACACCGCAGCGCTCCAGGATGCCGGCCGGCGGCTGGGCGCCTTCCGCGCCCGCAACCTGTTCTTCGGCGGCGCCCAGGCGGCGGCGCGCGCCCCGGGCGACTCATTCACCGGAGGCGGCGATCCGCGGCGCGGCGGCGCGGCCGTCGTGGTGCGGGCGGCGTGAGCGGCGGCGCGGGCGCCAGGCGCTGCGGGCGGATCGCGGCCGTGCTGGCCGCGGCGGCGGCCGCGCTCGGCGCGGGCGGCTGCGGTCTGGACGTCAACCTCGGCGACGTGTTCGTGCTGACCCGCACCGAGGCCGGCGCGACGCTGACGCTCGTGGTCAACCAGAGCGGCACGCTGAGCTGCAACGGCGCGGCGCCCAAGACGATCTCCAGCGCGATGCTGATCCAGGCTCGCGACCTGTCGGTCGACCTCGCCGCCGACGCCACGGCCAAGCTCACGATCCCGCGCTCGCCGGGGACCGTGCAGTACTTCCGGATCGTCCTGCAGCAGGGCACGGTCGCGTTCCCCGATCGCGCCGCCGCGACCCACAAGACGCTCGCGCAGGCCGAGCTGTTCGCGACCCAGGCCGCTCAGCAGGTCTGCGGCCTCACCGGCTGACCGAACCGCCTCTAAGCGGATTCTCATCCGCGGAGAGGTAGATTCACGCCCTCATGCTCGCACTCGCCGCCACGCACACGCTGATCACCAGTTTCCAGGCGATCGTTCTCGGGATCCTCCAGGGGGCGACCGAGTTGTTCCCGATCTCCAGCCTCGGCCACACCGTTCTGTTCCCGACGCTGTTTCGCTGGCACAACATCGTCGCCTGGCAGTCGCAGCCCAATTCGCCCTGGCTCGCGTTCGTGGTGATGCTCCACGTCGGCAGCGCGGTCGGGCTGCTGATCTACTTCTGGCGCGACTGGATCGCGGTCATCACGGCATTCTTCGCGACGCTGGGCAAGCGCCGGATCGAGACGCCGACCGAGCGCCTGGCCTGGCTGATCATCGCCGCCACGATCCCCGTCGGGATCCTCGGCCTCGTGCTGGAGCGCCCGATCCGCGACGCACTCGCCAAGCCGCTCGCGGCGGCCATCTTCCTGATCGTCAACGGCTGCATCCTGATCGCCGCCGAGCGCTATCGCCGCCGCGCCGACGTGCGCGAGCTCGCCAAGCGCGAGGGTCTCAACGCCGAGGGCGCGCGCCGCCTGGACTCGATGGAGTACCGCGAGGCCGCGGTCATCGGCGTCGCCCAGAGCACCGCGCTGATCGCCGGGATCAGCCGCGACGGCGTCGTGATGACCGCCGGACTCGCCCGGGGGCTCGACAACGCCGACGCGGCGCGGTTCGGCTTCCTGCTGGCGACACCGCCGATCCTCCTCGCCGGCCTGCTGAAGTTCAGCGAGCTCACCGGGCCCCGCGGCGACGGGGTCCGCGGGGCGGCGTTCCTTGCGGCGGCGTTCTCGGCGGTCACCGCGATCGCCACCGTCCACTTCCTGACGCGCTACTTCGAGCGCGGCAACCTGCGGCCGTTCGGGGCCTACTGCATCCTGTTCGGCGCGTTCATGGTCGTCTTCACGCTCGTCGCCGGCGCCCCGTGACGGCGCGCCGACCGGAAGCCCCCGCGGCGCGCGTCAGCCGAAGCGGACCTTGCCGTTGGACCGCGCCCGCGCCTGCGCACGGTCGACGAAGTCCAGGCGCTTGCTCGCCGCCCGGAACAGGCGGGTGACGAGCCGCAACCGCGCGTTCTCGGAGCGCAGGTCCAGCAGGCCCTGCTTGGCGTCGAGGCCGAAGTCGACCGTTGCCGCCATGTCGTAGGCGCTCATCGCGCTGAGCTCCGGTCCCTCGGGCTCGCGATCGGTGGCCCGCTTGACGAGATCGGCGTACGCGGCGCGTGCAGCTCCGACCAGCTCGGGATCGGGATCGCCGGCGCGGTCCTGCACGAACTCGATCACTCCTGCCGGATACGCGAGGTGGCCCTGGCGCTCGATCACGCGGAACGGCCGCGTGCCGCGCGCCAGCAGGTTCATCCGCCCGTCATCCATCTGCTCGAGCACGCGCTCGATCTCACAGGCGCAGCCGATGTCGCGCAGCCCGTCGTCCGACAGCCAGATGATCCCGAACTCGCGGCCGCCCTCCAGGCACTCGCTCATCATCGTCTTGTAGCGCTCCTCGAAGATGTGCAGCGGGATCAGCTCGCCCGGCAGGGCGACCAGCCCGAGCGGGAACAGCGGGAAGTCACGGGAGAGCTCATCGGGCATGGGGCGAGTTTACGGTCCCGGCATGACCGGCCGGCGGTGCTCGCCCGGGCATCGGCGCGCCGGCCCGCCGGCGCCCGCGCGGATCAGTGCGCTCGCCGGGCGCTGAGCAACAGGTTGTAGAAGATGGCCGGCGGCAGCACGGGCTCGAGCAGCTTCTCGTCCAGGCGCTGGAGCAGCAGATAGCCGTGGAACGCGTACTGGCGCCACAGCATCGGCACGTCGGTCGGCTCGGCCGAGGCCTCCAGGCCGCGGTTGAACCAGCCGAACCAGTTGGCGGTCAGCTCCTCGCCGCGCACGGTCACGTCGACGAAGCCGGCGCGGCGGGCGTGGCGGGTGAGATCGGCCGGCGCGAAGGCGTGGATGTCGACGAACGGCTCGAGGTCGTGATCAAGCTGATCAGGGCTGGACCCGTCGCGGGCCGGGGCGGGAGCGGGGCTGGCGCGGAACAGCCGTCGCCAGGCGGGCGCCAGCGCCACCGCTCCGCGCTTGGGCAGCCGGGCGATCCGGTCGCCGACCCGCGACGGCTCCCCGGCGAACACGATCCGGCCGCCGGGGCGCAGCACCCGGTGAAACTCGCCGAACGCGCGGCGCAGGTTGGGAAGGTGGTGCAGGACGGCGTGGCCGAGCACGAGGTCGAAGCTGCCGTCGGCGAACGGCAGCGACTCGGCATCGGCGCGGGCGGTCTTCACGGTCAGGCCCAGGCGCTTGGCGTTGGCGCCGAGCGTGGCCACCATCCCCGGCGAGATGTCGGTGCACGTCGCCTCGGCGACGATGCCCGCCTGCAGCAGGTTGAGGCTGAAGTAGCCGGTGCCGGCGCCGATCTCCAGCGACCGGTCATAGCCATCGTCGAGCTCGGCGCCGAGCAGCTTGCGCAGCTTGCCGAGAACCTGCTGGCGGCCGATGTCGCCGAAGTCGATCCCCCACTTGGCGTCGTAGCTCTCGGCCGCGACGTCGTGGTAGCGAGTGTTGACCTCGCGGATATCGTCCGCGCTGCGAAGTGCCTCCATGCCGCCGAGCAGATTACCCTGTCGGCGGTGCAGGTGAACAGCTACGTTCAGCGCGACCAGCCGCCCGGCGTGCCCCCGCTCGAACTCACCGGCGAGCGGACGCTGCCCGACGTTCCGGCCGAGAACTACTGGTACCGCCGCCATCTCGCCGTCTATGAGTGGATCGGGGCGAGGGTGGTCGGCGCCCGCGTGATCGACATGGCGTGCGGCGAGGGGTACGGCTCCGAGGTGCTGTCGCGTACCGCGGCGTGCGTCCTCGGCGTCGACGCCAACCCCGAGGCCCACGAGCACTCGCGGCTGCGCTACCGCCGCCGGAACCTCGCCTTCGAGCGCGGGATGGTGGAGAACCACGGCACCGCCGCAGCGTTCGACGCGGTCGTGTTCCTGCAGACGATCGAGCACGTGTTCGATCCCGTCGCGGTGCTCGCGCACTTCCGTTCGCTGCTGGTCGCCGGCGGGGTGGCCTACATCTCGACGCCCAACGTGCTGACGCTGGCGCCGGCCGGTGCGCGCAAGTCAAACAACCCGTGGCACCTCAAGGAGTACCGCGCCGCCGAGTTCGAGCAGCTGTGCACGACGGTGTTCGATCAGGTCGAGCTGCTCGGCCTGTTCCACGCCCGCAAGCTTCGGCTGCACGAGCTTGCGCTCGCCTGCGGCTGGGATGCCGTACACGCCCGGTTGGGGATCACCACCGCGTTCTATGACCGTTTCACGCCGGCGATCTCGTCGCGAGACTTCGCGCTGCGAAAGACCAGGCTCGACGGCGCGTTGGATTTCCTGGCAGTCTGTTGCTGATCGTCTGGGGCGGGCCGGCCCTGGACCTGCGGTCTTCTACGGATCTGCGGTGGTCGCGTCCCGCTCAGCACAACTTATCGGTGTAACGACTGTTCTATCTGCGGGCACAGAATCTGAAATCGGAGTCCTATGAGCGCCGTTGACAGTCCAAGGATGTGGCCGCTGCTCGTCCGGGCGGCCGCCGTCTCGATCGTGCTGCTGCTGGTGGTGGGCGGGGCGCGGATCGCTCGCGCCGCCGAGCCGAACCTGGAGGGCGACCCGGGGCTCGTCGGCCTGTGGATTCTCGACGCGGGCTCGGGCACGTCGATCACCGACAGCTCAGGAACCGGCAACAACGGCACGCTGATGGGCGACGCCGCCTGGCTGACCACGACCAACCCCACGGTGCTGAGCTTCGACGGGGGAAGCGGCACG
>JBELAG010000181.1:0-11955 GCA_049509055.1 Solirubrobacteraceae bacterium
GTCGTCGGCGGCCGGCCGAGCTGGCGGGCGACGCCGAGCTGGTCGAGATGATCCAGCGCCTGGCCGGACCCGACCGCGACGCAGGTCAGCGGCGAGTCGGCGCGGTAGACCGGCATCCCGGTCTCGGCGGCGACCATCTCGGGAAAGCCCTGGATCAGGGTTCCGCCGCCGGCCAGCAGGATCCCGTCGCGGGCGACGTCGGAGGCGAGCTCGGGCGGGGTCTGCTCCAGCGTGTCGCGGATCGCCTGGAGGATCTCGCGCAGCGGGCCGGCGATCGCCGCCCGGATCTCCTCGCTGTGGAGCTCGATCGCCGTCGGCAGGCCGGTGACGAGATGGCGGCCGCGGACCTCGGTGACGAGCTCCTGGTGCAGCGGGATCGCCGAGCCGAGCTCGATCTTGATCGCCTCGGCGGTGCGCGAGCCGATCGCCAGCTGATAGACGGAGCGGATGTAGTGGGAGATCGCGTCGTCCATCTCATAGCCGCCGACCCGGACCGAGCGCGAGACGACGATCGAGCCGAGCGAGATCACCGCCATCTCGCTCGTCCCTCCGCCGACGTCGACGACCATCCGTCCGATCGGCTCCTCGATCGCCAGCCCGGCCCCGATCGCCGCGGCGATCGGCTCCTCGATCAGGTGCACGCGGCGGGCGCCGGCGGCCAGCGACGCCTCCTCGACGGCCCGCTTCTCGACCTCGGTCACCCCGGACGGCGCGCAGACGATCAGCCGCGGGTGGGCCGTGCGCCGGTCGATCACCTTGCGGATGAAGTAGCGCAGCATCTCCTCGGTGACCTCGAAGTCGGCGATCACGCCATGGCGCAGCGGCCGGGTGGCGGAGATCGTCGCCGGGGTCCGCCCGATCATCCGCTCGGCGTCGGCGCCGACCGCGTGCACCTCTCCGGTCGTCAGATCGGAGGCGACGACCGACGGCTCGGACACGACGATACCGCGACCGCCCACGTAGACGAGCGTGTTCGCGGTTCCGAGGTCGATCGCCATGTCGTGCACGCCGAGGCTGGGCACGAACGTGCGTCTTGAATTGTCGCGACGGGAGCCGTCTCTACGAAAGCGGATGCTGACAGACTGTCAGAACGCGCAAGCGCGCGAACCGCGGCGTGCTCAGCGCTCGCCGGGGAGCTTGCGCGGGTACTGCGAAACCGACACCGAGAGATCGAGCGCGGTGGTGACGATCCGCCGCTGCTCGGTGGCGTGGGCGATCGGGTAGCCCTCGCCGGACGCCGCTCGCTCCGGGCGGCCGATGTAGCCGAACTGCAGCGATTCGGGCAGCAGCTGCAGCAGCCGCGGGGACATGAACGCGCGAGCCCCCATGTTGCGCGGCTCCTCCTGCGCCCAGACGACCTCGGTGAGGCGCGGATAGCGCGCGACGAGCTCCATCAGCTCGCTCTGGGGGAACGGGTAGAGCAGTTCGACGCGGCCGATCGCGACGCCCGGCCGCGGATCGCCGGCGATCGCGGCGGTGAGGTCGTAGTAGATCTTGCCGGTGCACAGGACGAGCCTCGTCACCTGAGCGTCGTCGGCCCGCGGGTCGCCGAGGACGGGCTGGAAGCGCCCCTCGGTGAGCTCTCTGACGGTGCTGGCCGCCGACGACATCCGCAGCAGGCTCTTCGGGGTCATGATCACCAGCGGCCGCTGCTTGGCGATCCGCGCCTGGCGGCGCAGCAGGTGGAAGTACTGCGCCGGCGTCGTGGGGTTGGCGACCCGGATGTTGCCCTCGGCGGCGAGCTGCAGGAAGCGCTCCAGCCGCGCCGAGGAGTGCTCGGGGCCTGACCCCTCGTAGGCGTGGGGCAGCAGCAGCGTCAGCCGCGACGTCTGACCCCACTTGGCCAGGCCCGAGGTGATGAACTGGTCGATGATCACCTGGGCGCTGTTGACGAAGTCGCCGAACTGGGCCTCCCACAGCACCAGCGTCTCGGGGCCCTCCTGGGAGTAGCCGTACTCGAAGCCGACACACGCCATCTCCGACAGCGGACTGTTGTGCAGCTCCATCGGCGCCAGCGCTCCGGGCAGGTGCTGCATCGCGCAGTGCTCCTGGCCGGTCTTGGGATCGTGCAGGACGAGATGGCGCTGGCTGAAGGTGCCGCGCTCGCTGTCCTGCCCGCTGAGGCGGATCGGGATCCCCTCGGTCAGCAGCGACGCGAAGGCCAGCGACTCGGCGTGCGCCCACGCGATGCCGTGGCCGGACTCGACGGCGTCGCGACGCTGCTCGAGCTGCTTGACGAGCTTGGGATGAACGGTGAAGCCGTCGGGGACCGACAGCAGCTCCTCGTTGAGCACCGCCAGCCGATCCAGCGCGACCGCCGTGCGGACCTCGGGCGACGGCGTACGGTCGAGCTGGTACTCGCCGGTGGCGTGCTCGACGTCCTTGGCCGCGGCGATCCGCTCCTTGAGCAGCTGATGGCGCTCGCTCAGCACCGACCACACGTGGTCGGTCATCTCGGTGGACTCCTGCTCGTTGACGATCCCGGCGTCGATCAGCTGGCGGGCGAACAGCTCGCGCACCGACGGATGGCGCTTGATCACCTGGTACATCTCGGGCTGGGTGTAGGCCGGCTCGTCGGCCTCGTTGTGGCCGAAGCGCCGGTAGCCGATCAGGTCGATCAGGACGTCGTGGCCGAACTCCTGGCGATAGGCGAAGGCGAGGCGCACCGCGCTGATGCAGGCCGCGACGTCGTCGGCGTTGACATGGAAGATCGGCACGTCAAAGCCCTTGGCCAGATCGGAGGCCATCGTCGTCGAGCGCGAGTCGTCGGGGTCGGTGGTGAAGCCGACCTGGTTGTTCTGGATGATGTGGACGGTGCCGCCGACGGTGTAGCCGTCGAGCGCCTGGAGGTTGAGCGTCTCGGCGACGACTCCCTGGCCGGGGAATGCGGCATCGCCGTGGAGGATGACCGGGATCGCGGCGTTGGTGTCCTGGTGGGCGTGCGGGCCCTGGCGCGTGGTCTGCGCGGCGCGGGTGGCCCCCGCGGCGACCGGCGCGACGAACTCCAGGTGGCTGGGGTTGGACTCCAGGCGGACGATGATCGACTCGCCGCCCGGCAGCTGGTAGGAGCCCTGCGCGCCGTGGTGGTACTTGACGTCGCCGGTGCCGCCCTGGGGCAGGGTGGTGATCGGCTCCAGCGTCGAGGAGCCCTCGAACTCGGCGAAGATCGTGTCATAGGGCCGGCCGAGGTTGTGGGCGAGCACGTTGAGGCGGCCGCGGTGGGCCATCCCGATCACGACCTCACGCGCGCCGCGCGTGGCCGACAGCCCGATCAGCTCATCGAGCATCGGCACGGTCATGTCAAGGCCCTCGACCGAGAACTGCTTCTGACCGAGGTACGCCTTGTGCATGAAGCGCTCGAACGCGTCGACCTCGGTGAGCCGCCGCAGCAGCGCCTTCTGCTCGTCGATCGTCAGCGGCTGGCGGAATGTGCCCGATTCGATCGCCTCGCGCAGCCACAGCCGCTGGCGGTGTGACGCGATGTGCTCGATCTCGTAGGCGATCGTGCCGCAATAGGTCTCGCGCAGATGGGGCAGGGCGTCGGCCAGCGTCGCGCCCGGCACCCACATCCGCAGGATCCGGGACGGGATCTGCGCCATCAGCTCCGGCGTGAGCCCGAGCGGCGCCGGGTCCAGCGCCGGATCGCCCTCCGGCTCGCGACCGAGCGGATCCAGGCGGGCGGCGAGATGGCCATGGGTGCGGTGGGCCTTCAGCAGCGAGGTGGCGGCCTGTACGGCCACCATCAGCTCCTCGTCGTGCTCGCGGTCGCCGCCCTGCCCGGTCGAGGTCAGCGGCGGCGACGCGGCGGCGGCAGCCGCCGCGGCGGCGGGCGCCGGTGGCGGCGGCAGCTCGGCCAGCGGCGCACCGAGATCGGCGAACACCTGGGTGTAGAACCCCTCCTCGCCCTGCAGCAACGCCTCGACCCGCGCCAGGAAGCGCCCGGACTCGGCGCCCTGAATGATGCGGTGGTCGTAGGTGGAGGTCATCGTCATGACCTTCTCGGCGCCGATCATCGCGCCGATCCGCTCCAGGCCGACCGGATAGGAGATCGAGCCGGTGGCCACGATCGTGCCCTGGCCGACCATCAGCCGCGGCACGGAGGCGATCGTGCCGATCCCGCCCGGGTTGGTGAGCGTGATGTTGGCGCCGGTGAGGTCGTCGGCGGTCAGCGTGTTGGCGCGCGCCTTGTCGACGAGCGCGTTGTAGGCGGCGAGGAAGTCCTTGAAGCTCAGCCGGCCCGCGTCGCGGATGACCGGCACCATCAGCGTGCGCGAGCCGTCCTTCTTCTCGACGTCGACCGCAAGCCCGAAGTTGACCGCGCCGTCGTCGACGCGATGGGGCTTACCGTCGAGCTCGGCGAAATGGTGCGCCATCACCGGCATCTCGGCGGTGGCCACGCGGGCGATCGCGTAGGCGATCAGGTGGGTGAAGGAGACCTTCTGACCGGCCGCCTTGAGCTGCTTGCGACGCTCGTCGAGGACGGTGACGGTGAGCGTGCGGAACGATGTGGCGGTCGGGATCGACCGGCTCTCGTCCATGTAGCGGGCCAGCACCGCGGCGCCGCCCTTGATCACGGTGGCGCCCTCGGGCTTGGTGGCGGAGGGGGTGGGGGCGGCCTTGCCGGGAGCGGCCGATTGCGCGCTGGGGGCCGCTCCGTTGCCGGCGGCCAGCACGTCGGCCTTGGTGATCCGGCCGCCGCGGGCGGTCCCGGCCACGGTGCTCAGGTCGACGCCCTCGGCCGCGGCGACGCGGCGGGCGACCGGAGAGGCGTGGGCGTCGCCGTTGCTCGACGGCGCCTGCGGTGCGGGGGTCGCGTCCTGCGGCGCCGCCGGGGTGCCGGCCGGCGCGGCGCCCACGGCGCCCGCGCTCATCCGCGCGATCACCTGGCCGACGCTCACCGTCTCGCCCTCGGCAGCGAGGATCTCGAGGATCGTCCCCGAGGCGGGCGCCGGAAGCTCCATGTCGACCTTGTCGGTCGAGATCTCCACGACGGTGTCGCCGTCGGCGACGTGGTCGCCGACCTTGACCGACCACTCGAGGATCGTGCCCTCGGTCACCGACTCGCCGCCGGTCGGCGTGACGATGTCGATCGTCTGGCCGGTGGCGCCGTCCGCGTCCGACGCGCTCGGAGGCGCCGGCACACCGGGGACCGCGGTGGCCTCGATCGCGGCGGAGCCGTTCCCGTCGCCGGGCGCGATCTCGGCCAGCACCGAGCCGACGGCCACGGTGTCGCCCTCGGCGGCGCGGATCCGGGTGATCGTCCCGCTCACCGGCGATGGCACCTCGGCATCGACCTTGTCGGTCGAGATCTCGACCAGCACCTCGTCGGCGGCGATGCTGTCGCCGACCTGTTTACGCCACTCGAGGATCGTGCCTTCCGAGACCGAATCGCCCATCACGGGCATCACGACCTCAACCGTGCCTGTGTCAACCGCCATACGGACCTCTCACTCTAACGCGTACTCGGGGTTCTCCGGTGTTCGGCGACCAAAAAGCCAACCGAACCGGCGAACGGCCCCAGGCCGCCGAGTACGGCGACGGTGACCGCCAGCCAGAAGGGGATCACGCGGGCCTTCGCGGCGGCGATGCAGACGAGCGACATCCCGATCCACAGCAGGCCATGGGTGAGGCCGAGGATGAAGGTGGGCGGCTCCGGGTTGCCGAGCACGAACGCGCACACCAGCAGCGACAGATAGACGAGCGAGTGCGTGAACGACACCACCTCCAGGCGCCGGAAGGTGACCAGGCGCCGGAATCCGGCCCCCGCCATCAGTCACCCGCGGACAGCAGCCGGGCGATCCCGCGCAGCGGCGCGTCGGCCTGCTCGGGCCAGCGCGCCGGGTCGGCGGGCCACCAGGCGAACTCGTCGTGCTCGGAATCCGGCGTGACGGCGGCGCCGTCGGCCAGCCACGCCATCCCGACCACCATCGCGATTCCGTTGGGCATCATCGCCAGCGCCTCGATGCTCAGCCGCGCGGGCGACGCCGACCACTCCTCCACCAGCTCGCGCACGAGCGTGTCGACGGGGTTCTCCCCCACCTCCACCGAGCCCGCCGCGCCGAGCGCCCAGCGCTGCGCCCACGTCGCCACCCAGGCCGCGCGCCGGCCGGCCAGCCAGCTGCCGTCCGCCGATCGCACGATGCACAGCGCCGACAGGCTCTGCATCGCATCACCCGGCAGCAGCCGCAGCGCCCAGCGCACCGGCTCGCATTCGAGCGCCAGCTTGCCGTCGCCCGACTGGAAGCTGCGCAGCCTCGCCGCCAGGCCGTCGTGGCTCGGCGAGCCGCGGCCGCGCAGCGCCTCCAGCGCGCGGTCGGCCTGCTCGACGATCTCGGGCGCGAGCGCGAACGGCTCGCCGCGCCAGCTCACCTCGACGTCCTCCGGGCTCCACGGGCCGCGCGCGAGGATCCCGGGCTGGAGCGTCATCGCAGGCGCGCGACCAGCGCGGCGGGGGCGATGTCCGGCGGCAGGCGGGCGAGCAGCTCCCGCCATCCGGGATGGACGTCGATCGCCGCGGCGACGAGGGCGACGGCGTGATCGAGATCGCCGGTCTGCGCCGCGGCCAGCCCGGCCCAGAAGCGCAGCTCGTCGCAGCCGGGCGCGATCTCGCAGACGCGCGCGTACAGGGCGGCGGCCTGAGCAGAGCGGCCCGCGGCGAGGTGCTCGTCGGCCTCGCCGGCCAGCGCGTAGGCCGCGTGCAGCGTCATCAGCCGCGCGAGCTCGCCGAGCGGATCGGGGTCGTCCTCCACCCGCAGGGAGATCACCGTCTCCCCTGGGTCGCCCGCGGCCGGGACGACGAGGATCGCCGCCGACTGGCGGCCGCGCAGGTCGCCGCCGGGGCGTCGAGCCCGTCGGCGAGCAGGCGCAGGCCCCGCGGCCCGTACGCGACCTCGGCGTTGGCCTGCGTGGCGACCGCGCCGACGCCGGGGCGCGCCCACGGCACGATCGGCCCGACCGAGAACCAATGCGACTGCACCGCGACCCCGAGCTCGCCGGTCCCGGGGTCGCGCGCGACGATCGAGTAGGTCATCGGAGGCCGGTCCCCGCGATCGAATCGGTCATCCCGACAGGGTACGGTTGAAGCGCCGCAGCGCAAGCGGGATGCAGATCCCCATCAGCAACAGGCACCACAGCACCATCGCGAGCTCGGGATGGTCGAGCTGCCAGGAGCCGCCGACGTGCACCCCGCGCGTGGTCAGTGAGCGGACGCTGGCCACCAGCGCGGAGATCGGGTCCCATTCGGCGATCGCCCGCGGGATCGCGTCCATGCCGGAGATCGGGACGAACGTCCCGGCCATGAAGGTCAACGGCAGGATCACGATGAAGCCGGCGCCCTGCATCGCGTCGGGGGAGCGGACGATCATCCCGAACAGCACGCCGCACCACGTGAAGGCGAGCATTCCGAGCGCCATCAGCCCCACCAGCTCGACGCCGTGCACGACCGTGAGGTGCGGCCGCCAGCCGAGCAGCAGCCCGAAGCCGAAGGTGATGACGATGCCGAGCACCTGCTCGGCGAACTGGCCCATCACCTGGCCGCTGATGATCGACAGGCGGCCGATCGGCATCGAGCGGAAGCGGTCGATCACGCCCTCGGTCATGTCGTTGGACGTCGCCACGCCGGCGCCGATCACGCCGAAGGCCAGCGACTGGCCGATGATCCCGGGGAACAGGAAGCTCTTGTAGCTGATCCCGGGCACGTGGATCGCCGAGCCGAACACGTACAGGAACAGCAGGATGAAGATGATCGGCTGGATCGTGACGTCGAGCAGGCGCTCGGGCACGCGGGGGATCGCCCGCAGGCTGCGGCCGGTGAGCAGGGCGGTGTCACGCACGAAGCGCGCGGGCCCGGCGGATCGATGAGGCTGGACGGCCACGGCGGTCATGCCGTCACCTCGCTTTCGTGTTCGCTGAGTGCGGTGCCGTCGTCGGCATCGGGGGCGGCGGGCTCGGCGCGGTGACCGGTGAGCGCCAGGAACGCGTCGTCGAGCGTCGGGCGCCGCAGCGCGATCTCGTCGACCGGGATCCCGCTGTCGTGCACGGCCGCGGCCACGCGCGCGAGATCCGCGGTCTCGCCGGGGGCCGCCACCGAGATCGTGCGCTGCTGCGCCGAGCGGGTGATCGCGAAGTCCGTGGCCAGCACGCCGGCCAGGCGGTCGAACGCCGCCGCATCGGCGGCGACGACGTCGACGCGCTGCTCGCCGACCCGGGACTTCAGCTGAGCCGGCGTGCCGGCGGCCACCTCGCGCCCGTGGTCGATCAGCACCACCCGGTCGGCGACCGCGTCGGCCTCCTCGAGGTACTGGGTGGTGAGCAGCAGCGTGACGCCGTCGACCACGAGCTCACGGATCGTCGACCACACCACCTGGCGGCTGCGGGGATCGAGCCCGGTCGTGGGCTCGTCGAGCACGAGCACGTGCGGCCGGTCGATCAGGCCGGCCGCCAGGTCGACGCGGCGCTTCTCGCCGCCCGACAGGTTCTTGACCAGGCGGTCGCGGAACTCGGCGACGTCGAAGCGCTCGATCAGCTCATCGGCGACGGCCCGCCCCACGCGCGCCGAGCGGCCGCGCAGCCGCGCCATCAGCACCAGGTTCTCCCGCGCGGTGAGATTCTTGTCCAACGCCGCGAACTGCCCGGTGAGCGAGATCAGCTCGCGCACCCGGGCGCCCTCGGCGACGACGTCGTGTCCGCCGACCCGCGCCCAGCCGCCGTCGGGCGCCAGCAGCGTGGCCAGCATCCGGACGATCGTCGTCTTGCCTGCGCCGTTGGGGCCCAGCAGCGCGACGACGGTGCCGACTTCGACCTGCAGGTCGAAGTCGGCGACCGCCGTGAACTCGCCGAAGCGCTTCGTCAGTCCCTGGGTTTCGATCGCTCTATTGCTCATGGGCCGCAAAATTACAGCAACTGTAAGAGTTCTGCAAGTGCAAATTATTGATATCGTCCGGGGCGGCATGGACGGGGACCCACTCCCACTCACCGAGCCCGCCACCGGCGACGCGGCCACCGGGGCCGACCCCGAGGAGGATCTCTCCGGCCCGGCCGGCGACGCGCTGGTGCACCGCGTGATCGCCGGCGAGATGGGCGATCGGCTGGCCGAGCTGATGCGCCAGGCGCGCCGCGCGCAGGAGAGGTGGCAGCGAGAGGAGGCTCCCGACGAGGGGTTGCGCGAGCGCAAGCGCCGCCTCACCCGACAGCTCATCTCCGACGCCGCCACGGCGATGTTCGCCACCCGCGGCTTTGACAACGTCACCGTCGCCGAGGTGGCGCACACCGTCGGCGTGTCGGAGAAGACGGTCTACAACTACTTCCCCACCAAGGAGTCGCTCGTTCTCGACCTCACCGACGAGACGATCGAGCGAGTGGCCACCGCGCTGCGCGACCGGGGGCCCGGGGAGTCGCTCACCGCGGTGGTGGTGGGAGCACTCAAGGAGGACATGGCGAGCTTCGCGCGCGCGCCCGACGAGCTGCTCGAGTTCCTGCCGGCGTTCGCCGCGCTGATCGAGGGCACGCCGGCGCTGCGCGCGGCCTGGCTGGAGGTCCATGACCGGCTGGCCACCGTGGCCCGCGAGGAGCTCGCGGCGCTGGCCGACGTCGACCCGCAGGCGCCGGAGGCGATGATCGCCGGGCGCGGGCTGGCCGGGCTGGCCGAGGTCGCGTTCGAGTCCCAGCGTCGCCACGCCGAGCGGGGACTGCGCGGCGCCGCGCTCCTGCACGCGGTCGGCGCCGACCTCGACCGCGCCGGGCGGCTGCTGGAGACGGGACTGTGGTCGTTTCAGCTGCTGGCCAGGGGCGCGAGCGCCAAGCAGCAGGCGCGGCAGGCCGCCAAGGCCGCCGAGGAGGCGCGCGCCCAGGTCGTCAAGGCGCTGCGCCAGGCCCACTCGGCGTGGCACCAGCTGCGATCCGCCGGATCGAATCGGTAGGGCTCGTCCGCGGTGGCGGCGGTCGCGATCCTCGGGCCAGGCGGCGTCGGCGGCTTCGTCGCCGCGGCGCTGTGGCGGGCGGGCTGCGCGACCACCGTGGTCGCCCGCGAGCCGACCGCCGAGCTGATCGCCCGCAGCGGCCTGGAGGTCGACAGCACCGCGCTGGACGCGCGCTTCACGGCGCGGCCCGACGCGGTCTCGCGCCTGTGCGCACCGGTGCGCTTCCTGCTCGTCGCCACCAAGGCCGGCGGCCTGACCGCCGCCCTGGAGCGGGTGGAGTCAGATCCCGAGCTCGTCGTCCCGTTGCTCAACGGCGTCGAGCACATGGCGGCGCTGCGCGCGCGGTTCGGCGAACAGCGGGTGGTGGCCGGGGTGATCCGGATCGAGTCAGACCGCCCGGCGCCGGGACGGATCGTCCAGCGCAGTCCCGGGGCGCGGATCGACCTCGCGTCCAACCTCGCGTCCAACCTCGCGTCCAACCTCGCGGCCAACCTCGCGTCCAACCTCGGGGTCGGCCCCGCGGCCGCCGACCACGCAGCCGCCGAGCTGGCGACGATCCTCCGCGGCGCCGGGATCACGGTCCGCATCGGCGACGACGAGCGTCAGGTGCTGTGGTCAAAGCTCGCGCGGCTCAACGCGCTGGCGCTCACCACCAGCGCCGCCGACCGGCCGCTCGGCGTGCTGCGCGACGATCCCCGCTGGCGCTCGGCGTTGGAGGGGGCGGTCAACGAGACCGTCGCAGTGGCCAACGCCGCCGGCGCCGCGTTGCGGGCGGCCGACACCTTGGCCGAGCTCGAGGGCGCTCATCCGGAGCTGGGCTCCTCGATGCAGCGCGACATCGCCGCGGGCCGGGAGCCCGAGCTCGACGCGCTGGCGGGAGCGGTGCTGCGCGCCGGCGCGGCTCACGGACTGCGCTGCCCGACCGTCACCTGGCTGGCCGAGCGGGTCGCGGCGCGAGCCGGGCTCGACTGGGTCGCGCCCCGCCCTACAGCGGGGGTCTGATCGGCTCGGCGCCGCCGTCGGCGAACACCGGCTCGGCGATCTCCTGGGAGGCGACGGCGTCGACGACCTCCGCCTCCTGCATCTCGCCGGCGCCGTCGTGCTGGCCGTCGCACAGGACGCGGAAGTTGCCCGTCCCCCCGCCGTCGGCCTGCAGCACGATCCCGGGAAGGATCTCCTCGCCCTCCTCGAAGCCGAGGCGCTCGATGTCGAAGTGCGCCATCCCGATCCCCCAGCTGTTGTGCCCGGGGTTCTCGCGGTCGTGGGCGGCCACGCCCTGCGCGAAGCGCTCCAGCAGCTTGGCCATGGTGGCGGTGTCGACCATCGTCTCAGCCTCGCTCGATCAGTTCGATCCGGTAGCCGTCGGGATCGCGGACGAAGCACAGCCGGCTCCCGCCCGCGCGGATCGAATACGGCGGGCGCTCGGGCTCGATCCCCTGCCTGGCCAGCTCGCCGAGCGTCCCGTCGAGGTCGGCGGTGGTGATCGCGATATGACCGTAGCCCGTCCCGATCTCGTACGGCTCGGTGACGCCGAAGTTGTGGGTGAGCTCGAGCCGCGGCTCGGGACCGTCGTCGGGCAGGCCCATGAACACGTTGATCGCCTCGTCGCGGATCGGGATGCGGCCGATCTCGTCGAACCCGAGCGCCTTGTAGAAATCGACCGAGCGGTCGATGTCGAGGATTCGGTAGCAGGTGTGGACCAGGCTCATCGCGTGCTCACAAGGTTACCCCGATACGCTCTGTGGTGATGATCGTCGAGCGTTCGATGAGCGAGCCGTGGCTGTCCAACACGTACGTGGTCGCCGACGAGCCCGGGGGCAGCGCGGTGATGATCGACGCCGGCGGCCCCGTCGCGCCACTGCTGGAGTACCTCAGGCGGGGCCAGCTCACGCTCACCCACGTGCTGCTCACCCATCACCATCACGATCACATCGCCGAGCTCGATGCCGTGCTGGCCGCCCTTCCCGGCACGCCGGTCCTGATCCACCCGCTCGAGCGCGAGCTCGTGCCCGCGGCCACCGCGACGATGCAGCCCGGC
>JBELAG010000182.1:0-11943 GCA_049509055.1 Solirubrobacteraceae bacterium
GACCAGCAGCCACACCCCGAGCGTCCACGGGAAGATCTTCAGCGCGACGACCGACGCGACCGCCAGCGCCGCAGGCCACAACCGCTCACGCCAGCGCCACGCGACACCGGCGCCGAGCACGATCAGCGGTCCGACCGAGCCGAGCAGCGCGCCTCCGGCAAACGGCCAGGAGACGAGCGCCAGCGCCAGGCAACGGCGGTCACGCACGCCGAGCAGCCATAGGCCGCCGGCCATCGCCGCCAGCGAGGCCAGCGTGAACAGGGCGCCCGCCAGCCAGAACGGCGCGAGGGCGAGCGGCACGACGAGCAGGTTGGCGAACGCCGGGTAGACGGGGATCGAGAAGGCGTTGGTGTCCAGCTCGCCGAGGCCGATGCCGCCGTGGCGCATGATCGCCACCTGATGGGCCAGGAAGGCCGGGCGGTAAAAGGCGTGGCCGTGCAGGATCGCCACGGCGGCGTTGTACAGGCCGCCGCGGAAGTCGTAGAGGATCGGCTCGCTGTGGGCCGCGATGCCGTTGCGCACGAGCATCGGGCCGCACGCCACGATCGGCGTCAGGATCAACGTCCGCCACAGCGCGCGGCGAAACGCGGGGCTGGGGCCGCTCACCCCGCCAGCTCCGAACCGCCGACCTCGCTCGGCCCGTGCGCCTGGCCGAAGGACGCGAGGTCGATCGCGACCGCCGTCATGCCGAGCAGCGCCACGAGCAGCGTGATCGCCCGCGCGTCATTCCTGGCGCGCCTGTCGCACGCTGCGGAGGATCACGATCTGCGAGCCGCTGTCATAGAGCACGCGGTGGCCGGGCTCGTGCAGGAACGCCCGGACGCTGTCGGCGTCGCCGGTGCGCAGGAGCACGAGCAGGCGGTAGCCATGCGCGGCGCGCTTCCAGTCGGTCCCCACCACGTCGAACACCGACTGCAGCGCGGTGAGCTGTTGGGCCGAGAGCAGCTCGAAGCGGACGTCGTTGGCGATCCGGCCGCTGAGCGCGGGGTCGCGCCACAGCAGCCAATCGGTGAAGTGGTCGTCGGACAGGACCCGCAGCGACGGGTCGGCGCGCGTGGCGCGCTCGACGGCGGTCAGCAGCTTCGGCTGCTGGGTGGAGTACTCGACCACCGAATCGGGGCGCGCGAGCGCGGCGGCGACGGCGGCGCCGACCAGCCCGATGGCCAGCAGGCCGAGGGTGGCGTTGATCACCGCCCGCCGGCGGTCGACCGCCGGCTCGGCCTCCGGTCCCGGCCCGTAGGCCCACGACACCGGAACGATCATCAGCGCGAACAGCCCGCAGAACAGCGCGTTGCGCACCACCGAGATGCTGCCGACCACCAGCGCCAGGAACGCCAGCTTCTCCCAGACGGTCGTCTTGCCGGGGTTGCGGCCGAAGGACCAGAGCGTGACGCCGGCGACGAGGAACAGCGCGACGGCGATCACCGGCATGGAGGTGATCGGCTGCCACTCGGTGACGAACTGACGGAGCGTGCTGCCGGCCATCGTCGCCCGGTAGTAGCCGATGATCGCCGTCCCGTAGGGCGTGAGCAGGATCGCCAGCGGCGCGCCGGCGATCAGCGCCAGCGGGCGCCGCCAGGCCTGCGCGTGGGCGAGCGCGGCGCCCCGGCGCTCCCACAGCATCGTCAGGCCGCGCAGCACGACGAGCGCGGCGCCGAGCGTCACCGAGCCGTGCAGGTTGGCCCACAGCACGAGGATCGGCAGGCACCACAAAACGCGCCGCGACGGCCGCCGGCTGTCGGAGGCGAGCAGGTAGACGGTCGCGAGAAACAGTGGCATCGCGAACTCCTGGGTGCGGATCTCGCGTGCGGGGGCGACCATCGTCAGGCACGCCGGGAGCGCGAGCAGGACCGAGCGAAACGGAGCGCCGAACCCGCGGCCGGCGTACGTGGCGGCGGCGACCGGCCCGACGAGCAGCGCGATGTTGACGATCCCGAGCAACGCCAGGCCGCCGACCCGGTAGATCGCGTAGCTGGCCAGTTGCGACAGCCATTGCTGATCGATCCACACGGCGCCGTGCGACATCACCGTCAGCGTCTCGTGATGCGGGATCCCGCTGTCCCACACCAGCCGGCCGGTGACCAGCGCCAGCCAGCTGTCGACGTTGAAGTCCTTGGGCAGCTCACCGAACAGCACGAGCGTCAGCGCGGCGAGCGCCACGCCGACCAGCACATCGGTGCCACGCCGGGCGATCAGGGCGCTCAACCAGTGTCCGCGGGGACGCCGGCGACTCGCCTCGCGCGGATAGGCAAGCGAGGACATGAGGGTTCGATCGGCGCTCGCCGGCAACCGGGAGATGAGACGATCGACTGGCGCGACCTAGACCAAGGTCGGGGATCGGCGCCGCCGGGTCACCGGCCTGCGGCGCGCCGGCGCCGGGCGCTCTCGGTCACCTTCACCCGACGAGGGAGGACGATGCCGGGACGGTCCCCGAGGTGGTCGGGCCGTCCCCGGTGAGGATCCCGGCGTAGGTGACGTCGTTGGCCTCCAGGAAGCCGACCGAGGACAGCGCGCCGACGTAGGTGATCGAGCCGTTGGGGGCGAACAGGTCGCCGGTCAGCGTGCTCGCCAGCGAGCCGGTGCCGATGTTGCCGCTGACCGCGTAGATCAGCGGATAGTTGCTCAACGCCGGCGTCGGGGCGCTGCACCCCGACGAGTTGAAGCCGGTGACGGAATACCCGCACGCCTCCAGGTAGTCGCCGACCGCCCCCAACGACACGTTGCCGGCGACGTAGCTGGCCTGCACCGGGTGCCCCGACGATCCGACCAGCCCGGAGCCGACGATCAGGGTGGCGTTCCAGGTCGACGGATTCGACGCCGTGCCGCTGCCGACCCCGCAGTAGATGTTGCCGTTCGACGGCGAGGTGATCCAGTACGACGAGGTGCTCTCCTGGGTGCAGAAGCCGGGCGTCCCCCCGGGACCGGTGCACGGGTCCGAGGTCGCCCCGCACGCCGGGAAGTCCTCGGAGTAGTCGGCCGGCCACGTCGTCGTCGGATCGGCCGACGCCGGCGACGACGAGTAGGAGTCGAAGGTCAGGAACCCCTGGTTCCACTGACAGCCCGAGGCGTCGGAGTACGTCCCGGGGCCGAAGCTCGAGAAGGTGGCGAGGCTGGCGTTGACCGAGCCGTTGCTGTCGATCGCGCCGGTGATGTTGAGGCCGGCGCCCGACAGGCTGATGTCGTAGTGGGGAAACAGCCACGAGCCGCAACTGCTGCTGTCCATCGCGAAGATCGAGTAGCACGTGTTCCCCGGGGTCCCGCAGGTCGTCTGCTCGGTCTCCTGGGACACCGCGGTCGCGCTGACGTTGGCCTGCGACAGGCCGAAGACCGTGCCGAACGAGCTCTTGGCGGTCCCGTTGACGACGACCTCCGCCTCGGTGGCGTAGCCGTCGTAGGGCGTGGTGACGGTGACGGTGGCGCCGGGGTCGTTGGCCGTCACGTAGCTGGTGGCGTCGGTCGCGGCCTGGGTCGGGTTGTTCGGCAGATCGGCGGCGGCGGCGAGCGCGGCGGCGTCGGCCGCCGCCTGGGCGCGGGTCTGCGCTCCGCGAAAGACACCGGTGTCGAGCGCCAGCGCGGTCATGCCGAGCAGCGCGACCAGCAGCATCGCCGTCAGCACCAGGACGACGCCGTCCTGGGCGCCCCCGCGGCGGCGCAGGCGGCCGATCACCTCCCGACGGCGTCGGGTGCCGTGGCGGCGGTCGGTGGCGGGGTGGGGATGGTCCATGGACGAGCGCCCCCGGAAGGCGCGTGCGCAAGGCGCTACCTCGTTCTTCGGCGGACGAGGACCACCGCGCATGCGGGTCGACTACTGAACGGGGGCGTGGCGCTCAGCGGCGCGATCAGACCAACGGAGAGGCCTCCCCCACCAAAGTCCAGGTCAGCGCCGGCGCCGGCGGGCGATACCTACCGTGACGTGTCGCGGCAGATCGACTTCTCGCGCATCGCCCCGACGGTCGTGCTCGGGATCAGCATCGCGACGATCGTGGGTCTCGCCGCGCTGCCGGCCCGCGTCGGCTCCGACGCCCAGTGGCTGGCGGCGCTCGGCCACGTGATCTCGGCGCGGCACGCGATCCCCGCGGGGGTGCCGTTCGCGGCGTCGCCGACCGGCCGCTGGCCCAATGTGCTCGTGCTCGCCGAGCTGATCTTCTCGCTGCTGGAGCGGGGCCTCGGCGACCGCGGCCTGATGCTCGCCCAGCTCGCCGCCGTCGCCGGCGGTCTGGTGATCCTCGCGCGCGACGCCCGCGCGGGCGGCGCCGGCGCGGTGGGCACGGCGGCCGCGCTGCTGCTGGTGGCGGCCGGATCCCTGCCCAGCCTCGCGATCGCCCGGGTGCAGCTGTTCTCGCTGGTGCTGTTTCCGGCCCTTGTCGCCCTGCTGCGCGCGCAGACCCGCGCGCCGTCGCGACGGATCTGGCTGGCCGTCCCGTTGCTGGCGCTGTGGTCCAACCTCCACGGCGCGGCGGTGCTCGGGCTCGGGCTGCTGCTCGCCCACCTGCTGATCGAGCGCGGCCGGCGCCGGCCGCTGGAGTCGGTGGCGGTCGCCGCCGCCGGCGCGACCGCGCTGTGCCTGACGCCGGCGCTCGGCCGTACCGTCGCCTACTACCACGGCGTCCTCACCAACGTCGCCGCGCAGCGCGGCCAGGGCATGTGGGGGCCGCTGTCGCTGCATTCCCCGCTCGATCTCCTGCTGATCGCGGCCGCCCTGCTGCTGGCGGCCCGGATGTGGCGCGGGCGGGCGAGCCCCTGGGAGTGGGCGACGCTGGCGGCGCTGGCGGTGGCGACGGTGCGCGCCGACCGCAACGGCGTCTGGCTGCTGATGTTCACCGCCGGGCCTGCCGCGCGGGCGCTGTCCCCCGAGCGCTCGCTGCGGCTGCTGGCCCCGATCGCCGCGGTCGCGGCGGCGGGGCTGATCGGCTGTGCGGTCGCCCGCGGGCCGCTGCGCAGCGGCGCCAGCGCGACGCTGGTCCGCGGCGCGGTGGCGCTCGCGCACGGCTCGCCGGTGCTGGCGAACGGCTCGATCGACGAGCAGGTGGCGCTGGCCGGCGGGCGGATCTGGGCGGGCAACCCGATCGACGCGTTCTCGCGCGCGGTCCAGACCGCCTACCTGGAGTGGAGCGCCGGTCAGGCGACGGGCGCCCACGCCGTCACCGCCGCGGTCCGGGTGGTCCTCGTCTCCCGCGGATCGCCGACGCAGGCGCTGATGGCGAGCCTGCCGGGCTTCACCGTGGCGCGATCCGACGCGACCGCGCTGCTCTACGAGCGCCGCCCGACGGGATGAGCGCGGTCTCGCGCCGGCGCTCGTGTCCTACACGGTGGCGTTCTCGAGCCGGTCGTTCGTCGCCTGACGCAGGCGCTCGGCGACGCGGCCGTGGCGGCGGCCGGTGTCAGGGGTGCGGGCCGCGCGGGCGATGACCTCCCGCAGGCCGACGATCACCGTCGCCAGCCGGGCGCGCGTCACCGCGGTGTAGAGCATCTCGCGCCGCAGGAAGAACGCCCCCGCCGCGGGGTGGGCGACGATCACGGCCACCGGCAGCTCGATCCCCTGGCCGCGGTGCACCGAGCAGGCGTAGGCGAGCGCGAGCCGGTCGGCCTCCTCGGGCGGTAGCCGGAACACGGAGTCCTCGCCGCCGAGGATCAGCGCGGGGTCGTCCTCGTCGCCGTCGCCGTCGGTTGACCGCGAGACCTCGTCGAGCAGACGCAGCAGTGTGCCGTTCATCAGCCCCAGGTCGTGGAGGTTGCGGCCGGTCATCATCAGCTTGTCGCCGATCCGCAGGCGGCCACCGCGGACCGCCGGCCCGTCGGGGTTCAGCGCCTCGCGCAGCGCCCGGTTGAGCGCGTCGATCCCGAGCTCGCCGCGGTACACCGGCGCGAACACCTGGATCTCGCGGACCGGGTCGATCCCGTAGTGGGCGGGGAGTCGCTGCGCCACGAGCGAGACGATCTCGGCCATCGCATCAGCGGGGTTGGCGCGCTCGATCAGGAACAGGTCGCGGCGCATGCCGTCGGCCGGCGTGAACTCGGGCGCGTGACCGCGGCGGATCGCGTGCGCGCCCTGCACGATCATGCTGTCGGCGGCCTGGCGGAAGATGTGGGTGAGGCGGGTGACCGGCACCACGTCGGACGCGATCAGCTCCGCAAACGGCTTGCCGGCGCCGACCGGCGCGAGCTGGTCGGCGTCGCCGACGAGCACGACGTGCGTGTTGCCGCCGACGGCGCGCAGCAGCGTGACCAGCAGCTCGAGGTTGGCCATCGAGGTCTCGTCGACGATCAGCAGATCGCAGACGAGCGGATCGTAGGTGCCCTTGCCGGGGCCCTCGCCCGGGATCCAGCCCAGCGCCGAGTGGACGGTCGTCGCGCGCAGTCCGCTGGCCTCGGCCATCCGGACCGCCGCCCGTCCGGTCGGCGCCACCAGCAGCACGGTCGCTCCCCGCTGCTCGGCGTGCGCGGCGATCGTCTTGATCGACGCGGTCTTGCCGGTCCCCGGTCCGCCGGTGATCAGCGACAGCCGGTGCGCGAACGCGCCGCGCAGGGCGGTGAGCTGCTCGGCGGTGAGCTCCCCGGGATCCTCGCCGGATCGCGTCCCGGACAGCCGCTCGCCGGGCTCGGCGTCGATCAGCTCGCGCACGCGGCGGGCCAGCTCGGCCTCGAGCTCGGCGGTCGCGGTGCGATAGATCCATTCGCCCTCGGCGACGACCTGGCCCCCGGCGCGAAGCTGCGTCACGACATGCTCGCTCGCCGGCGCGCCGAGCAGCTCGCCCGCCGCGGACAGCAGCGCGTCGAGCGGCATGCAGGTCGAGCCGCCGCGCTCTGACTCCGACAGCGCGTGCATGATCGCCGCGCGCTCGCGCTGCCCCTCGGGCACGCTCTCCGGCGAGCCCCGCGCGATGCGGTCGGCGATCGCGAAGCCGACCCCGAACAGGCTGGTCAGCTCATAGGGGTTGCGCTCGACGAGCTCGTGCGCGCCGGCGCCGTAGTGCTCGTGGATGCGCGGCGCCAGGTACGCGAGCCCGTGCGGGGCCAGCAGCAGGTGCAGCCGCCGCGTGACCCGCAGCGCCTGCCACGACTCGGCGGCCTCCTCGGCGCGGCGGCGCCCCAGCCCGACCTCGCGCAACGCCGCCGGCGGATCGCGGTCGACCGCGTCGAGCACCCTGCCGGCGCCGAAGCGCGCGATCAGATCGGCGGCCCGCTTGGCGCCGACGTGCCTGACGCGGCGAAGGTAGGCGATCAGCGCATCGGGGTCCTCGGGCGGGAGCGGGCTGGCCTGCGTGACCTTGACCTGAGGCCCGTACCGGCTGTCGGTGACCCAGGCGCCGACGACCCGTGCGCGCTCGCCCGCCTCGAGGTGCACGAGCGGGCCGACCAGCGAGATCGGGGCCCCGTCCGCCGCGGCGGCGTCGAGCACCGCCCACCCCGTCTGCTCATTGGCGAAGCGCACGTTGCGGACCGTCACGTCGGCCTCGAAGGTCACGAATCGAGACGTTAGCCCCACGCGCGGGCGCCTGCCGGCGTCGGCGCGGAGTTGGCACAGGTGATGGTCGGCGGTTCGCCGCGCGACTACGGCAGCGCGCCGCCGGGCGCGACGATGTACACCCGCTGGCCGGTGGCGAAGCTCCCCAGGTCAGACGGGTCGGACGGCGGCGGGACGAACACGTCGATGTGGCGCCCGAGGATCGCGCCGCCGGTGTCCTGTGCCTCAAACCAACCGCCGTTGACCTGGGCGTAGGCCGGGATGTAGACGTCGCTGCCGAGCGGGATCACCTTCGGGTCGACGGCGATGCTGCGCAGGTATCCCAGCGGCCTGGCCGGGCCCGGTGCGAACGAGATGCCCGACGGCGGCGGCACGTAGCGCACGCCGGGCCCAGCTGA
Organism: Solirubrobacteraceae bacterium; assembly: GCA_049509055.1. Classification (GTDB taxonomy): domain Bacteria; phylum Actinomycetota; class Thermoleophilia; order Solirubrobacterales; family Solirubrobacteraceae; genus Palsa-465. Next base: position 7,864 of record JBELAG010000182.1, read on the forward strand.
CCAACCGCCGGCCGCCAGCGGGTAGGTGACGGTCCGCGAGGCGGTGCGCCAGAAGCCGCCGGTGCGCCAGTAGGGCGCGTCGGCCCCGCCGCCGAAGATCGCTCTGCGGCCTCCGGCGGCGGTCAGCCAGCCGCCGGCGCCGAGGCCGTCGATGTGGACCCAGCGGCCGTCGTCGGCGATTCCCTCGCCCTCCATCGACAGCCCGCGGGCGGAGTACAGCCAGTCGATCGGATACCGGCCGCTCAGTCCGGGGGCGGCCACGAGGCGCCCGCCGAACCACGACTCGGGCGCCGGGTAGTACTGGGTCAGCTCGAAGCCGCCCAGCCAGCGCCCATCGCCGCCCGTGGCCGGCGCGGGCGGCGCCGAGATCGTGCTGACGGTCACGCCGGTGGCGCCGGCGGCCGCGGTCTGACCCGGTGCGGACCCGCCCTGGGGTTGCGCGTGCGCGGTCTGGGCCTCTGCGGATGCGGCGGCGCGGCCGCGCCAGGTGACCCCGAGCCGGATCACTCGCGGTCGCGACCCCAGCCGGGCGGCGATCAGCTGGAAGCGATTGGCCCCCGGCGCCAGGACGGTGCGCACGGCGAAGCTCCCCTGCGCGTTGGGAATCACCACGACCAGCGGCCCGCCGGCGCTGCGCACGTACACGCTCGCATCGGCTGGGGTGACCGTTCCGCGGAAGATCGGCTCCCGGGACTGCGTCGTGTAGCTCGCCGCGCCGCGGGTCACGGCCACCGGCGAGCTGAGCGCGACCGACAGCGCCGGATCCGGCGCAGCGGCGATGTCGACGCTGACGGTGCTCGCCGGCAGCGGTCCGGTGGCGGTCACTCCGCAGCCGCAGAGCGCCAGGGCGAGCGCGATCCCGAGCAGCCGCCGTCGCATCTGGGGCAGGGTAGCCGGCGGCGGCGGGCGCTAGCGGCCCTGCTGCGCGCGGCGGACCGCGGCGCTGATCCCCTCGGTGGCGACCAGCGGCCCGAAGGCGCGCACCAGCGGGCGGACCGCGGCGACGCCCACGCGGCCCTGGGCGCCGATCGCCTCCACCCGGACCTCGGATTCCAGCGACGAGCCGCCGTCGCGCTCGTCGCTCGCCCAGTTGGCGAACACCACCCGCGCGGTGCCGCGGCGCTGCCAGCGCGCGAACTCCCCCGGGTCGCCGAGCTCGGGGTAGTCGCGCCGCAGCGTCCAGATCCGGCCGACCAGGCCCGAGATCAGGAGATGATCATCCTCGGCAAGCACGGTGAACGGCGACTCCCGGAACAGGCCGTCGAAGCTCATCTCGCCCTCCACGCCGGGGATCCGCCAGCGCAGCAGCCGGCCGAGCATCCCCGTCTCGTTGACGCGGACGGCCCGTGCGGCGCGCCACAGCTCATCGGCCGGGACGCTCGCCCGGCGGCGGTAGCGGACGTGGAGCATCGGATCGGGCAGCCAGGGGTCGAGATCCGGTGGCCCGCCATGATCGTGTCGGAGCGCGCGCGTTTTGGTGATCATGCAGCCATGATCCGCCACCTGCTCGCCCCCGTCCAGCGTGACGCCGCCGCCGCGCTGGGGCTGGCGCGCACGCTGCCGGGCGCGCCCGGCGTCGCGCTCACCTTCGACGACGGTCCCCATCCGGAGGGCACGCCGGCGGTGCTCGAGGTCCTCGCGCGTGCGAGCGCTCGCGCGACGTTCTTCATGATCGGCGAGCAGGTGGAGCGCCGTCCGGAGCTGGCGGCGCGGGTCGTCGCCGACGGCCATGCGGTCGCGCTGCACGGCTACCGCCACCGACTGCAGCTGCGCCTGTCGGCGGCCGAGCTGGCGGATGATCTGCAGCGCGGCCGGGCGGCGATCGAGGACGCGATCGGGGCCTCGGCCGACGTGCGCTGGCACCGCCCGCCCTACGGGATCTACAGCCCGGTGGGGCTGCGCACCGCGCGCTGCGCCGGCCTGTCGCCGCTGCTGTGGTCGCGCTGGGGCAAGGACTGGCGCCGGCTCACGACCCCGTCGCGGATCGCGGCGCGAGCGACGCGCGGAGTCATCGCCGGCGACGTGATCCTCCTGCACGATGCCGATTTCTACAGCTCCCACGACTCCCATCGGCGCACCGCGGCCGCCCTCGAGCTGATCGTCTCAGAGCTGCGAGCCCGCAAAGTCGGTACCGTCCTCCCTGTCTGACACGCTTGTCGGTGCGCACACCGGCTGGCACCATGATGTCCGCGCGCCGAGCACGATTCGCCGGCCGGGCGACGGACGTCGTCGAGCTCGCGCTCAGTTCACCCTCTCACATGACCACCGCTTCCTCCTCTGCCTCCGACACGAGCGCCCCCGACTTCGCGCGGTTTGCGATCGGTTTCGACGATCGCGACCGCGGCCGTTTCCACGCGCTGATCGACGAGGTGCTGGACTCCAATCGCTGGTCGGAGGCCGGAATGGTCGACCGCTTCGAGAGCGCCTGGGAGGGCTACCATCACGCTCCGTCGGTGGCGCTGTCGAGCTGGGCCGGGGGCGCGCTGGCCGCGCTGCACTTCGCCGGCGTCGAGGGGGAGACGGTGCTGTGCCCCTCCAACACGTTCATGGCAACGCCGCTGGCGGCGATCCGCGCCGGCGCCCGGGTGCAGTTCGTCGACTGCAATCGCGACGACCTCTGCATGTCGTTCGCCGACTTCGAGCGCGCCGCGGAGCGCTTCAAGCCGCGCGCGGCGATCCTCGTCCACATCGGCGGGCACATCGCCTTCGAGACCGAGCAGATCGCGCGCTATTGCGCCGAGCACGGGATCTTCCTGCTCGAGGACTGCGCCCACGCCCACGGCGCGGAGTGGAACGGCCGCCGGGCGGGCACCTGGGGCGACGCCGGCGTGTATTCGCTGTACGCCACCAAGACGATCTCCACCGGCGAGGGTGGCGTGCTCGTCTCGCGCCGCCCCGAGGTGACCGCGCACGCCCGTGACTTTCGCAACTACGGCAAGCCCAGCTACGCGGTCCAGGGGCTCAACTTCCGGATGAGCGAGTTCACCGCGGCGCTCGGGCTGGTGCAGATCGAGCGGCTGCCCGAGATCGTCGCGTGGAAGAACGATGTCGCCCGGCGCTACCTCGACGAGCAGTATGCGGGCCGGCTCGAGCTCCCGGCCGGCATGGTGTCGGGCCTGTACAAGTACATCGTCTTCGACTGGCTGGAGCGCTCGACCGGGCGCGTCTACGACGAGCCGTGCCACCGGATCATGGGCCACGACGTCGAGCTGCCCGATTCCGACTGGGTCGCCAAGCACCATTCCTGCGTCCCGCTCTACTACCGACCGGACAGCTGATCGAATGAGAGTTCTCGTGACAGGGGGATCCGGCTTCATCGGATCCCACGTGGTCGACAAGCTCCGCGCTCGCGGGCACGAGCCCGTGATCTACGACCTGCGGCCGTCGCCGTGGCACGCGGCCGGCGAGGTCGACACGGTGCTCGGGTCGATCACCGACCGCGAGGCGCTCGAGCGCGCGCTGCACAGCTGCGACGCCGTCGCCCATCTCGCGGCGGTCGCCGACGTCAACGACGTCCACGCCGAGCCCGAGGACGCTGAACGGGTCAACGCTCGTGGCACGGTCACCGTGCTCGAGGCCGCGCGCCGGGCCGGCGTGAAGCGGATCGTCTACGCCTCGACGATCTGGGTCTACTCCGACTGCGAGTCCGACGACGTCGACGAGGACACGCTGCTGCCGCCCCCCAGCCACCTCTACACCTCCACCAAGCTGGCGGGCGAGCTCTACTGCAAGGCCTACCAGGAGCTGTACGGGATCGACTACACGATCCTCCGGTTCGGCATCCCGTACGGACCGCGCGCCCGCGAGGCGGCGGTCGTCCCGGCATTCGTCAACAAAGCGCTGGCCGGAGAGCCCCTGACCCTGGCCGGCGACGGCAGCCAGTCGCGCAAGTTCGTCTACGTGGAGGATCTCGCCGACGGCGTCGCGCTCGGCCTCAACGACGTGGCGTGCAACCGCGTGTACAACCTGGCCAGCGACGAGACCGTCACGATCAAGCAGATCGCCGAGACGATCAAAGCGCTGATGGGCGACGTCGAGATCGTCCACACGCCGGCGCGCCCCGGCGATTTCGGCGGCAAG
>JBELAG010000183.1:0-11914 GCA_049509055.1 Solirubrobacteraceae bacterium
CAGGGCACGGTGCTCGTGCCCGACGCCACGCTCGACCGCGCCGCGTCGACGCTGAGCGCCGCCGAGAGCCTGAGCCAGACCGCGATCGACGCCGGGTGCAACGGCACGCTGTCGACGCAACGCTGCGCGAGCACCTTCTCGCTGTCGGGGCCCAGCCTGCTGTCGGCGAGCACCGCGGCCGGGCTCGAGGTGGGGATCCCGATGGCCGCGACCAGGACGGGCACGTGCGACCCGAACGACTACCTGCTCGGGCCCTCGCAGTTCGACGACGGCGCGACAACCGCGCTGGTCGCCCGCCTGGGCCTGCTCGGGGGCACGCTGCCGGCCGACCCCTACACCCCGGTTACCGTGTCATGGCCGGGTGACTCGGCCGCGCTGCGCGAGGGTCTGCTCGCCGGACCGTGCCAGGGCGACGACGCGGCCTGCCAGGACGCGATGAGCTGGAACGGGACCGTCGCGCTGGCGCCCGCCGGCTGACGGTCGATCTCAGTAGTCGACGGCGCGCTCGGGAACCTCGGGAACGACCGGCGTCGCGGGCTCGACGGGCTCGGGCACGGTGGCCGGCTGCGCCGGATCGGCCGGGGTGCCAGGGTCCGGGTCGGCCGGCGTCGCCGGCTCATCGGGGACGAGCGGTTCGCTCGGCGTCTCCGCTTGGGGTACTTCGAGCACAAGACCTCCATCCGCCGCGGTTGTCGCCGGGGTGCGTTGTATTGATGTTAGGGCCATACGTCGTCCTTACCCTCCCCAACCTAGACTGCCGGGCCGTGGAAGCCGCCGCTGAGTCGATACCGGATCCCGAGATGATGGCAGCATCACTCGAGTTCGACGAGCTCAGGGCCGGGCCCGAGATCGCACTGCCGCCACCCCGGATTCTCGTTCGCCACGAGCACGGCGTGCGCCGTCGGTCGGGCCGGCGCCGCCTGTCGGGCGATCTGCGGCGGGAGCTGCTGTGGGTGACGGTCATCTACCTGGCCGCCCGCATCCTGCTGTTGGCGACCGCGTTCCTGCTGAGCGCCTTCGGACACCACAACTTCCTCAACGAGCTGGCCAACTGGGACGGGCTCTGGTACCGCGAGCTGACCAACAAGGGCTATCCCTCGCACGTCTCCTACGCCCAGACGACGCTCGGCTTCTTCCCGATGTTCCCGCTGACGATCTGGCCGGTCGAGCACCTGATCGCGCTCGCGCTGCCGGGTGAGCCGCTGTGGTGGTCGGCGACGATCGCAGGGGTGCTGATCTCGGGCGCGGGCGGTCTCGTGGCGACGATCCTCGTGCACCGGCTGGCCGACGGCTGGTGGGACCGGGAGACGGCTCGCCGGGCGACCGTCCTGTTCGTCCTGTTCCCCGGCTCGGTCGTCTTCTCGATGGTCTACTCGGAGGGCATCCTGCTGCCGCTGGTCGCGGGGTGCCTGTACGCGCTGCAGCGCCGGCGCTGGCTGCTGGCGGGCGTGCTCGCCGGATTCGGCACGGCGGTGCAGCCGGTCGGCCTGGTCCTGGTCCCGGTCTGCCTGCTGTCGGCCGTTCTCGAGCTGCGGCGCCGCGGGTGGCGGGCCCGGGCGGCGTGGCGCAGCCTGCTCGCCCCGATCCTGTCGGTCACCGGCATGGCGGGATTCATGCTGTTCCTGTGGTTCTGGACCGGCAACCCGCTCGCCAACTACATCGCCCAGCACCACGGCTGGAGCGAGAAGACGAGCCTGCTGTCGCTCGTGCACCTGGCGACCAAGCTTGCCGGTCAGATCTCGTTCGCGCACTTCAACCAGCCGACGATCAACCTCAACCTCGTGCTCGGGCTGATCGGCGCGGTGCTGCTGGTGATCGAGCTCGTGCTGCTGTGGTACTGCCGGCGCCAGATATCGGTCGAGGCGATCGCCTGGACGCTCGGGATCAGCTTCCTGGCGCTCACGTCCTCCGAGGTCCCGCCCAACCCGCGGATGCTGATCACCGCCTTCCCGGCGCTGGTGACGATCGCCCGGTATGCGCAGGGCAGGTGGTTCGTGGCGATCGCGTGGATCAACGGGATCCTGCTCGTCGTGCTGAGCCTGTTGACGTTCTTCGGGCTCACGCTGAGACCCTGACCACCCCTGGGGGGAGGTCACCCGCCGGCGAGCGGGCTGACCCGGTCGCTGGAGCCGGGCAGCAGCTGGACGTGGATCGCGCCGGCGTAGCCGAAGGTGCGGATCGGCGCGGCGCCGAGCAGCCGCTCGAGCTCGGCGTCGAGGCGCAGGTAGCGCGCCCGGTTGATTCGCGACTGGGCCGGCCCGTCGCGCTGACCCTCGTGGCTGGAGACGAACCACAGCCGCCGGCAGCCGGCGACGGCGCGGCGCAGCTGCGATCCGGCGAGCGTCGCGTAGTCCTCGACGTAGGGCCTGACCGTTCCCCAGCGCAACGACGGCAGGATCGGCCGCGGGGCGCGGCCGACCGCGGCGGCACCGGTGCCGCCGTAATACTGAAACGCCATCCGGCCGTCCTCGGGGTAGAACGCGATGCAGTCGCCGGGCCGCGACCGCGCGAGCACGTCGGCGGTCACCTCGTGCCACGGCTCGGGCGAGACGCCGTAGGCGGCGACCACCTGCTCGGCGCGCAGGCCCACGACCGCCACCAGCGCGGCCGCGGCCAGCCAGCGGGGCAGCCGCCGGTCGGCGATCGCCGGCGCGAGTGCGAGGCCCACGGCGGGGGTCGACATCAGCAGGTTGCGCGGCACGAAGATCGGCTGGGCGACGAGCGAGTAGGCGAACGTGAGGGCGGCGGGCACCGCGCACCACGACAGGGCCAGCGCCCGCCCCCAGACCCGGTCGCCGCGGCGCTGGCGGCGGACCACGTCGAGCGCCAGGACGGCCAGCGACGCCATCGTCGCCCACAGCAGCAGGTACGTCGTCGCGGTGTGGTGAAAGCTCGGCTGCAAGCCGGCGGAGGTGAGCGAGTCCAGCACCTGGGTGTCGACCATCCGGTTGGGCCGCGACACCCAGAACAGCTGGCCCGAGCCACGCCGCACCGCCAGGATGACCAGCGGCAGGCAGCACAGCGCGACGGCGGTCAGCGCCGTCGCGTAGCGGCGCAGCACGCCGCGGCGCCTGACGAGCACCAGCAGCTGGGCGGGCACGATCAGCACCGCCACGAAGCTCGAGTACATGGCGAGCGTCATCGCGCCGACGTAGGCGATCCAGGCCAGACGGTGCGACGGGACGGTCTCGTCGGCGAGCGCGATGAAGGCCAGGCAACCGGCGCACACCAGCGCCGCCATCGCGGCGTATCCCCGAGCCGTCTGAGCCCAGTACACGAGCGGGAGGCTGACCGCGGCCAGCGTCCCGGCGACCACCCCGGTGCGGCGGTCCCACAGCCGCTCGCCGATCGCCTCGATCAGCGAGACCGTGGCCACGGTGGCCAGCGCCGAGGGCAGCCGCAGGACCAGCAGCCCATCGCCGAACGCCCCGACGAGGACGTGCATCACCAGGTAGTAGCCCGACATGTTGCCGCCGTCGTGGGCGATCGCCGCCGACAGCGCGGATCCGTGCTGGGAGGCGATCGCGAACGTGGCCCCCTCATCGAAGCCGAGGCTGCGACCGGAGATCTCGTACACGCTGAGCGCGGCCGCCAGCAGCGGCGCGAACAGCAGGACGGCGGCCGGCGGCCGGCGCCGGCCCGGTCGCGGCCCCGGCCGTGGGCCCGGCGCCGTGGTTCGCTGCCGCGCCGGGGTGTGCGATGCCAGCTCGGTCACGGTGAGCCGGGATTCTGTCCGCCGGAGACGGCCTGCGCTTCGAGGGCGACCTGCGACCGACGCGCGCGGGGGCGATCGTCGAGCGTCAGCGCGACCCCCGGGGCGCCGCGGTCGTCGCCCCGGTGCCGGCGGCGGCGATAGACGGCGAGCGCGATGAGCGCGTAGACGGCGACGACGGCGGGCGCGCTGTGCAGCGGCAACGCCAGGATCCCGTCGGGCTTGACGAGGAACACCGACGCCGCGCAGGCGAGCGCGACTCCGGTCGAGTGCTGCGGTCCGGGCAGCGCGGCGACCAGCACCAGCCCCCAGCTGAAGTACCACGGCCAGGCCGCCGGACCACCGGCGGCGGCGATCAGCAGGAACCCGCCGAGCAGTGGCACCAGCCGCCCGATCCGCACGCGGGACACGGCGAGCAGCCCGACGGCGGCGGTGATCGCGAACCCCACCACGCCGAGCGTGTCCTCGATCGCCCGCGCCGCGGTGTGGATCCCGACGTCACCCAGCAGCGCGGAGGCCGTCCAGCCGATCCCGGTGGCCGGGGTGATCGCGAGATGGACCTTGGCCGGCGTCGAGAACAACGACGTCGACACCCAGCTGACGCCCACGCCGGTGACGACCGTGACCGCCCCGAGCACGGCGGCGGTGACGAGCGCGCCGGCGCCGGCGAGCCGCAGCGCCGCCGCGCGATCGTCCTCGGTCCGGGCCCACGCGGCGACGATGAACAGCGCGCCGGCGAGCGCGGGCAGCTTGATCGTCGCGGCCAGCGCGCACACCGCCACGCCGGTCAGCGGCCGGCCCTCGAGCGCGACCGCGACCCCGGCGGCGAGCAGCCCGATCATCAGCACGTCGTTGTGGCCGGCGGAGATCAGCTCGAACGCGGTCAGCGGGTTGAGCAGCGTCAACCACAGCCCGCGGCGGGCGTCGCTTCCCAGCGCCCGGGTGAGCCGCGGGACGTAGACCGCGACGAGCACGAGCCCCGCCACGTCGATCAGCCGGGTGAGCAGCACCCCGCCGATCAGATGGGACCCGGTGAGCCCCACGACGACGCTGATCAGCCCCAGGAACAGCGGTCCGTAGGGGGCCGTCGTCCCGCGCCAGAACGTCGACACCGCGTCGAGCACGTGACGGTGCCCGAGCCCGCCGAGCGCGCGCGGCGCGGTGGTGTACGGGTCATGGCCGAGGTGGAGGATCGTGCCCTGGGCCAGATAGCTGTAGATGTCGCGGCTGAACAGCGGCGGGGCGAGCGCGAGCGGCAGCATCCAGGCCACCGCGATCGCCGCCAGCGCCGCCGGGGAGGGCAGCGAGCGCCCGAGCACGAGCCACGCGACGCAGACCGCGGCCATCCCGGCGTACACGAGCGCCGTCGCCGCCGCCCGGCCCGACGGGGCCCCGGGCTGATACCACCAGCCGACGACGTGGTCGGCGACCGCGGCGGGCGCCGCGTAGGCCACCAGCAGCGCGCCGGCGGCGCCGAGCGCGGCACACGCCCAGACCGTTGGCGTCGGTTGGCGGTGGTTCATCCCGAGGGGCCGGCGTGCCGGCGGTGGGTGCCGATCCGCCGGCCGGGCGCTCGCGGCGTGCGGACTCCGACACTGGTGAACACGCGGCCCGAGCGTACCTGACGCGGTGCGCCGAGGCGGTCCTTCTATCGTGGGGGCGATGCTGTCGTTCGCCTGCGGTCACTGCGGCCGCCTCGTGTTCTTCGAGAACACCGTCTGCCTGCACTGCTCGACGCCGCTGGGCTTCGTGCCCGAGCGGCTCGAGCTCGTCGCGCTCGAGGGCGACAACGCCCGGACGCTGCGCCGCTGCGCCAACCTGGCGCGGGCGACCTGCAACTGGATGGTCGCCAGCGAGGGCACGCTGTGCCGGTCGTGCGCGCTGACGCGGACCCGGCCGAGCGATGACGACGTCGCCGGGATGAAGGCGTTCGCGACCACCGAGGCCGCCAAGCGCCGCGTGATCATGCAGCTGCTCGACCTCGGCCTCCCCGGCGTCGAGCCCGGCCGGCTGGCGTTCGACCTGCTCTCCTCCGAGCACCAGCGCGTCGCCACCGGGCATGCCGACGGCGTGATCACGATCGATCTCGCCGAGTCGGTCGACGCCCGCCGCGAGCAGCGGCGCGCGGAGCTGTCGGAGCCCTACCGGACGATGCTCGGCCACCTTCGTCACGAGCTCGGGCACTACTTCCAGCCGCTGATCGTCAGCGGCGAGGAGGACTGGGCGGCCTGCCGGAGGCTGTTCGGCGACGACCGCGAGGACTACGGCGAGGCGCTCGAGCGCCACTACGCCGACGGCGCGCCGTCTGACTGGGCGCGGCGGTACGTGAGCGCCTACGCGACGATGCACCCGTGGGAGGACTGGGCCGAGACGTTCGCGCACTACCTCCACATCCGCGACACGCTGCAGACCGCCGCGGAGTACGGCGTCGCCGTGAGCGGCCCTCGCGCCGTCAGCGCCGACCGCTCGCTGCAGGCCAGCCCCCCGCCCGAGGCGGGGGATCGGACCTTCGCCGAGCTGCTGGGCAACTGGCTGCCGCTGACCTATGCGCTCAACGCCGTCAACCGCTCGATGGGCCACGATGACCTGTACCCGTTCGCGCTCCTGCCGCCGGTGATCGAGAAACTCGAATTCGTCCACGCGCGCGCGACGGCGGCCGCGGCGCGCTGAGCGCCGGTCAGACGACGATCCGCCGGGGCAGCCCGCACGCGTCGCGGTCGCCGTCGCCCAGCACGCGGTGGCGGCGGGGCCCGGCGGCGACGCGCAGCGCGGTCCACAGCACGGCGTAGGCGTCGAGCAGGTCGTCGGGCGCGACCTCGCGCCGGCGCCACGGGGCTCGTGCGATCAGCCGCGGGGCGTCGGGGAACCGCGCCGCGATCAGCGCCGGCCCAGCAGCCGCCGGGCCTCGCGGTCGCAGACCCGCGGGCCGGCGACCGCCGGCAACCCGATCGGGATGTCGATCGTCACCGGCGCACCCGGTCGGGGGCTCGCGGCGCGGTCGCGTTCGCTTTGGCTTTCGCTTTCGCGCCACGCGATCAGGTCCTCGACGGTCGCGAACAGGCGAAGCTCGGTCGCTTCGACGCAGCCGGCCTCGCCGCGCGCGACGGCGGCGATCCAACCGGCGGGGCAGCCGTCGACGCCGGCGGCGAGCATTGCGCCGGAGGTTACTCAGACGCCGACAGGTGCCGGGCCGGGCCGGGCCGGCGTTGCCACCTCGCAGCAGGTGCAGTCGCGGCCCTGCTGCTTGGCCTCCTGCAGCGCGCGGTCGGCGAGCCGGTACAGCGCGTCGCGATCGGCGGGCGAGCCGGTCACGCCGACCCCGGCCGACAGCGTCAGCGTGCCGGCGCCCGGGAAGGGGCGGGAGGCGATCACCGCGCGGGCGCGGTCGGCCGCCGCGATCGCCTCGGACCGCGTGCACGCCGGCAGCAGCCAGCCGAACTCCTCGCCGCCGACGCGCGCCAGCACCTCGCCGGCCCGCACGGTGCGCGCCAGCCGGCGCGCGACCTCGACGAGCACGGCATCGCCGGTGGGGTGGCCGAAAGCGTCGTTGACCCGCGTCAGGCGATCGACGTCGAGCAGCACCAGCGCCGTCTGCCGGGCATCGCCCGACGCGTGTTCGAGCTCGCGCCCGAGCGACTCCTCGAGGGCGTCGCGGCTCGCGAGTCCGGTCAGGCTGTCGGTGCGCGCGAGCTGCGCGAGGTCGCGCTGCCGGCGCCGCTGCACGCTCACGTCGCGCATCGTGTTGACCAGGCCGATCACCTCGCCGTCGGCGTCGAGCGCGGCGGCCGCGGTGACCTCGGCCTCGAAGCGGGCTCCGTCGGCGCGCATCAGCGTCATCTCGACGCTTCCGCCCTCGTCGGCGAGGATCCGGCTCGCCAGGTCAGTGGTCTCGCGGTGCAGCTCCGGCGGCCAGAACGGGTACGGCGCGCGTGCCCCGATCAGCTCCGCGGCGCTGAACCCGGTGAGCGTGCAGAGCGCCTCGTTGACCGCCCGGATCTCGCCGTCGATGATCAGCGCGTAGCCCTCGTGCATGGCGCGGATGATCGCGCCGGCGTAGTCGGGGGCGGTCGAGGCGTCCGTCGCCCCCGGCGCGAGCCGTTCGCCGCTGCGGCTGAGGTCCTCCAGATGGCAGACATAATGGCGAGGACGCCCGGACCCGTCGCGCACGAGCGTGACCGATACGCGCGCCCGCACCTCCGCGCCCGAGCGGCCGACGTAGCGCTTCTCGGCCTGATAGTCGGGGATCTGGCCGGTGAGCAGGAGATCGGCCTGAGCCTGGTGCGCCGGGCGATCGTCGGGGTGGGTGATCGCCAGCGCGGTCCGCTGGCTCAGCTCGTCCTCGGACCAGCCAAGGATCCGGCAGGCCGCCGGATTGGCCCGCAGCCAGCGACCGTCGAGGTCGACGACGGCGATCGCCGTCGGCGCGTGCGCGAAGGCGGTCTGCAGCAGCTCGTCGGCGTCGGCGCGCGCCAGCCGCGCCTCCTGCTCGTCGGTGACGTCCTGAACGGTGCCGAACAGGTGGCTGACCCGGCCGCCGCCGTCGACGCGGCCGTAGGCGAGGCCGCGGACGAAGCGCGTCTCCCCGTCGGGGCGGGTGACCCGGTAGGTGATGTCGGAATGCTGGCCGAGCCTCGCGGCGGCGATCCCCCCGGCGAACCGCTCCCGGTCCTCGGCGTGCACCAGCGCCTCCATCTGATACCAGGTCGGGGCGAAGCCGATCGGCTGGCCGATGATCCGGCACAGCTCGTCGCTGAAGCTGAGGCGGCTGACCAGCAGCTCGTGCTCCCAGGATCCGACGTGGGCCAGGGCCTGGGCGAGGGCGAGCTGGCGCTCTCGCGTGCGCGGGCCCGCCCGCAGCGCGGCTCCTCGGCACGCGCTGTGAATCGAGATCACGCCTCCGTCGTCCTGCGGCGGGTCGCCGGATCCGCCCCGCTCGTCTGATCCCGTCGTCCCCGGCATGTGGCTCTTATCGGCACGCGAGCCGCGGACTTGAGCGCTGCCGGGGACCGATCACGCCGGGGTGAACGCGTGTTCCTCCCAGTCGGAGATGCGCCGGTAGCCGACCTCGGCGTAGATCTTGTTCGACGTCGGGTTGGCGAGATCGGTCAACAGCATGCAGCGCTGCGCGCCGTCGGCCAGCGCCCGCCGGCTGACCGCCGCGACGGCCGAGCCGGCGTACCCGCGGCCGCGGTGCGCCGGCGGCGTGTATACGGGCCCGATCCGGACGACGCCGCCGACCGGCCGCTGGGCGGCCACCAGCGACACCGGCTCGCCGTCCTCCCATAGGAACGCCCCCCCGTCGCCGATCCGGGCCGCCACCAGCGACGTGGCCGTGGTCGGCGTCGCGATCCGGTGCGCCTCGCACTCGAACGCCCGCCACCATTCGGCCACCCGCTGCAGATCGCCGTCGCCGGCCACGCGCAGCGCGCCGGAGGCCGGGCGCGGCGGGGCGTCGACCGCCTCCAGCGCGTGCATCGCCATCGCCGTCCGGCACCGGGTCGCGCCGCCCGTGCGCCGCGCCCACGCGGCGGCGATCGCGCGCGCCGTCGCCGGCGCGGCGTGGACGCCGGGAAGCTCGCGGTCGCGCTCCAGCCAGCCGTCGACAAGCCGCTGCGGTTGACCGGGGCGCCGCCCGCAGGCCACCATCGCCCGCGGCGGCGTGCGCAGCGCCGCGAACACCGCCGTGCCGGCCTCGTCGAGCGCGTAGGCGAACAGCGGCGACGACAGCGGCGACGACTGCGGCAGCACCCCCGCCCGCACCTGCATCAGGATCGTCGCCGCGACGTTGCACTCGATCCGCTCGCGCAGCAGCGGTTCGCAGCCGGCAGCGAACTCGCCCGGGTCGGTGGTGAAGTGCAGATGCTCGCCGATCCCCGCATGATCGCGCGTCCGGCATGTATAACGGTCCGCGATGAATGGAGTGGCGGAATTCGGCGAGTGGCTGGGCGTGGCTCGGGCCGCCCGCTCGCCCCCATCGTACCCGTGGTCCGTGAGGGCGAGCGGGTGGCTCCAGGCGCGTCCAGACGCCGTCGGAGCCGTCAATACATTCGTCGCGGGCCCGTAAAGTCGGACGTGGCCGGCGTGGACACCGGGGGCGTGCCCGTCCTGTGGCAGCTGGAGATCTCCCACTTCAACGAAAAGGTCCGCTGGGCGCTTGACCACAAGCGCATCCACCACCTCCGGCGGACGCTGATGCCCGGCGCTCACGTCGTCGTCGCGCGGCGGTTGACCGGTGGCGCTCACCGCACGACGCCGGTCCTGACGATCGACGGGCGCTCGATCGCCGACTCCAGCGCGATCATCGCCGAGCTCGAGGCGCGCTGGCCGCAGCCGCCGCTGTACCCGGTGGATCCGCGGGAGCGAGCCCGCGCGCTGGAGCTGGAGGAGTTCTTCGACGAGCAGCTGGGCCCGCACATCCGGCGCGCGGTGTACCACGAGCTGCTCGAGCACCGCGAGCTCATGCTGCCGCTTTTCACCCACGGCCAGCCGCTCGCCGCACGGTTGGTGCTGCGCACCGCATTCCCCGCCATGCGACGGGCGATGCGGCAGGCGATGGCGATCGACGCGGCCGGCGCACTGCGCAGCCGCGCCAAGGTGATCGCCGCCATGGACCGCCTGGAGCGCGAGCTGACGCCCAGCGGCTATCTGGTCGGCGCGCGGTTCACGGTCGCCGACCTGACGGCCGCGTCGCTGTTCTACCCGGTCGTGCGGCCGCCCTCGTTCCCCTACCCGTCGGTGCAGCCGCCCGAGCACGCGCGCGCCTACCTCGACCCCCTGGCCGCGCGGCCCGGGGGACGGTGGGTGGCACGCATGTACGAGCGCCACCGAACGGCGCCGCAATAGCGGGTCGCGGCCCGCCGGCGGTCAGCGCTCGTCGCGAGCGGGGTGGGGAACCGTATTCATGACGAACATGAACTGGGTTCCCCTGCCCCAGGTCCGGCGGCCGCCCGGGCTTCGGCGCGGCGCGAGCGGCGGACGGGTCCGGCGGCATGACCGGAGCAGCGGGACCGGGCGACGGTCCCGCGACCAACGCCGCTTGCGAGCGTGGGGACCGCTTATCCGCCGCGGGCGAAGGGTTGGCGGCCGACGCAGACATCCATCCCTCCCCGATCACCGCGCACCGATGGACGGTTGCCGACGGATCGAGGTTGGCAACCGGGGTCGGGAGCGGCGAACTCGGGACGCAGCCCGAACGTCGCGGCGTAGAAGTCGCTCGCCGCCCGGGGATCGTCCACGTAGACGACGACCCAGCCGAGCGACAGCGCGACCGTGGTGTGAGGTGGTGCCTGCGAATCGGTCATGCGCCCACGATCGCACCGGGCGGGCGCCGTGTCTTGAGCAAAACGGCCACCGTCAGCGGCCGGGCACAGGGACCAGAGCCGACGGCGGCACGCCGGCGAGCGCCCGGCAATCGTTGGAGAAATGCGCCTGGTCGGCGTATCCGGCGTCAAACGCCGCGCGGGCCAGCCCGGCTCCGGCGCGGGCGTCGGCGAGCGCGCGGCGCAGGCGCAGGACGCGCGCCAGCCGCTTGGGCCCGTAGCCGACCGCGACCGTCACCCGGCGACGCAGCCCGCGCTCGCTCACGCCGAGATCGTCGGCGAGCGCGTCGAGCCGGCCGGCGCCCCCCGCCAGCCGCCTCACCGCCGCCGACACGAGCGGGTCGGGAGCAGGCGCGTGCCGGGCGCGCGCCTCCAGCCACCGGCGCAACTCGGCGACCGGATCGCCGGCCTCGTCGAGCGCGGCCGCGAGCCGGCCGCCCGTTGCTCCGAGGGCGTGGGCGAGATCGAGCCGCTGGTCGAGCACGTCCTGGGGCGAGACGCCGAGCAGCGCCGGCGCCCCGCCCGGGGCGAGCCGAGCGCCGACCACGTGAGGTGCCGGGGTCGACGCCGGGCCCCCGTCGGCGATGAACGCGGTCGTGTTGGCGCCGACCAGCAGCGACCCCGACGACCGTCGCCAGACGATGTCGATGCAGCCGTCGGGCAGCACCCGCACGGCGGCGGCTGCGCCCGCGTCGCGGCGTTCCCAGGTGCAGGCGAGCCACGGCGCCAGCGCGGCCGTGGGCGCATGCTCGCGGTAGCTCATGCCCACGGATTGTCGACCACCCCGCCCCGGCGTGCGCCGGTTGCGCCGGCTCCCCGCGCGCCCGAGCCCGAGCCGCCGCGCGCGCCCGAGCCGCCGCGCGCGCCCGAGCCGGCGCGCCGC
>JBELAG010000184.1:0-11908 GCA_049509055.1 Solirubrobacteraceae bacterium
ACGGTTACGAGGCCACTCCGGTCAGCACGACCAACTTCGATTCGCTGGTGAACGGCCCGAACGGGTCATCCCTGGTCGGGGTCTACACCCACGCCGACGGCGTGCAGGAGATGGTGCAGACGTTTGCCCAGAACGCCAACCAGCTGCAGGCCCAACTGCTGCGCCACGGCGCTCTGACCTGGGCCACGCGTGGTGTGTACTTCGGCGACCAGCGCAACTATCTTGACACCGACGTCGATGACAACTTCCTCTCCGACGACTCATGGAGCGTCGCCGGTAACGCGACGACGTCACCGCATTCGACCGACTTCAACGCCGCCGACGCTCTCCGCGAGGTTCCCGCGGACGTCACGACCGCGGCGGCCTGGTCGAAGGCGAACGACTTCCGCATCGACATGCTGTTCAACGGCGGTGGAAGCGTCGCGGTGGCCGACGGCTCGAGTCTCGTCGGCTCCGGGGACAGCGGCAGCGGCACGACCGGGGCCACCGGCGGCAGCGCCGGCAGCGCGACCGGCACGGACCCGCTCCTTGCGGCCTTCCAGGCCACCGATCCCGCGACCGGGAAACCGTACACGGACGACTTCGGATGGATCAGTCACACCTGGGATCACCCGAACATCGACGAGGGCTGCGCCACCCAGGACTACATCGAAGCCGAGCTCAATCAGAACACCAGTTGGGCCGCCAAGGCGGCAGCGGCCGGCGATCCGATCACCGGCGGCCTCGGGCTGACCGAGAGCACCGACCCCACGGTCGCGCTCGGCAATGACAACCCCAACGTGATCATCACCGGCGAGCATTCCGGCCTGGCCAACCTGCTCCCCGGCAATCCGGGTCAGGTCGATCCGCCCGGACTCGACTCGGCCGACGTCTCGGCGACCGGCGGCGCGTTGCCGGCGGGAGAGTACGTGTATGCGGTCAGCGATCAGTTCAACACCGCGGCGCCGGGCGCCACGCCGGTGGCCGGCACCGGGGAATCCGCGGCCTCGCAGTCGGCCCCGGTGACCGCGACGGGCACGACCAGCTCGGTGACGCTGACCTGGGGGGCGGTGTGCCACGCCGCCGACTACAAGATCTATCGGGCCCCGTTCACGCCCTCGTCCGCGGGCTCCACGACCGGCACGATCGGGACGTGGTCGCTGATCACCCCCACACCGGTGCCGGCCGATACCGCGACGGACTTCACCAACCCGACCGGCAACTCCACAACCGATACCACGGGCGGCGGGGCGACCGAGAAGACGTTCACCGACACCGGCACCGAGGCGACGACCGCCGCAGCGCCCCTGACTGCGGGCACCGCCGACGAGAGCGCCTACGAGCAGAATCCTCTGCTCGACGCCGCCTTCGCCGCGACGCTCGACGGTGGCATCAAGTACTTCGGAGCGGATGCCTCCAAGCCGTACCCCAGTCCCGCTGACGGAGCGTTCACCACTGGGGCGTTCGCCGGCGCCTCCACCGAGTACGCGCCGGGTGCGACGTTCCAGGATGCCGGAGCGACCGGGATCCCCCGGTACCCGACGAACATCTACTACAACGTCGCGACCAACGCCCAGGAGGTCGACGAGTACGAGACGCTCTACGACGCGCCAACCTGCACGCCGATCGCGGGAGTGACGAGCTGTAACCCCGCCGGCACAACGATCACGATCGCCCAGATCCTGGCCAGCGTCGACCAGGGGATGTTCGGGCACATGATGGGCAACGACCCCCGCCCTGACTACTTCCATCAGACCAACCTCATGGCCCAGACCACGGGCGGGGTCAATGGTGAGGGCGACGGGCTGTTCTACGAGACGGTCAATCCGCTGTTGGCCGAGTACGACTCCTACTTCGCGAGCACCGCGCCGATCGAGCAGCCCACGATGGCCCAGATCGGGACCCTGCTCACCGAGCAGGCCGCCTGGGCCGCCAACACCACCGTGAGCGGCTACATCCAGGGCAACCAGGTGACGATCACCAACCCGGGCACCGCCGCGGTCACCGTTCCGCTGAGCGGAACGACCACGGTCGGGTCGATGTACGGCGGCACGCAGTCGGGCTGGACCAGCGTTCCGGCCGCCGGCACCACCACCTATCCCGCGATGATCACCTGGCCGGTGGACACGGTCGCGGTGTCGCTGTCGCCCGCCTCGATCGTGGCCAGCGGGACCGCGACGAGCACCGCGACCGCCACGGTGACGGCGGACGGCAAGCCGGTGGCCGGAGACCCGATCGTCTTCTCCTCCAGCGACGGCAACGAGAAGATCGGCGCGGTCACCGCCAACCCGAACGGGACCTACACCGCCACGATCACGAGCTCGACGACGACGGCGCCGGCGACGATCACCGCCACCGACCCGGTCGTGGCTCCGGCGGCCTCCGGGCAGGCGGCCCTGAACCAGACCGCCGGCTCCCCCGCCGCGGTCGCCCTGTCGCTGTCGCCGGCTTCGATCACCGCGGGCGGCTCGGCGACGAGCACCGTCACGGCGACGGTGACCGACGCCGAGAGCCATGCCCTGGCCGGCGAGCACGTCGTGTTCTCATCGACCGACCCCGGCGAGACGATCGGCGTCGTCACCGACCACGGCGACGGGACCTATACCGCGACCATCACCAGCTCCGCCGCCGTCGGCTCGGCGACGATCACCGCCACCGACGGCTCGGTCTCGCCCAGCATCACCGGGACCTCGACGCTCACCCAAACGGCTCCCCCGACCACTCCCACCACCCCCACCACCCCCACGACTCCCACCACCCCCACCCTCGCTGCGCCCGCGAACACCACGGCGCCGGCGATCGCGGGTACGGCGGTCACCGGGCACAGCCTTGAGGCCTCCCCCGGAACATGGACCGGCAGTCCGTCGATCGCCTACGCCTACCAGTGGGAGCGCTGCCAGCGGTCATGCGCGGCGATCACCGGGGCGACCAAGAGCACGTATCAGCTCTCGACCGCCGACCGGGGGGACCGAATCGAGGTGGTCGTGACCGCGACCAACGCCATCGGCTCAACCCGGACGACGTCTGCTCCGGTCGGCCCGGTGGTGACCACGAATCAGATCCGCGCCCTGGTCATGAGCGCGCTGACGCCGGCCGGCACGACCGCTCGGATCTCCGCATTGCTCAGGCACCGCGGCTACGTACGGTCGCTCACCGCGCCGCTGGGGGGTCGCCTCAACGTCGCCTGGTATGAGGAATCCGGGGCGGCCCACGGGCACCGGACGCTCGTCGCCCGGGTGACGGTCACGTTGGGCGACAACCGCCCGACCGCGATCAGGAACGCGCTCACGCGCGCGGGCGTGAAGCTGCTCACGCGGGCCGACCATCTGACCCTGCTGGGCAAGGGCACCCTCTCGCTCAGCGGGATCGGCGCCGTCAGTGTCGCGGTGATGTTCGGCATCACCCGGTAAGCCGAAACCCCAGCGGCCATCGGAGGCCGGGATCCCTGTCGCGAGGTGAGGGATTCCGGCCCTTCGGTCGTCGGCGCACCGACCGCGGCGCCGGTGCCTGTCGTGCGACGTTGGGCTAGTCGTCCTCGTCGATGATCATCAGCGGCTCGCGGATCGAGCCGCTGCGGAGGTTCATCAGCCGGGCGACGAGCTGCTCGGTGGCGGTGTGACCGCGCGCGATCAGCAGCCCGCCGGTGTCGCTGCGCACGTCTGAGGCGAGCATCATCCCGGCCCGCAGCTGCCCGGTCCTGATCTCGCGCACCGTGAAGTGCGCCGAGTCGGTGCCGATCACCCGCTCGAAGGCCTGCAGCACCTCCGGGTCATACGCCGTCGTGCGGCTGCGCAGCGCGGCGAGCGCGACGTCGTGGTCGGCGCCCTGGGCGTCGAGCTCGTCGAAGTCCAGCGCGATCCGCAGGATCCTCGCGCCCGGCGGGAGCACGCCCTCGACGCGGGACGCCCCGAAGCTGCGGCGATAGTTGTCAAGGATCGCCAGCACCCCCTCCAGACGCGGGATGTTCTCCAGCACGCGGCGGGTGAGCGCCGGGATCCGGTCGACCATCTCGTGCTCGCCGTGCGTCAGCATGACGCCGGCGTAGAGCTTCTCGGCGGTCTCGCGCGGGAGCGTGACCGCGCCGAGGTTGACCAGCAGGGCCGACACCTCGATCTCCCAGGCCTGGTCGGGCGCGAGCTCGGCGGCCATCGCCGCGACCAGCTTGCGCACCCGCCCGCCGCGCCCGAAGGCGGCCGGGCTCGCCAGCGCCAGCACGTCGGTGAGCGCCTTGACCGCGCCCTTGAGCGTCTGCTCGAGCAGCATTCGCTCGGCGCTCTGCACGCGGTGCTGCTCGACGGCGGCCGAGCAGGTCTCCAAGAGATCGGCCGCCGGGCAGGGCTTGGTGAGGAAGCGAAACAGCTGAGCCTCGTTGACCGCAGTCACGGCGGCGTCCATGTCGGCATAGCCGGTGAGCAGGATCCGGGCGGCGTCGGGCGCCACCCGCCGCGCCTCGCGCAGGAACACCGACCCAGACATCAGCGGCATCCTCATGTCGGAGAGGATCACCGCGAACTCGGGCGAGGCCTGCGACAGCGCGGCGAGCCCGTCGGGGCCGCTGCCGGCGGTCGTCACGTCAAAGCGCCGCCGCAGCGTGTCGCGCAGCGACTCGAGGATCTGCGGCTCGTCGTCGACACACAGGATTCGCGGTCGCGAGGTGCGCAGGACGGTGGATGCGGTCATACCCCTCAGATCGGTTTCCGGGGCCACGGGCTTGAGGCTCGCGCGCGTCAATCCGACGCCCGGGCTCAAGCTTGGGCGCCGGGCGCCGTTGACTGACGTATGCGGGCATCGATCCTGGGCAAGCTGCTGGGCGGCTACGGCCTGATCGTCGTGCTGATGACGGCGATCGGCCTGTTCGCGGTGGCCCAGTCGGGCACCGACCGCAACCATCTCGACGAGCTCACCCAGCGCGTCGTGCCGGTCACCCGGACCGTCGGCGAGATCGGCTCGCTGATCAACCGGTACCGCGACGGGCAGCTGGACTACATCGTCGCGGCGCCCGGCGGGCGCGGGCTCGTCGTCGCAGGCGCCGGCGCGGGCGCCCTGGCCGCCGATCTCGCCGCCGTGCGCCGTCAGCTCGCGCTCGCCGGGCGGCTGATCTCGACGCCTGCCGACGGCGAGCTGCTGGCGCAGTTCCGCATCAGCTTCGGCCGCTACGTGGCGCTGACCGCGCGGTTTCGCGCGCTGGCCGACGCGGGACGCGGCCGCGCGGCCGTCGCCGTGATCGACGGCGGCGCCGGCGGGCGCGAGTACCAGCGCCTCAACGCGCTGCTGTCCGGTTGGAGCGACCGGATCGTCGCCTACGCCCACGCGGCGTCGGCGTCGTCATACGCCAGCTTCGACCTCGGCCGGCGACTGCTGATCTGCCTGCTGACGGCGGCGATCGCCGCGTCGATCGGCGTCGCGATCATCCTCAGCCGCCGGATGACCCGCGCGGTGCACCGGGTCGGCGCGGCGGCCACCGCGATCGCCGGCGGGGACATCGCCGGGCACGTCGAGATCGGCGCCCACGACGAGCTCGGCGAGATGGCCGCCGACGTCAACCTGATGATCGATTACCTGACCGGCATCGCGGGCGTCGCAGAGACGATCGCCGGCGGCGACCTGTCGGTCGTGGTGACGCCGCGTTCGGACCGCGACACGCTCGGCCGATCGCTGGCCGCGATGACCCACAGCCTGCGTGAGCTGATGACCGAGAAGGAGCGCCTGATCGGCCAGATCCCGGGCGTCGTGGCGATCATCGACATCGGCCGGGACGGGTCACGGCAGTTCGTGTTCGTCAGCCGCCAGAGCTCGGCCCTGCTCGGCCTCGAGCCGGCGGCGTTCCTCGACGATCCCGACCTGTTCATCGACGGTGTCCACGAGGACGACCGCGAGCTCGTGCGCGGGGCGATCCGGGAGCCGGCCGCGGCCGGCCACAACCCGCTGGCGGCCGAGTTCCGCTTCATCCGTCCCGACGGCGAGGAGGTCTGGCTGCGCGAGGAGGCGGTGCTCGTCTCCGGCGACGCCGACAGCCACCGTGTCCAGGTCACGCTGTTCGACATGACCGCCACCAAGCGGGCCGAGCTCGAACGCGAGCGGCTCGAGCTCGACCTGCGCCTCGCCCAGAAGCTGGAGGCGGTCGGCCAGCTCGCGGCCGGCATCGCGCACGAGATCAACACGCCGATTCAGTTCATCGGGGACTCCGTCACCTTCCTCAAAGAGGCCGCCGACGAGCTGCTGAGCCTCACCGGCGTGTACCGGGAGCTGCTCCACACCGACACGCCGATCCGCAAGCAGGAGCGCCGGCGCCGGATGCTCGAGGCCGAGCGCGAATCCGACCTCGACTATCTGACCGAGCGGGTCCCCCCCGCGTTCGAGCGCGCCCTGGCCGGCATCGATCGCGTCTCGACGATCGTGCGCGCGATGCGCCAGTTCGCCCATCCGTCGGCCTCGCGGTCGCCGACCGACATCAACGAGGCCCTGCGCACGACGCTGATCGTCGCCACCAACGAGTACAAGTACGTGGCCGACGTCGAGCTCGACCTGGAGGAGCTGCCGCCGGTGATGGCCAACGCCGGCGACCTCAATCAGGTGTTCCTCAACCTGATCGTCAACGCCGCCCACGCGATCGATGCCGCCGGACAGGAGTCGACAGGGCCGCGCGGGACGATCACCGTCCGCACGCGGACCGGCGACGAGGGCGTCGTGATCTCGGTCAGCGACACGGGCTGCGGGATCGCCCCGGAGATCGCGGCGCGGGTGTTCGACCCGTTCTTCACCACCAAGGCGGTCGGGCGAGGCACCGGTCAGGGCCTGGCGATCGCCCACACGATCGTCGTCGAGCGCCACCACGGGCTGATCAACTTCGAGCCCAACCCGGGCGGCGGGACGACGTTCAGGATCACGCTGCCAATCGACGACCCGCGGGCCGGCGCCGAACTGGCGGCGGCGGCCTGACGCCGGCGGCGTCTCAGCCGACCGGCGCCTTCTCGCGGATGATCCGGAGGTTGCTCGTCCGGGCCTGCAGCCGGTCAAACGCCCCTTCCAGATCGGTCGACGGCCGCTCGGTCGTCCACAGCTTGCCGACCTGGCGAACCTCGCCGGCGGCCTCGAGCTGGTGCAGGCGCCCGAGCGTCTTGGAGTGGTTGAGCCCGGCGGCCTTGGCGATCCGGCCGGTCGAGTGCTCGCCCCGCGGCAGCTCGCGCAGCGCCTTCTTGAGGCGGTCCTCCTGCTGGCGGGGCCGCTGCTTGGCGGCGCCCTCGGCCTGAGGTTGCGTCTGGCTCTGGGGCTGGTTGTGGTTCTGGGCCTTGGGCTCGGGCACAGGCGGCGCGGGCGCCTCCTGTCCGGCCTTCAGCGGCGGCGTCTCTCCGTAACGAGCATGGCACGCGGGGCACAAGACCACGGGATCGCGCCCTTCGGCGCGGACCACATCGAACTCGCGCCAGTGTCGTCCGGAGCGACAGACGGCGCAACGGCGTCCAGCGCTTTCGATGGTGGTGATGTCTTCCTCGTTCATCTCGTTCGGTGATTGACGATAGCCGGTCGCTGCGTCCGCGACCGCGCGGAACCCGTGCAGCCCCTCCTAGCTTAGCGTCGCCGGATCACTGCCATGCAGCGGCGGTGGCGGAAAGGGGGAACTTCACCCCGGTCAGGCGCTCAGAGACGTGCCACAGACGGCGCGCCACGTCCGGATCCAGTGCCGCCGCGCTGCGGCCGACCAGCCTCGGCGCGCCTCTGGTCTCCATCCGGTTCCCCGGTCCGGCGTAGCTGTTGCCCGGGATCTCGGCCACGGCGGCGTACAGCGTCGGCAGCGCGCCGCCGTCGGCGTCCTGCGCGACCAGGCGGTTGCCGAGGGCGTTGACGGCGTCCACCACCCGGTTCTCGCTGTGGAACTGCAGGTTGGTGGCGGCATAGCCGGGATGCGCGGCGGTGGCGATCACGGTTGGTGCTAAAAGTAGTCATAGACAACATTGTAGGCGGTGCCAACAATGCTGTCAACGACTACTTCATCGGTTAGGCTGATGGCGATGAGCGACCGGCCCTACCACCACGGCGACCTGCGCCGCGCGCTGCTCGCGCAGGCCGAGCTGACGGTCCGCGAGCGCGGCGTGCAGGAGCTCTCGCTGCGCGGGCTGGCGCGGGAGCTGGGCGTCAGCCACGGGGCGCCGCGCCGCCACTTTCCCGACCGCCAGGCGCTGCTCGACGCGCTCGCCGAGGCCGGGTTCGTGCGCCTCGGCGACGAGCTGCGCAGCGCGATGGAGGACGGCGGCAAGGACTTCGCCTCCCGCGTGCGGGCCACGGCGCGGGCCTACATCCGGTTCGCCACCGATGACGCGGCGCTGCTGGAGCTGATGTTCGCCGGCACGCACCGCGAGCCGGCCGGGACGCTCGCCCAGGCGGCCGACCGGGCCTTCTCGGCGATGTTCGAGCTGATCGCCCAGGGCCAGGCCGAGGGCGCGCTGGAGCCGGGCGAGCCCGAGCGGGTCGGACTGGTCCTGTTCGCCACGATCCAGGGCATCTCCGCGCTGGTCACCGCCGGGATCGTCCCGGCCGCCCAGGTCGACGAGCTCGTGGCCGACGCGACCGCCGGCTTCCTGGCCGGGGCGCGGGCGGCCGCCGCGTCGCGGCGGCGCCGGTCAGCCGCCTGATCCGGCGGGCTGAACGTCACGCGCGCACTGGGTCAGGCCGAGCGCCCGGGCCCGCTGGTCGTCGGTGGTGTTGAGCGCGCTGCCCCTGACCCCGAGCACCGACGCTTCGGCGTTCTGACCGGCCTTGATCGCCGCGAGCGCCGCGAGGCTGATCGCCTTCTCCTGGACGATCCCCGAGAGGTAGCGTTCGTACGCCGCGCGCGTGGCGGCCGGCGCGGTGAGCGCCTGGAGCTCGGCGAGCGCGGTCGAGCTCATCGTGATCTCCTTGGCCCCGGTGATGAGCAGCTCGGCCGTCGTGCTGATCGTGGGGAGCGCGGCGATCTGGGCGTTGACCCGGGCGCAGACCGCGTTGACCTCGCCGGTGAAGCGCGGGGAGCTCGCCGTGGCGCTGTGGGAGCTGGTCGCGCTCGAGCCTCCGCAGGCCGCGAGCGAGACCGCCGCCAGGACGGCGGCCGTGAGGGTGCGTCGGTGGTTCATCCGGTCGCCCCCGAGGGTCACGCGCCGCCGCAGATCAGCTGGGGCTGATCTCGAGCACGAGCTTGCCGGTGTTCTCGCCGCGGAACAGCCGCAGCAGCGTGTCCGGGAAGGCCGCGATCCCGCCGGCCGCGATGTCCTCGACGCTCGTCAGCCTGCCCTCGGCATACCAGCGCCCCATCTCCCGGACGCCCTCGGCCATCCGGTCGGCGTAATGGAAGATGACGAACCCGGTCATGCTGGCGTGATTGACCAGCAGCGACATGTAGTTGGCCGGGCCCTTCATCCCGTCGGTGGCGTTGTACTGGGAGATCGCGCCGCAGATGACGACCCGCGCGTTGCGCGCCAGGTTGGCCAATGCGGCGTCGAGGATCGGCCCGCCGACATTGTCGAAGTACACGTCGATCCCCTCGGGGCACTGTTCGTGCAGCGCTTTGGGAACGGGCTGCCCCTTGTAGTCGATCGCCGCGTCGAAGCCCAGCTCCTCGACGACGTGCCGGCATTTCTCCGGGCCGCCGGCGATCCCGATCGCCCGGCAGCCCTTGATCTTGGCGATCTGGCCGACGAGCCCGCCGACCGCTCCCGCGGCGCCCGACACCACGACGGTCTCGCCCTCCTGGGGCCGGCCGACGTCGAGCAGGCCGAAGTACGCGGTCATCCCCGGCATCCCGAGCGTGTTGAGGTAGACCGGCAGCGGCGCCAGCGCCGTGTCGACCTTGATCACCGCCGCGCCGTCGACGACCGCGTATTCCTGCGCGCCGAGCATGCCGGTGACCTGATCGCCCACCGCCACCGCCGGATGGCGCGATGCGATCACCTCGCCGGCCGCACCCGCGCGCATCACGTCGCCGATCCGCACCGGAGCGATGTAGGAGCGGCCCTCGTTCATCCACCCCCGCATCGCGGGGTCCAGCGACACGTAGCGGATCCTGACCGCCACCTGCCCGTCGGCGGGGTCGGCCACCGGCTCGGTGGTGAATTTCCAGTCGCTGGGTTGGCACAGGCCCACCGGGCGATTGGCGAGGCGGATCTGGTGGTTGACGGCGTCCATGGGTCCCTCTCTCGGATCTGACGGCTCGGATCCGGCGGCGTGGCCGGCGGCTGGGGGCAGCGTATCGTGGCGTCGGTGTCCGCTCCGCTCCCCGCCGCGCGCGCCGATCGCTGATGCCCGCGCATGACGTGATCATCGTCGGCGCGGGCCATAACGGCCTCGTGGCGGCGGCGATGCTCGCGGCGGCCGGGCAGCGCGTGCTCATGCTGGAACGCGACGGTCATCCCGGCGGCGCCGCCGTCTCGGCCGCTCCGTTCCCCGGCGTCGACGCGCGCATCTCGCGCTACTCCTATCTCGTCAGCCTGTTCCCGCGGGCGCTGCTGACCAGGCTCGGGGTCGACACCGAACTGCGCCGGCGGCGGGTGTCGTCCTATACGCCGTGCGGCGACAGCGGCGTCCTCATCTGCGACGACCGGCGGCGCACCGAGGCCTCGCTGGCGCGCGCGGCCGGTGCCGGCGCCGTGGCGCAGCTCGACGCCGTCGGCGCGCTCACCGGCCGCGCCGCCGCGCCGGTGTTCGCCTCGCTGACCGAGCCGCTGCGCTCCCGTGCGGAGCTCCGGAGCCTCGTCGGCGACGCCGCGGCGTGGGAGGCGCTGGTGGAGCGACCGCTGTCAGAGCTGCTGGAAGCGGCGATCGACAGCGACCTGGTGCGCGGGATCCTCGCCACCGACGCGCTGATCGGCACGTTCGCCGACCTGGCCGATCCGGGCTTGGCGGCGAACCGGTGCTTCCTCTACCACGTGATCGGCAACGGCACCGGCCGCTGGGACCTTCCGGTCGGCGGGATGGGCGCGCTCACCGGCGCGTTGGCCGCCGCCGCCCGGGGCGCCGGGGCGCAGCTGCGCCTGCACGCGACGGTCACCGCGATCGAGGCCGACGAGCGCATGGTGGCGGTGCGAACGCAGGACGGCGCCGTCCACGAGGCGCGCCACCTGCTGGCCAACGTGGCGCCGGCGGTGCTGGCCGGCCTGCTCGGCGATCCGCCTCCGCTGCCGGCCCCCGAGGGCTCCCAGCTCAAGCTCAATCTGCTGCTCGCCCGCCTGCCGCGCCTGCGCGATCGGGCGGTGAGCTCGGCCGAGGCGTTCGCCGGAACCTTCCACGTCAACGAGGGCTATGACCAGCTGCGCCGCGCCCACGCCGATGCCTCGGCCGGTCGCCTGCCGCGGCCGGCGCCGTGTGAGGCCTACTGCCACTCGCTCACCGACCCGAGCATCCTCGGGCCGGGGCTGCGCGCCGCCGGCGCCCACACGCTCACCGTGTTCGGCCTGCACATGCCGGCGCGGCTGTTCGCCGGCGAGGATCACGACGCGGTCAAGCAGGCCGCGGTGCGGGCGACGCTGGACTCGCTCGACGAGGTGCTTGCCGAGCCGGTCGAGGACTGCCTGCTGCACGACGCCGACGGCCGGCCGTGCCTGGAGGCGCACACCCCGGTCGAACTCGAAGCCGAGCTCGCGCTCCCCGGGGGGCACATCTTCCACCGCGACCTCGCGTGGCCGTTTGCGGAGTCAGCCGGCGAGGTCGGCCAATGGGGCGCGGAGACCGACCGCCCGGCCGTCTTGATCTGCGGCGCCGGCGCGCGCCGCGGCGGCGGCGTGAGCGGGATCCCGGGCCACAACGCCGCCCGCGCGGTGCTCGAGCGCTCATAAAGCTCTCCCGGGGCCGACCGGCCGACCGGGCCGACCGGCCGGGGCCGAGCCTAGACTCCCGCTGGTGAGCCACCGAGGCGCAGCGGTGGGCGTCGCCGGTGGGTTCGCACCCGTCGAGGATCTGCCCG
>JBELAG010000185.1:0-11887 GCA_049509055.1 Solirubrobacteraceae bacterium
AGCCTGCAGCGCGGCACCGGCGCGCTCGAGACCGACTACCTCAACGGCGAGATCGTCCTGCTCGGCCGGCTGCACGGCGTCCCGACGCCCGCCAACGCGGCGCTCTGCCGCCTCGCGGCGCGCGTGGCCCGCGCCGGCGGCGCGCCCGGCTCGGTCGCGGCGTGCGAGGTGCTGGCGGTGGCGGCATGACCGCGACCACCGATCCCGCGATCGCCGCACAGGCGCGAGAGATCGCCGGCCGCGCCGAGCGCGAGCTCGCCGAGCTGGTCGACGTCTCCTCGCCGTCGGGGGACGTGGAGGGGGCCGAGCGATCGCTCGCGCTGTGCGCCGCGCTGCTGCCCGACGGGGCGCGGACCGACCGCCCGCCGTGCTCGACGGCCGGCAGCGCCCCCGACCTGGTGGCGACGGTCAGCGGCACCGGGAGCGGGCGGCTGATGCTCCTCGGGCACGTCGACACGGTCATCGGGCACGGCGCGCATCAGACGCTCCGTCGCGACGGCGACCGCCTGTACGGCACCGGGACGGCGGACATGAAGGGCGGGGTCGTGCTGTCGCTCGGCGTCGCCCGGGCGATCGCCCGCCGACCCGAGACGTTCGCCGAGCTCGCCGTGCTGCTCGTCACCGACGAGGAGTGGCGCACCGCGCCGTTCGTCCACGCCGCGCGGTTCACGGGCTATGACGCATGCCTGTGCTTCGAGGCCGGCGAGCGCACGCCGGACGGCGACGAGGGCGTCGTCGTGCGCCGCAAGGCGGCGGGGACGCTGAAGGTGCGCGCGACCGGGCGCGCCGCCCACTCGGGCAGCGCGCCGGACCGCGGGCGCAACGCGCTGCTGGCGCTGGCCCGGACCGCGATCGACGTCGCCGGCCTGCACGATCCCGACGGCCCCGACCAGCTCAGCGTCGTTCCGACGGTGATCGGCGCGGGCGACGCGTTCAACATCGTGCCCGCCGCCGGCGAGCTCGTGTTCGACCTCCGCGCCCGCCGTCTGAGCGCATTCGATGCCGTGCTGGCGGCCGTCGCGGCCGAGCGAGACGAGGTGCGGCTCGACGCCTGGATGGAGCGCAACTGGCCGGGCATGGACTCGGCGGTGGCCACCACGGAGCTGATCGCCGGCGCCTCCCAGCGGCTCGGCCGGCCGATCGCCGGCGTCGCGCGCGGCGGGGCCAGCGACGCCAGCCATTTCGCCGACTCGATCGCGTTGACGATCGACGGCCTCGGCCCGCGCGGCGGCGGCGCCCACACGCCCGAGGAGTACGTGCTCGCCCCGGCACTCGCCCAGCGCGCCGAGGTGGCGCTGGCGATCGCCGATCAGGCGCTGTCGAAGTCTTAGGCAATTCTTGTCGATGCCGGGGGGCGACCGGCGCGGCGCATGCCATGCTTAGAGCATGTCCACGATCCGCAACCTCCCCGAGCGACGGCGCGAGCCGGCGCAGGGCCTCGTACTGCTGGCGGGGATCGTGCTCGTCATGTGGGTGGTGGAGGCGATCAACGCGCTCGACGGCGGCGGCCTGGACCGGGGCGGCGGCATCCTGCCGCGCAACCTCGACCACATCTGGGCGATCTTCACCGCGCCGTTCCTGCACGCCAATTTCTATCCCCATCTCGTCGACAACACGATCCCGCTCGTGTTCATGGGGGTGTTCATCGCCGTCAAGGGCGCGGCGCGGCTGGCGCGGGTGACGCTGATCGTGATCGTGATCGGCGGGCTCGGCACGTGGCTGATCTCGCCCGGCAACTCCGACACCTTCGGCGCCAGCGGGCTGGTCTTCGGCTACGCCACCTACCTGTTCGCCCGCGGCCTGTTCGACCGCAACTGGATCGAGATCCTGATCGGGGTGATCGTCGGGGTGGTGTGGGGAAGCGCGCTCGTCTCCAGCCTCGTGCCCCACACGGGCATCTCCTGGCAGGGGCATGCCAGCGGCGCGGTCGGCGGCGTCGTCGCCGCCTGGTTGCTCGCGGGGCGCCGCCAGGCCGGCGCCCGCGGACCGGGCGCGGCGAGCGCCGTCCCGCCCGAGCACGCCGCGGCGCACGAGTCGCTGGACCGCTTCCTCGCCCAGTAGCCACCGCGTGACCGGTCCGTCGCGTAGGCTCCGCGCGGTGCGGATCTTCTCCGGCATCCAGCCCACCGGGCGCAAGCACCTGGGCAACTACATCGGCGCGATCATCCAGTACGTCGCGGGACAGGACCGGGGGGAGGCGATCTACTGCGTCGTCGACCTCCACGCCACCACCGTCGCCTACGATCCCGCCGGGCTGCGCGACTCCGTCTACGACACCGCCGCCACGCTGCTGGCCGCCGGGCTGGACCCCGGCCGCTGCATCTTCTTTCGCCAGAGCGACGTGCTGGAGCACCCCGAGCTGGCGTGGCTGCTGTCGAGCGTCACCTCGTTCGGCGAGCTCAACCGGATGACCCAGTTCAAGGACAAGGCCGGATCCCAGCGTGAGCTGGTGTCGGCCGGGCTGTTCACCTACCCCGTTCTGATGGCGGCCGACGTGCTCGCCTACCGCGCCCACGAGGTCCCGGTGGGCGACGACCAGCGCCAGCACGTGGAGCTGATGCGCGACATCGCCGAGCGCTTCAACACCCGGTTCGGCGACACGCTGGTCGTCCCCGAGGCCCGGATCCCGACCGTGGGCGCGCGGATCATGGACCTGCAGGCCCCCGAACGCAAGATGTCGACGACCGGCGGCAGCGTCCAGGGCACGGTCTACGTGCTCGACGAGCCGGCCGCGATCGCCAAGAAGATCCGCTCGTCGGTGACCGACTCCGGCTCGGAGGTCCGCCGCGCCCGCGACAAGCCGGGCGTGACGAACCTGATCGAGATCCTCGCCGCCGTCCGTGGCACGGCGGCGGACGCGATCGAGCAGGAGTTCGACGGCGCCGGCTACGGAGCGTTCAAGGGAGCCGTCGCCGACGCCGTGGTCGACTATCTGGCGCCGGTGCGCGAGCGCTACACCGAGCTGCGCTCCGACGAGGGCGAACTGGAGCGGATCATGGCGGCGGGCGCCGACAAGGCCCGGGCGATCGCCGGCGACACCGTGGCCGACGTCCGCGCGGCGATGGGAGTGGGAGCGGTCCGACCCCGGGGATAACGTCTACGCCGTGACGCTCGCCTACCTCGATCTCGACCTCGACGTCTTCGCGGGGCCGTTCGACCTCCTGCTGACGCTGATCCTGCGCGAGGAGGTCGACCTGCGAGAGGTCGACCTCGCCGACGTCGTGATCGCCTACATCGACCATCTCGAGCGGCGCGGCGAGCTCGACCTGGAGGCGGCGACGGAGTTCCTCGTGCTGATCGCCGCGCTGCTGGAGCTCAAGTCCCGGCTGCTGCTGCCCGGCGAGGAGATCGAGGAGATCGACCTCGATCCCGGCGAGGCGGCCGAGGAGCTGCTGGCGCGGCTGCTCGCGGCCCAGCGCTACCGCACCGCCGCCGAGTACCTGCGCCGGCGCCTCGACGACGAGGAGGGCCATCGCTTCCGCTCGGCGCCGCTGCCCCCGTCGCTGCGCGCGGCGTCCCTGCGCGATGCCGGCGCGGTCTACGAGCCCCGGTTGCTGGTGGGCGCGATCGGCGCGCTCCTGGAGATCCCTCCTCCGGTCGACATCCGCCACATGACGGCCCCCACCGTGACGGTCGCCGAGCGCCTGACGCACCTGCGGGCGCTGCTGTCGCGCGGGCGCTTCACCTTCTCGCAGGCCGTCGGGCGCAGCGACCGGGTGACGGTCGCGGTGACGCTCTACGCGCTGCTCGAGCTCTACAAGCAGGGCGAGGCGACCTGGGTCCAGGATGAGCCGTTCGCCGAGATCCTCGTCGAATCGGAGGCCACGGTGGCGCGGAGGCTGACAGCATGACCGAGGAGCTGGAGCGGACGCTGGAGTCGCTGCTGTTCCTGAGCGCCGACCCCGTCCCGGCGGCGGCGCTCGCCGACGCGACCGACGCCGAGCTCCACGAGGTGGTGACCGCCCTGGAGCGCCTGCGCGAGCACTACGAGTTCGAGCGTCGCGGCTTCGTCCTGCGGGAGCTGGCCGGCGGCTACACGCTCACCAGCCACCCCGACGCCGAAGCCGCCGCGCGGCGGCTGCTGGCCAAGCCGCGCACCCCGCCGCTGACCGCCGCCCAGGCCGAGACGCTGGCGATCGTCGCCTATCTGCAGCCGGTGTCGCGGCCGGAGATCGCGCGGATCCGCGGCGTCAGCGCGGAGTCCGCGGCCGCGACGCTGCTGGAGCGGGGGGTGATCGAGGAGGCCGGCCGCTCGCCGTTCGGGGCGGTGCTCTACCGCACGAGCGCCCTGTTCCTCAAGCTGTTCGGGCTGTCGGAGGTCGGGGAGCTGCCCGGCATCGAGGGCTTTGACCCATCGCCGGAATTCGAGCACGAGCTGCGCGAGCGGCTGCTGCGCGCCGGTGAGGCGAGGGCGGGCCTGACCGGGATCACGGTCGCCGCCCGGGAGCTGGAGGCGGCCGACGACCCGGACGGGCCAGACGGGCGGGACGAGGCGGACGAGCCAGACGAGGCGGACGAGCCGGAGGAGGTGGCCGTCAGCTCACCGTGACGCGCAGCCAGCGCAGCCGGGGCTGATCGGGCGCCTGGAGAGCCCACCACACCGTGCCCTCGGCGCGCACCACGAGGGTGCGCCGGCCGGTGCGTTCGATACGACGGCCGGTGCGCACCAGCAGGATGGTCGCGGCGGGCTTGGCGTGGGTGGTGAGCGCGATCCGCCCTCCGCTCAGCCGTCGCGCGGAGATCGTCGGCGCCGGGCGCGAGGCGATCCGGGCGGTGGTGGCCACCTGCCCGACGGGCGCCGACATCGCCGATGCCGAGCCCCCGGCGTCGGCCGCGGTGACGACGACGCGAACGTCCGCGTCGATATCGGCGGCGGTGAGCGTGAACCGGGCGCCGGTGGCGCCGGCGACGTCTGACCAGCGCGCGCCGCGGTCGCCGGAGCGCTGCCACCGGTAGGCGAGGAACACCGTCGACGGGTTCCAGGCGCCCGCCAGCGCCGTCAGCGTGTGGCCCGGTCGCGGGGTGCCGGCGATCGTCGGCACGCCGGTGTTGACCGGCGCGGCGGCGGCGGTGGTGGTGAAGGTGAAGTCGTAGCCGTCGGTGGTGCCGTCGGCGTTCTGGGCGACGAGCCGGGCGTGGTAGGTGGTGTCGGTCAGCAGGCCGGCGAGCGCCGCGGGCGCGGCGGTGATCCCGGGGCCGATGCCGATGTCGACGGCCGCCGTCTGGTGGCCGTAGGCGGCCGAGGTGCCGTACTGCCAGACGTACGTCGTGTCCAGGCTGTTGGGGTAGACGCCGCCGCTCAGCGTCGCCGTCGTCGCGCCGACCGCCTGGGCGTAGGTGTCGCCCGAGCCGGCGCCGATCGGCGGAGCGCCGATTCCCGGCGCGCCGGGCGCGATGTCACCGGAGATCGAGCCCATGCCGGTCGGCCCGTCATAGCCCGGGCCCGCGTTGCAGATGTAGAGGATCGCCGCGGCGCAGGTCCCCGTCGACCCGGAGGCCGGGTCGTTGAGCAACGCGCCGTCGGTGTATGCCCACTGGGGCGTGACACCGGTGACCCCGGCGACCGCCTCGAAGGCGGCCACGAGCGGCGTGGCCAGGCTCGTGCCCCCGCCGACCAGCCAGCCGCCCTGCGCGGAGTCATAGATCGAGAGACCGGTCTGCGGGTTGCCGTCCGCCGAGACGTCGGCGTACGCGCGTCCGGTGCAGCCGGTGTCGGTCTGGTAGGCCGGCTTGGGCTCGTTGAGGTCGCAGCCCGAGCCGCCGCCCGCGCCGTCGCTCAGCGACCACGCCGACTCGGTGAAGCCGCGCAGGCCGGCCGCGCCCGTGTCCGGGGTGAGGGTCGTCGCGCCGACCGCGGTCACGCCCGGGAACGCCGCGGGGTAGACGTCCTCGCCGGCGCCCGGATAGCCGGTGTCGCCGGTCCCGGCGATCACCGCGGAGCCGGGGAAGGACACCGGTGATCCGGCGGACGAGCCGACCCCGCCCCAGCTGTTGGAGATCTGCTGGGCGCCGAGCGCGGCGGCCTCGGCGAGCCCCGCGCTGAGGTCGCTGCCGCCGTTGCTGTTGGTCTCGACCAGCAGGATGTGGCAGTTGGGGCACAGCGCGGAGACCGCGTCGAGGTCGAGCGACTCCTCGGCTCCCCAGACGCTGTTGGTGGCCGGCAGCGGCGACGGCGCCCCGTCCTGATCGACCTTGCGAAAGCATCCGTTGGCCGTGGTGCACGCCGGCAGCCCGTACGTGCTGCGATACGTGGCCAGGTCGGATTCGGCGTTGGGGTCGTCGAAGGCGTCGACGACGGCGACGGTGTCCGATCCGCCCTGGGTCTGCGACAGGTAGGTCAGGTCGTAGGCCTGTTGCAGGTAGGCGGGGGTTCCCGACTGCGGGGGGGTGACCCCTGCGGCGGCGGCGAGCGCGGCGGGCACCTCGCGCGCGCGCTCGAACGCCGATGATCGAGCGATGCGCAGGCCGACCGAGGTGAAGGTGGCGCCGCGCACGACGTCGGGATGGACGCGCGCGCCGTCGGAGCGGCGCACCAGCAGCTGGGCCTCGCACTGATCGAGGCCCGGCGTCGGCGGCGGGCACAGATCCCGCGCGGTCACCTGCGACGGGGCCAGCCCGGCCAGCTGCGAGCGCGACGCGGCGAGCGGGCGGGGGCGCGCGAGCGCCGAGGCGGGCGTGAGCGCGAGCAGGGCGAGCAGCGCCGCAACGACCGCCGGCAGGGCGCGGGCCGGAACGGGCCGTCGGCGCCGCCGCTGTGGAGTCCTCATCCGCCCGTTATTGGGCGATGTGGACGCTCAGTCGCGCAACTCGGCGGTTTCTGGCCGGATGTTCGAGCTCGCCCCGCCGAGGAAGCGATGCAGCGCCGCGGCATCGGCCTCCAGCGCGGCGCGATCGCCGTCGGCCAGCGGCCCGAACGGCTCGATCACCAGTCGCGCCCCGGGCGCGGGGCGTGCCCCGGTGGAGCCGGCGAACCGCCAACCCGCCGCCGCGCGCCCGCCGACCAGCGCGAAGCCGCGGAAGATCCCGCCGGTGACGATTCGCGCGTCGTGCGGTCCGAGGACCTCGGCCCGCGAGGTCCAGCCCAGCAGCAGCGGCTCGAACGCTCCCAGCAGTCGGGGCCGCGGCGCCCGGCCGGCCCGGCCCGGGGCGTCGCTGAGCTCCACCAGCCCGCCGGCGCGGGAGCGCAGGCCTGCGGCGATCGCCGTCAGCCCGGCGCGGGCGTCGCCGAGCGTGATCCCCGCCCAGCGGGCGAGGTCGCGGTCGCAGGCCGGTCCGTGTCCCGCCAGATAGCGGCGGGCGAGCTCGGCCAGCGCCGCCGGGCGCGCCGGCACCGGCGTCGGCGCCAGCCAGTCGCCGACGCGGACGAGCGCGTGCTCGCGCCCGATCATCGGGCCGCGGACGATCAGGCCGTCGATCGAGGCGCGCACCAGCAGGTGGACGTAGGCCTGTCCGGCGACCGGGAGCCCGGCGCGCTGCAGCCGCTCGCGCAGCCCGGGCCGGGTCATCGGCCCCTCCTCGCCGAGCGTGCGGTCGATCAGCGCGACCGCCCGGTCTGCGACATCGGGCGCGACGCCCTCCTGGGCGAGCCGGCGCGCCACCGCGGTGCGCAGCGGCGGCGTGGTCAGCGACTGCAGGAGCGGATAGTCCTCGGCGCGGATCAGGTGCAGGGTGCCGCGGTTGAGCCAGGTGATCAGCAGCGAGCGCCGGTCGGTGAGCTCGCCGTCGATGTCGGCGGCGTGCAGCCCGCGGCTGCGGGCCCGGATCGCCAGCCGGGCGCCGCGCGGGTCCTGGGCCTGGATCGCCAGCAGTCGCTCGGCGACCGCCACCGGATCCGACGCCGGCGTTCCGGTCAGCAGCTGGGCGCGCAGTCGCCGGTGCAGCGTGGTCACGACCGGGCGGCGAGCTGCCCGCAGGCCGCGTCGATGTCGCGTCCCCGGGTGAGCCGGACGGTGGCGCCGATCCCGAGGCGCTCGAGCTCGGAGCGGAAGGCGTCGATCGCCTTCGGGCTCGATCCGCGGTAGGCCGAGGCGGTCGGGTTGTACGGGATCAGGTTGACCTTGAAGACCTTCGGGTCCAGCACCTCGGCCAGCTGGCGGGCCTGGGCGTAGGAGTCGTTGACGCCGGCCAGCATCACGTATTCGATGAACACCATCCGGTGCTTGCGCTCGTAGAACGCGTGGCAGGCCGCCAGGACGTCGGCGAGCGGATAGCGCTCGTTGACCGCCATCAGCTGCGAGCGCAGGGCGTCGTCGGCGGCGTGCAGCGACAGCGCCAGGCGGATCGGCATCGGGTCGGCCGCGAGCCGGTCGATGCCGGGGATCCAGCCGACGGTGGAGATCGCGGTGCGGCGGTGGGTGATCCCGATCGCCGGCAGCCGCTCGCACGCGGCCAGCACCGCGTCGAGGTTCATCATCGGCTCGCCCATGCCCATGAAGACCGCATGATCGACGGCGTGCTCGCGGCGGAAGTGCAGCGCCTGGTCGAGGATCTCCGACGCGGTGAGGTTGCGCCCGAAGCGCATCTGGCCGGTCGCGCAGAACGTGCAGGTCAGCGGGCAGCCCGACTGCGAGGAGAGACACAGCGAGTTGCGGCCGTCGCGGTAGCGCATCAGCACGGCCTCGACCGGCCGGCCGTCGTGGGTGGCGAACAGCGCCTTGATCGTGCCGTCGCGGGCGTGGGCCTCGTGCTCGACGGTCAGGCTGGAGAACGGGACCGAGTCGCGCAGGGCGCCGCGCAGCGCCTGCGGCAGGTCGGTCATCGCGTCGAAGCCGTCGACGCCCTGGGCGGTCCAGCGCCACACCTGCCGCGCGCGGTAGCCGGGCTCGCCGAGGCCGGCCAGCGTCGACTCGAGCAGGGCCAGATCCATGGTGTCTATGGTGACAGCGCGATGCGACTGGCGAAATTTCTGGCGGTGTCGGGCGTCGCCTCGCGGCGGGCCGCCGAGGAGATCGTGCGCGCCGGGCGGGTCACGGTCGACGGCGTCGCGATCACCGACCCCGCTCGCGACGTCGGCGACGAGCACGCGGTGGCGGTCGACGGGCGCCCGGTCCGCGACGGGGCGCAGCGCGTCGTCTTCATGGTCAACAAGCCGGCCGGTGTCGTCTCGACCGCCAGCGACCCGCAGCGCCGCCGGACCGTCGTCTCGCTCGTGCGCTCACCGCTGCGCCTGTACCCCGTCGGCCGGCTCGACATCGACACCACGGGGCTGATCCTGCTCACCAACGACGGGGACCTCGCCCACCGCCTCACGCACCCCAGCTTCGAGGTCCCGCGGACCTACCGCGCGGTGCTGGCGCGGCCCCCGATCCACGACCGGACGCTGCGCGCGCTGCGCAACGGCGTCAAGCTCGAGGACGGGGTCACCGCCCCGGCACGGGTGCGGCGCCTGGCCGCCGACGCGATCGAGCTGACCATCCACGAGGGCCGCAATCGTCAGATCAAGCGCATGTGCGAGGCGGTCGGACACCCGGTGCGCAGCCTGACCCGGGTGAGCTTCGGGCCGCTGGCGCTCGGCGACCTGGGGGCGGGCGCGCACCGGCAACTGACCGCGCAGGAGGTCGGCGCGCTCACGAGCGCTGGATCAGCAGGTCGTCGTTGCGCAGCGTCGTCGCCGTCAGCGCGCGCGACACCCGGGTCCGGCTCACGCGCACCGGCCGGTCGGCGACCAGCCGCAGGATCGTGAACTGGTCGATGCGCCGGCGCCACAGCTCGTGGAAGCCGGGCACGTCGTAGGCGGCCTGCATCCGGGACGGGATCAGGTTGCAGGCCGCGCCCCACCAGCACAGCGGCTGCTGGGGGGAGCTGATCGAGACGACGTCGATCTCGCGCACGGCGGCCGGCCGGTGCAGGACCTTCAGCGCGGGCAGGTAGAGCGACAGCGGCAGCAGCGTCCGATAATGCTGGATCAGGATCACCCGGGCCGAACCGCGCGCCGGCGAGGGGCCGAGCACGCGCGCGACGCCACGCCAGTCGGGTCGCTGCAGGTTGCGGTCGGTGGCGACCCCGACGGTGGCGACCACGCCGATCACGCACAGCGCCACGGTCACCGCCGGCCCGAGCGCACGCGACCGGGCTCCGGCCAGGCTCCCGGCGACGAGCATCGCCAGCGGCAGCCAGATCGGGAGGATGTTGCGGGTGATGAGCGCGTCGCTGCCGGCGGCCACGAACGCCAGGCTGAGCGCGAAGCCCACGAGCGCCAGCGCGCCGGCGGCCAGCGCCCGGGAGCGCTCCGGCGCGGAAGCCGCCCCGCGCGCCCGGGCCGCCGGCAGCGCCGGCGCCGGCAGCGCCGGCGCCGCCAGCGCGGCCAGTGCGGCCAGCGCGAGGGCGATCGCCAGGAACTTGAGCAGCGTTCGCGCGGGCGCGCCGGTGCCGATCAGGAACTGCGGGATGATCTGCGCCAGGCGCAAGCGCAGCGAGGCATGCGCGATCCAGCTGTCGTGCCCGGTGGAGTTCTGCGACAGCGCCAGCGGGATCAGCGCCAGCCCGCACAGCGCGACGATTCCGAGCGCGATCCGCACCGGACGGCGCGAGCGGTGCTCGTATGCCAGCCACGCGGCCTGGGGGAGGATCGCGATCACCGCGTAGTAGTGGGTGGCGAGCGCCAGTGCCGAGGCGACCGCCCACAACGCCGCCCTCCGTCCCGACGGCGCCGCACGCAGCATCGCGAAGGCCAGCAGCGCGACCGCGGTGAGCAGCACGAGCAGCTCGTAGGAGCGGGCCTCCTGGGAGTACCAGATGAGCAACGGGTTGGCCGCCGTCAGCGCGGCGGCGATCAGCCCTGCGCGGCGCGAGATCAGCTGCGTGGTGGCCAGGTAGGCGACCGGCACGAGCGCCACCCCGGCCACCGCCGACAGCGAGCGCAGCCCCGCTTCGCCGTCCCCGAACACGCGCGACCACACCCAGGCGACGCAGTAGTACAGCGGCGGTGTCGACTCGGTCTGCGGGATCAGTCCGAGCATCTTGCCGGGCGGGAACCGCACGAGTTGCGCGGTGTTGGCTTCGTCGAACCAGAACCCCTGATGGCCGAGGCCGTAGAAGCGCAGCGCGGCGCCGAGCACGGTCAGCCCGGCGACCGCCAGGCTCGCGCGCGACGGCGCGCTGCCGGCCCGCCGCGCGCCGCGATCGTGCGTGCCGCCGCGCAGATCGCCGTGCGCTGGCGAACCGACGCTCACGGCGCTCAGGCTATCCGAGGGGCTTGCCGATACCGCTGTGACGGCGACCGGCCTTAGGCGTGCCCTAACACGATCGCAACCGCGTTGAGCCGTCGCAAACGCCCGGCAGACGCCCCGATCGGCACTATCTTCAGCCTATGCGGCAGGATTCCATCCCCGGCGAGACACCGATCGTGCTCGGCACCGCGCCGGTCACGCGTGCGGCCGCGACGCCGATGAGCGGCGCCGGCGCCGCCGCCCCGCAGCGCCCGCTGACGCTGCCGCGGATCTCGGTGCGCCTCAGCGCCGCGCTGCCGCGGGTGAGGGTCACGCTCGGGCCGGCGTCGGGCCGGATCGGGATCGCGACGCTGATGCTGATGTCGCTGCTGGTGGTGGCCACCGCCGCGGCCGGCCCGTCGGTCCTCGTCCCGCGCAGCGTGCAGACGTTTCCCGATTGGGAGGCGGGGCCGCTGCACTTCGTCACGCGCCGCCTGATCGAGAACCCGCAGACGATCGGCCTGCTGTTCAGCGCGGCGGTGACGATCATGGTGCTGGCCTACTTCGTCGTGCTCGGGGCGCTGCGCTCGCTGTCGATGAAGACGATCGCGATCTCCGTCGTGGCGCTGCACGTGATCCTGCTGATGAGCCCGCCGCTGCAGCTCACCGACGTCTTCAACTACCTCGGGTATTCGCGGCTCGGGGCGCTGCACGACCTCAAC
This sequence comes from Solirubrobacteraceae bacterium, assembly GCA_049509055.1. Classification (GTDB taxonomy): domain Bacteria; phylum Actinomycetota; class Thermoleophilia; order Solirubrobacterales; family Solirubrobacteraceae; genus Palsa-465. Next base: position 11,870 of record JBELAG010000185.1, read on the forward strand.
CCCTACACCCACGGGATC
>JBELAG010000186.1:0-11867 GCA_049509055.1 Solirubrobacteraceae bacterium
GTGGTGACCAACGGCTTCCACTCCGGGAACCTGGAGTCGCTGTACCCGGCGGGGATCCCGATCGGCACCGTCTCGAACTTCGATCCCAACCAGCTGGCCAACAACCAGCAGGTTCAGGTCGCGCCGGCCGCCGACCTGCGCCATCTCACGGCCGTGCAGATCCTCACCAAGCCGCACGGCGGCACTCAACGGGCGCAGGCGCCCGGCAGCGAGCGGGCCCAGGTGCCGTGAGCGCCGTCTCACCGCGTCTCGTCCTCCGGCTGGCGGCTCTGGCGCTGGTCACGGTGGTGATCCAGGAGACCGCCGTCTCCCAGGTGTCGATCTTCGGCGTGAGCGCCGACCTGACGCCGCTGATGGTGATGTCGGTCGGCCTGCTGACCGGCTCGCTGACGGGCGCGATCATGGGCTTCGCCACCGGGCTGCTCGTCGACACCGTGCTCGTCCAGACGCTGGGGATCACGTCGCTGCTGTACATCACGATCGGCTACTGGTCCGGGCGGCTGCGCGAGCTGCGCGACCCCGCCCACGGCCTCGTGCCGCTCGCCGGCGGGGCGGCGGCCACCGCGATCGCGCTGATCGGCATGACGATCATCCAATTCCTGCTCGGGGTCGATGCGCCGGTCAGCCTGCTGCTCGCCCAGCAGATCGTCATCAGCGTGCTCGTCAACACGCTGATCTCGCTGCCGGTCTACGCGCTCGTGCGGCGGATCATCACGCCCGCGCTGCCCGAGGACCCGCGGCGCCGCCGCCGGCGCGCGTACACCACCGGGGGCCTGTCGCCGCTGCAGAGCCCGTCGCAGCGCCTGGGCACGATCAACCGGAGCGGGCGATGATCGCTGCACCGCCGCCGCCCGAGGAGCGCCGTTCGCCGCTGACCCCGCAGCTCGCGCTGCGGGTGGCGATCGTCGGCAGCGTCGCGCTGGCGATGTTCGCGATCATCTTCTTCCGCCTGTGGTTCCTGCAGGTCCTGTCGGGCGACCAGTACCTGGCACAGGCCGCCAACAACCGGGTGCGCGAGATCGCCGTCGCCGCTCCGCGCGGCGAGATCCTCGACCGCGGCGGCAACGTGCTGGTCGACAGCAACCGCGCGCTCGCGGTGCAGATCGCCCCGCCGGACCTGCCGGTTCCGGCCACGCTGGCCGACATCACCACGCTCGAGCACCCGCCGCGCCCCGACGCGGTCGTCTACAACCGGCTCGCCCACGTGCTGGGCATGTCGACCAAGCGGATCCGCTGCCAGCTGCACATGCCGTCCCCCAACGTCTACCGGCTGTCGCCGATCGCCTGCGACGTCGGCAAGCAGGTCACGCTGTTGTCGTATGCCGACGTGACGATCAAGAGCGGGACCGTCGTCACCCCCGACGTTCAGTACTACCTGGCCGAGCGCCAGTCGGAGTTCCCCGGCGTGCAGGTGGAACGCGTGTACGTGACCAACTACCCGCTCGGCGACCTGGCCGCGCAGGTGCTCGGAACGGTCGGGCCGATCAACCCCGCCGAGCACGACATGAAGGCCTATCGCGCCATGGCGCCGAACTCGATCATCGGCCAGTCCGGCCTGGAGTACGAGTACAACAGCTTCCTGAGCGGCACCCAGGGCGAGCAGAAGGTCCAGATCAACGCGCTGGGCCAGCCGACCGGCGACCTGCCCGGCAAGTCGCCGCAGGCCGGCGACAACCTGCGGACCTCGCTCGACGTGCAGCTGGAGAGGGTCGGCCAGAACGCGCTGCAGGAGTCGATGGGCCTCAACGCGTCCCCCGGCGGGGCGTTCGTGGCGCTCGACCCTGACAGCGGCCAGGTCTACGGCATGGGCTCGCTGCCCAGCTACGACCCGTCGGTGTTCGCCGGCAGCAACCTGTCGGAGTCGGCCTACCAGCAGCTGATCAACCCTGACAACGGCGACCCGCTGCTCAACCGCGCCGACCAGAGCGCGGGGCCGACCGGCTCGGCGTTCAAGGTGATCACCGCCACCGCGGCGCTGCAGAGCGGGGATTGGCTGGTCGACGACACCTATGACGACACCGGCCAGTTCTGCTTCTCGGGGACGACGGACTGCCTGCACAACTCCGGTCACGCCGCCAACGGCGTCGTCAACCTGGTGAGCGCGATCCGGGTCTCCGACGACGTCTTCTTCTACCACCTCGGCGCGCTCACCAATGTCGACGTGCCGCAGGGCGGGCCGCTGCAGCAGTGGGCGCGGAAGTTCGGGATCGGGCGTGACACCGGGATCGACCTGCCGGGCGAGGTGTCGGGCACGCTGCCGTCTCCCGCGTGGCGAGCGGCCCGCAACGCGCTGGAGCTGGAGTGCGAGAACGCGACCGGCCCGTTTCGCTACACCAACGGGAAGATCAACGGCCCGCGCAAGCTCAAGGGCTGGTACCGCAGCCCCAAGCACCCGGCGTCTGCGGGCGGGTGCGGGATCGCCGACGGCAATCCGTGGACGATCGGCGACAACGTCAACCTCGCGGTCGGCCAGGGCGACGTCCAGGTGACGCCGCTGCAGCTGGCCGTCGTCTACGCGGCGCTGGCCAACGGCGGCAAGATCGTGCGCCCGCACATCGGCCTCGACGTCCAGAGCGAGGACGGCACCGTCCTGCAGAAGATCGACCCGCCGGCGACCCGCAACATCGACATCAATCCGCTCTACCTGGAGACGATCCGGGAGGGTCTGCGCGAGGCGGCCTCCGCGCCGGGCGGCACCTCCGCCGACGTCTTCAACAACTTCCCCGAGCAGGTCTACGGCAAGACCGGGACCGCCCAATACATCACCGACGGGGTCGAGAACGACTATGCCTGGTACGCCTGCTTCGTCCCGGCCGGCGCGACCACCAAGCCGATCGTCGTCGTGGTGACGGTCGAGAAGGGCGGCTTCGGCGCCGTCGCGGCCGCGCCGGTGGCCCGTGAGATCCTCTCGCAGTGGTTCTTCGGCAAGCCGGGCCCCTACCAGGCGGGAAGCTCGGCCACGCTGTGAGCGCCACCCCGATCCAGGTGCCCGACGAGGCCACGGTCCCGCGTGCCCGCTCGCTGCCGCTGATCGACCCGATGCTGCTGCTGGCGGCGGCGGGGCTCGTCGCCTGCTCGCTGCTGACGCTCGACAACGCGGTCGGCCGCAGCGTCGCCGAGCGCCAGGGCCTGTATGCGGGCATCGGCCTGCTGGTGGCGCTCGTGCTCAGCCGGATCGACTACTCGCGCCTGCGCGAGTTCAAGTTTGCGCTGTACGCCCTGATGGTCGCACTCAACCTCGTCGTCTACGGGATGGCGCCGATCCAGGGGGCGCGGCGCTGGATCCCCCTGCCGCTGATGGACTTCCAGTCCTCGGAGTTCGGCAAGATCCTGATCATCGTCGCCCTGGCGGCATTCGCGGTCGATCGCTCCCGGGCGCTGCACGAGTGGCGCACGACGGCCCGCATCATGCTCCTGGCGCTGATCGCGGCGCTGCTGGTCATCCCGCAGCCCGACCTCGGTACCGGCATGGTCTACGTGGCGATCGGCTTCAGCGTCCTGTTCTTCGCCGGCACGTCGTTCAAGCAACTCGCGACACTCGTGACGATGTTCGTCGTCTCGATCGCGATCGTGCTGGCGGGCGCGCCCGCGGTGGGCGTGCACCTGCTCAAGCCGTATCAGGTCCATCGGTTGACGGCGTTCATCGACCCGGCGCACGCCGGGACCTCGGGGTATCAGATCCAACAGTCGGAGATCGCGATCGGCTCAGGTCAGAAGACCGGCCGTGGAAAGCACGCGACCCAAACCAAGCTGGACTTCCTGCCGGCCAACGACACAGATTTCATGTTCGCGGCCGTCGGAGAGAGCTACGGATTCGTCGGAGCCGCGGTGGTGCTCTCGCTCTACGCGCTGCTGATCTGGCGCGCCCTGCGAATCCTCACGATGAGCAAGAACCTGTTCGGCACGTTGATTGCCGGCGGCATCCTCGCGATGCTCATGTTCCAGGTGTTCGTGAACGTCGGGATGACGATCGGGATCATGCCCATCACGGGCGTCCCGTTGCCACTCCTGAGCTACGGCGGATCGTCGGTGATCGTCACCTTCATCGCCATCGGACTGTTGCAGTCGATCTACGTCCAGGGACGGATCGCGTCGACCGGCAAGAGCCGCACACTTATTTCATAACGCCGGCGCGATCAGATCAGCGCGGCAAGAACTTCCAAAGGACTGAAGACAATTGAAGAAGCAAGTACTCGTCAGCGTCGACCGTGGGGAGACCCGGGTCGCCATGCTCGAAACGGCCGGAACGGCAGCGACCGGCAGATCGGCCGCCAGCACCTCGCGCCGTCGCCGTAAGCCGGCGTCCAGCGAATATCGCGTCGCCGAGCTCTACCTCGAGCGCCGCGGCAGCCGGTCGATCGTCGGCAACATCTACAAGGGCCGGGTCGACAACGTGCTCGCGGGGCTGGAGGCGGCGTTCGTCGACATCGGGCTGGAGAAGAACGGCTTCCTGCACGTCGACGAGATCGTGCTCCCCGGCGTCGAGGCCCCCCGCCGCGGCCGCGGCGGCGCCCGCGACGGGCGCAACATCACCGACATGCTCAAGCCGGGGCAGGAGATCGTCGTGCAGGTCGTCAAGGACCCGCTCAAGACCAAGGGCGCGCGCCTGTCGATGGATCTCACGATCGCCGGGCGCTACATGGTCTACGCCCCCTACGGCGAGGGCGTCGGGGTGTCGCGCCGGCTCGACGACAAGGAGCGCGAGCGCTTGCGCAAGGAGGCGGCCAAGCTGGAGCTCGGGGGCGCGGGAGCGATCATCCGCACCGCCGCCCAGGGCGCCAAGCGCGCCGACCTCGAGCGCGAGCTCGTATACCTGTTCAAGCTCGGCGAGGTCCTGCAGAAGCGGGTCGCCGAGACCCCGGCGCCGGCGCTCGTCTTCCAGGAGGCCGACCTCTCGGTGCGGGTCGTGCGCGACATCTTCTCCGACGACTTCGAGCGCGCGGTCGTCGATGATCCCAAGCAACATCACCGCCTGCTGTCGTTCTTCTCCCGCACGGCGCCGGAGCTCGTCGAGCACGTCGAGCTGTGGGAGGAGGAGACGCCGCTGTTCGAGGCCTTCGGGGTCGAGCAGGTGCTGGCATCGACCCTGTCGCGCCGTGTCGACCTGCCCAGCGGCGGCTATCTGGTCATCGACTACGCCGAGGCGCTGACGGTGATCGACGTCAACTCGGGGTCGTTCATCGGCCGCGGCAAGGGCGCCCGGCTGGAGGACACGATCACCAAGACCAACCTCGAGGCCGCCGACGAGGTCGTGCGCCAGCTGCGGCTGCGCGACATCGGCGGGATCATCGTGATCGACTTCATCGACATGGCCCGCGCCCGCAACCGCGATGCGGTGCTCAAGACGCTGCGCAAGGCGCTCGACGAGGATCGGACCAAGACCTTCGTGGTCGAGATCTCCCCGCTCGGGCTGGTCGAGATGACCCGCCAGAACGTCACCGAGGGAGTCCGGGAGATCATGACCCGGGCCTGCCCGACGTGCGAGGGCGAGGGCGTGATCAAATCCGAGGAGACGATCGCGATCGAGTTCGAGCGCCGGATGCGCGATCTCGCCAAGGAGACGACGGCCGACGCGCTGCTCATCCAGATGAATCCCCGGGTGAGCGCCGAGTTCACCGGCAACGAGGCCCGCGTCCTGCACGCCGTCGAGGAGGAGACCGGCAAGGTGTTCGTCTTCGAGGGCTCCGAGGGCCTGCCGCTCGACCACTTCTCGATCCTGCTGGAGGGCGATCGCGAGCAGGTGCTGGAGCGCGCGCTGCCGTTCCGCGAGGGCGAGGAGGTCCACGTCGAGATCGTCGAGCCGCACATGTACAGCCCCGGCGACGCGGTCGCCAAGATCGACGGCTACATCATCTCGATCCGCGGAGGGACCAAGTACGTCGGCACCAAGCAGATGGTGCGCATCGAGGAGGTCGGCCGCACCGCGGCGGTCGCCTCGCTCGTCGACGTCGCCGGCGCGGGCGGGTCCTCGGGCTCATCGGGAGCGGCCGGCTCCCCGGACGCCGGAGGCGACGGATCCGGTGACGATGACGATGAACTAGACTCAAAGCCTCGGCGTCGCGGCCGCAGAGGCGGGCGGCGCCGTTCGAGCGCCAAGGCCGAGTCGGCCGCGGCGGCCTCGCCGACCACAGAATGACCATGTACGCGATCGTCAAGACAGGTGGAAAGCAGTACCGCGTCTCGCAGGGCGAGTCGCTGCTCGTCGAGCGGCTGGCCGTCGAGCCCGATGCCACGATCGACCTGCCGACGCTGCTCTACGTCAACGGCGCCGACGTGATCGACGGCGACGGCCTGGCCGACGTCACCGTCCAGGCCCGCGTCGTCGGCCACGAGCGCGGGCCCAAGCTGCGGATCGTCAAGTTCAAGCCCAAGCGCGGCTACAAGCGGCGCAACGGCCACCGCCAGGAGCTGACCCGGATCGAGGTCACCTCGATGGGCCCCTCCTCGGCGTCGGCGTCGTCGTCGCAGGCCGCTCCGGTCCGCGCCGAGGCGCCGGCGGTCGTGGCGGCGACGCCCGCTCCGGCTCCGGCTCCGGTGGCCGCTCCGGCTGCGGAGGTCGCTCCGGCTCCGGAGGCCGCCGCGGCGCCCTCGCCGACCCCGACCGAGGAGGCCTGAACCATGGCGCACAAGAAGGGACTCGGCTCCAGTCGCAACGGCCGTGACTCCAATGCCAAGCGGCTCGGCGTCAAGGTGTTCGCCGGCCAGTCCGTGACCGGCGGCGAGATCATCGTCCGCCAGCGCGGCACCCGCTTCAAGCCCGGCGACGGCGCCGGAATCGGCCGCGACGACACGATCTACGCCCGTGCGGCGGGCACCGTCCAGTTCACCACCGGCCGCCGCGGCCGCGTGATCTCGGTCGAGTCGGCTCCCGCTGCGCCGGCGGCCCCGGCACCCGCCTCCACCTGAAAGCCCCGGTGCCCGCGGCGTGAGGGCTGCGGGCAACCGTGCCCTACGGCGCACGTCGCCCTTCCCCGGGGCGGCCGGTGGTCCCGCGGCGGGCGTCGGCTCGTCGGCAAACGTCCATCGCTGCGCGGTGATCGGGGACCCATGGACGTTGGCCGCGGTGGTCGAAGCAAACGTCCATCGCAGCGCCGTGATTTCGTTGCGGTGGACGTTGACCTCGACCACGGATGCAGACGTCCATCGCAGCCGGTCAACGGGCCAGCGGTGGACGTTTGCCTGTCGATTCGCGGCCCGGTCGGCCGCAAGCCAACCCGCCGGCCGCTGGTTGACCGGTCCCGGCGCTGGGACGAGAGCGCGGCCGGCGCCCGCCGTGACTGGCGCCGATCGGCCGGTCACGCCACTCGTTCCCGTCTCCAGCCGCTGTTGCCTCTCAGCCGGCGCCGGCGCCGGCCCCGGCCCCGGTCAGTCAGGCTGGCCAGTGGTCGCCCCGACAAATACAAATCCAGGGGAGACCGCTAGTTGATCACCGCCAGGTGCGCCGTGCACTGCGGGCAGCGCCGGGCGGCCGCCGGGATCGTCGAGGTGCACTCGGGGCAGTCCTTGACCGACGGGTCCTCCTTGGTCCGCCGCGCGCTGAACGCCTCGTAGGGCTTGACGACGAAGAAGAAGACCGCGAAGCCGGTGACGACGAAGGTGAAGATGGTGTTGAGGAAGTCGCCGTAGAGGAAGTGACTCGAGTTGATCGAGAACGACAGGGCCTCGAAGTTGGGCTGGCCGAAGATCAGCGCGATGATCGGCGTGATCAGATCCGCGATGAACGCCTTCAGGACGCTCGCGAAGACCGTCGCCATGATGAAGGCCACCGCCAGCGTGATCAGGTTGCCCTGCATCAGGAACTTCTTGAAGTCCGCGACGAAGTCAGACAAGGCAGTCAAGGAAATGCAACTCCATGAAATAGTGGTTTGGAGACCCCCCTCGGGACGTCGGTGCCCGAGGACGGCGGAAGCTTACGCGTTCGGGGCGGCGTGGCTCGGCCGGGCGGACAGGGAGGCTCATCAGTCTGCGCGCGGCGTGTCTCGGTGGGCCCTGGCTGCGGGGGTGGGGAACCGTATTCACCGTGGACATGAATTGGGTTCCCCTGCCCTCGCCGACGGCCCGCTCAGCGCCGGGCCGGCTCAGCGCCCGGCGCGCCCCTCTGACAACTGCGCGCGGTTGGTCAGCCGGCCGGTAGCGAGCGCGATCGCCCGCGCCGGTCCGGGGGCCGGTCAGCCGTCCTGCGCGGTCGGGCGGACGAGGATCTCGTTGACGTCGACGTGCGGCGGCTGGGAGACGGCGAACATCACCGCGCGCGCCACGTCCTCGGCCCCGAGCGCGGCGTTCGGCCGGTTCTCGAAGAACGCCGTGTCGACCATTCCGGGCTCGATCAGCGTGACCCGCACGCCACTGCCGTTGAGCTCCTGGCGGGCGGACTCGCCCATCGCCGTGACCGCCCACTTGGTCGCCGAGTACAGCGACCCGGGCAGCGAGCGCCGGCCGGCGACCGAGCCGGTCAGCAGCAGGTGGCCGCGGGACTCCCGCAGGGCGGGGATCGTCGCCCGGATCGTGAGCGCGGCGCCGTACACGTTGGTCAGCACCATCGACCGCCAGTGCTCGGGCGACTCGTTGAGAAAACCCCGTTTGGCGCCGAAGCCGGCGTTGGCGAACGCGACGTCGAGCCGTCCGAACCGCTCGAGCGCCGATGCCACGAGCGCCTCCTGGTCGAGCCACTCGGTCACGTCGCAGCGGATCGCCAGCGCGCGCTCCTCGCCGCCCAGCTCGCCGGCGAGCGTGCGCAGCCGGTCGATCGACCGCGCGGCCACCACCACCCGATAGCCCGCGTCGGCCGCGGCCAGCGCAGTCGCGGCGCCGATTCCCGACGAGGCGCCGGTGATGAGGAAGACCGGATCGGACATAGTCTGAGAGGCAAGCATGCACGATAGAGCCCGTATCCATGTCCAGGCCGGCGGCGGCGGCGACGGTTGCCTGAGCTTCCGTCGCGAGGCGCACGTCCCGCGGGGCGGACCGGACGGCGGCGACGGGGGCCGCGGCGGCGATGTCGTGCTGGTGTGCGACGACTCGCTGCGCGACCTCGAGTCCTTCCGGCGCCGCACGCACTACAAGGCGCGACGCGGCGGGCACGGCCAGGGCTCGCTGCGCCACGGCGCCGACGGCGGGACGCTGGAGCTGGCGGTCCCGCCGGGCACCGAGGCGGTGCTCGAGAGCGACGGCGCCGTGCACGATCTGGTCCGCCCGGGGCAGCGGGCGGTCGTCGCACATGGCGGACCGGGCGGCCGGGGCAACAAGCGCTTCGCCGGCCCGACCCACCAGACGCCGCGCTTCGCCGAGCGCGGACTGGCCGGGGACGAGACGTGGGTGACGCTCCGCCTCAAGCTGCTCGCCGACGTCGGTCTGATCGGCCTGCCCAACGCCGGCAAGTCGTCGCTGCTGTCGAGGATCACGCGGGCGCATCCGAAGGTCGCCGACTACCCGTTCACGACCCTGTCGCCGGTGCTCGGCACGCTGCAGACCGAGACGCGGCAACTGGTGCTGGCCGACATTCCGGGACTGATCGAGGGCGCCAGCGACGGCGCCGGCCTCGGGCACGAGTTCCTCGCCCACGTCGAGCGCACCCGCCTGCTCGTGCACGTGCTTGACCTGGCGCCGCTCGACGGCTCCGATCCGCGCGCAAACCACGCCGTCGTCGAGCGAGAGCTGGAGCGCCACGACCCGCGGCTCGCGTCGCTCCCGCGGGTGCTGGCGCTGTCGAAGGCCGACCTCGTCGACGCCGCGACCGCCCGCCGCGAGCGCGAGCGCTGGCTGGCGCTGCTCGGGCCCGACACCCCGGTCATCCTCACGTCCGCGGTCACCCACGCCGGGCTGCCCGAGCTCGCCGCCGAGCTCGTGCGCCGCGTTCCGGTGCTGACCGCGGCGGCGGACGGCGACGACGGCCACGGGCCCGCCGTCGAGCTGCCCGGGGAGCTGGCCGAGCACCGGGTGTTCCGCCCGGCGTCGACGCGCGCCTACACCGTGAGCCGGATCGGCGACGGCAGCTTCAGCGTCAGCGGCACCGGCATCGAGCGGCTGCTGGCCCGCTACGACCTCGACAACGAGGAGGCGCTGGCGCATCTGGAGCGGCGCCTGCGCGGAATCGGCGTGCTGCGCGCCCTCGAGGCCGAAGGGTTCGTCGCCGGCGACGAGGTGGAGATCGCCGGTATCGCCTTCGACCTCGACCCCAACGTGTAGCATCCGGCGCCGTCCCGGCCGGGAAGTGCCGGGGGAGAGAGGAGAACGATGCGGCGCTACGTTGCAGCAGTGATCGCGCTCGGCGCGGTCCTCACGGCGGCCGGCTCGGCCACGGCGAAGGTTCTGCGCGTGGGCACCTACAAGGGTGTCAAAGGCCAGTACACGTCGATTCAGCAGGCGGTCGATGCGGCCAAGCCCCGAGACTGGATCCTGATCGGACCGGGGGACTACAAGACGACGACGTACTCGGCACCGAAGGGGTATCCCAGCTTCCCCGCCGCCGTGCTGGTGTCCACCCCGGACCTCCACATCCGCGGCATGAACCGCAGCACCGTGATCGTCGACGGCACCAAGCCCGGCTCGAGCGTGTGCAGCCGCCAGGAGTCGGCTCAGAGCTTCGGCCCACGGGGTGGCGCCTCGAAGTCCGGCTACGCGATCGAGGCGGCGACGGCGCCCGGCGGTCTCAACGGGCTGATGGTCTGGAAGGCCCCGGGGGTCTCGATCGAGAACCTCACGGCCTGCAACTTCCTCGGCGGAACGTACGGCGACGGGCATGTCGGCAACGCGATCTGGTGGAACGGCGGCGCGGACAGCGGCAAGGTCGGCGGCCACGACTTCTCCGGCGCCTACCTGACGACGACGAGCACGTATCTGAAGAACAAGAGCGCGGCCGGCGAGGTCAGCGCGGCCCAGTACGGCGTCTTCTCCAGCAACTGGAGCGGCGGGACGTGGAACCAGATCTACGCGTCCAACATGAACGACTCCGGGTTCTACATCGGCGCCTGCCGGCAGGTCTGCGACCAGACGCTGGACCACGGCTGGGCGGAGTACAGCGCGCTCGGCTACTCCGGCTCCAACTCGGGTGGCCGGCTGGTGATCGAGAACTCCCAGTTCGACAACAACGAGGACGGGTTCGACACCAACAGCCAGAACGGGGACAACCCGCCGCCCCAGGACGGTGCCTGCCCCGGCAACGCGGTCAGCCCGATCACCCATACGCACTCCTGCTGGGTGTTCGAGGACAACTACGTTCACGACAACAACAATCCCAACGTGCCCGCCGCGGGCTCGGCGGCGGCCGGACCGGTCGGCACCGGGATGACCGTCTCCGGCGGCCGTGACGACACGATCATGGACAACCGGTTCGTCAACAACGACGCCTGGGGGTTGGCGCTGGTGCCGTATCTCGACAGCGGCAAGCCATGCACCGGCGGCACCTTCCCCGCCCAGTTCGGCGCCACCAGCTGTCTGTTCGACGAATGGGGCGACGCGGTGGTCGACAACACGTTCATCAACGACGGCTCCTACGGCCATCCGTCCAACGGCGACTTCGCGGAGGTCAACCTCGAGAGCGGCCATCCGACCGACTGCTTCAGCGGCAACCACGGCGCCGACGGAGCGGCGATCGAGCCGGCCGCCGCGGCGGCGCTGCAGACGCTTCACCCCACCTGCGACGGCTCACCGCTGGCGTCGGGCACGAGCGACGGCAACTTCCTCGCCGAGGTGCTGTGCGACAGCCAGGTGGAGCTCTCGCCGGGGACGCCGTCGCCGTGCCCGTCCGGTGCCTACCCCCGGGTCTCGAAGATCGTCATGCACCCGCTGCCCGGGAACCTGCCGTCGATGCCCAACCCGTGCCAGGGCGTCCCGGCCGACCCGTGGTGCACCAGGAAGGGCTGACGCGA
>JBELAG010000187.1:0-11857 GCA_049509055.1 Solirubrobacteraceae bacterium
TCAGCTCGGACCTGACCCAGGACGTCGACGCCCTGCACGCGCTCGAGGACGCCGGCTGCCTGTTCCGCGCGCTCGTCGAGTCCGGCCGCTGGGAGCAGGTGACCGCGACGCGCCTGACCGACGACCTGTACGGCTGCGGTCCCGAGACCCGGGCCCAGCTGCAGGCCGCGTAGCGCCCGTCACGCCACGATCCTGAACATCACGGTCACCTTCACGGAAGGTCGTACGCAAAGTTCCGAAGCTACATGTCACACGACAGAATGCGTGAGTGACCAGCGTCAGGGTTCCAGTTCGTCTGCAGGCGCATGCCGGCCGGGACGAGCTCGTGGAGATGCGACAGGGCGTGCTGCTCGCCCGGGTGTCGGCACCGGCGCTGGAGGGTCGCGCCAACCGGGCGCTGTGCCGCCTGCTCGCCAAGCAGCTCGGCGTCGCCCCGTCGCGCGTGACGGTCGTCCGCGGGCTGCGCTCGCGTGACAAGCTGGTCGAGGTGGAGGGGATCGACGAGGGGGAGCTGGCCGCATCGCTGCCGACCGGATGAGGTGACCGGTCCGCGCTCTCCACGGTCGGGGATCCGGTCCGCCACCCCCGTCGAGAGTGCAGGCCGGTACGGATGGCAGGAGCCGGCGGTCTACCTATTGTCGAGCCGACAACCACCTTCGGAGGCTGGCATGGTCGCCCATTCGGCTCACTCACCCCACACCGCTCATTCGTTGCGCCGCTTTGACCAGTCGGTGGTGCGCCGGATCGGCGTCGACATGCGGCCGCTGTACGGGATGGGCGTGCCGATCCTGGGGGTGATCGCCCTGCTGATCGCGCTCGCCCTGTACCCCAAGGCGTGGCTGGTCGCCGCGATCGTCATCGTCGAGGTGGCGGGCCTCGCGCTCGTCGTCACGGGCCTGATGGAGATGATGGTCGACAACGCCGACGACGACCCCCAGCAGCTCCTGAGCTGACCTCGCCGGGCGCGGGTGCGCTCGGCGGTGCGCGCGGTACAGTCGCGGCGTGGAGGCCGGCCGCGGCATCGCTCTTCCCCTAACGGCGATCCGCGCCGTCGTCACCGGCCGGGTGCAGGGCATCGGCTTTCGCGACGCGACGGTGCGTCGCGCCCGTGCGCTGTCGCTGCGCGGCTGGGTGCGCAACGGCGATCGGGATGAGGTCGCCGTCCACGCCGAGGGCGAGCCCGGCGCCGTCGACGAGCTGGTGGCCTTCCTGCGCGATGGGCCGCCGGGCGCGCGCGTGCAGGGCGTCGCCGTCGAGACGGTCGCGGTCGAGGGGCACGAGCAGTTCGCGATCCGCGGGGTGAGCGCCGGTCGCTTCGTCGTCCAGGAGCACTCCGCGACCACGCGCCACTTCGATCTGCGCCTCGAGGTCGGCGGGGTGATGCGCTCGTGGGCGGTCCCCAGAGGACCGTCACTTGACCCGGCGGTCAAGCGGCTGGCGGTCCAGGTCGCCGACCATGACCTCGCGCACAACAGCGTCGAGGGCGCGCTCGGCGCCGGCGGGGTGATCATCTGGGATCGCGGCACCTACGAGCAGGGCGGGCGCGTCGCCTGGCCCGAGGCGCTGGAGCGCGGGCACGCCGTGTTCGTGCTGCACGGGCACAAGCTGCACGGCGGCTTCGCCCTCCAGCGCACGCGCGCCGGCGAGAAGGCTCAGTGGCTGCTGATCAAGCGCCGCGATCCCGACGCCCGCCCCGGCTCCGACATCGTCGCCGAGCAGCCCCGTTCGGTGGTCAGCGATCGGACGCTCGACGAGCTCCTGGGCTGAGGCCGGTCAGGAGCGCGGGCGGCGCGCGAGCTCGTGCGCGCCGCGGAGGTGGCGCTCGACCAGCTCGGCGGCGCCGTCGGGATCGGCGCGGGCGATCGCGGCGACGATCTCCCGGTGCTCGGCGACGAACCGCATGATCCGCGCCGGATCGTGGGCCATCGCCGCCGCCGAGATCCGCTGCTGGCGATCGCGCAGGGCGTCGTACTGGCGGGTGAGGATCGGATTGCCGTTGGCGGCCACGATCGTGCGATGGAAGTCGCGGTCGGCGACCGTGAAGCCCGCCCCCTCCTCGTCCACCGCCCGCTCCTGGGCAGCAATCGACGGGCTCAGCTCGGCCGACAGATCCGCGCCGCCGGCGGCCACCCGGCGAGCGCAGTGCGCCTCGATCAGCAGTCGCGCCTCGAGCACGTCATCCGCCTCCGATGCCGAGACCGGGCGCACGAGCGCCCCGCGACGGGGATAGAGCTCCAGCAGATCCTCGGCCGCGAGCTGCAGGAACGCCTGGCGCACCGGTGTCCGGCTGATCCCCAGCCGCCGGGCGACGTCGTTCTCGCTCAGCAGCGTGCCGCTGGCGAAGCGACCGTCGAGCAGCCGCGGCTTGACGTACTCATATGCCCGCGCCGCCGCCGATCCCGGGCGGCGGTCCGCCTGGGTCTCAAGGTTCGTGGCCACGAGTCGATATGGTAGAAGGACAGCTTGTATGCAAGCTGCGTCCAAGTTGTGAGCGCACCGGTCGTCTCGACGGCCGTCGGCGTCCCACACACGACAAGGAGCAACCGATGAGCACTGAGATCACCGCAACCATCCGGCGGGCACTCCGCCGCCGTCCCCCCGCCGAGGCCGCGGTCCACTTCCACATCGGCGGCGACGGCCGTCCGTTCGTCTGTGACGTCGCCCGCTGCGACTCGCCGGGACTCAGCACACGTGAGGTCGGGGCCGACTGACCCGGGGACTCGACATCCGGGAGGACCCGCCGACCGCGGGCTACGCCTTGGCCTCCCAGCCGTCCCGCAGCGCCGATTGGGACAGCTCGCACCACGATCCGGCGGCGCCCAGCCGGGCGATCGTGAAGAACAGCTGGACGACGGCGAGCGTCGGCCACAGGTCAGAGGCCGGCACCGCGCCGGCGACGACGAGCTCGGCGATCGCGGCCGGGCGCGACAGCAGGCGGTCGCGGGCCAGCACGAGCGCGTCTGCGTCCAGGTGCGCGGGAGCGGGGTCGGCCAGCTCGCCGAGCGCGTCGCGGACGAGCGCGAGCGCCGTCTCGCCGTGGGCGGCGGGCAGCCAGCCGAGCTGCGCGAGCCCCGATCCGAAGCCGCCGGCGTCGACGTCGATCAGTCCGCGCAGCGTGGCAGCGACCGCGTCGAGGCGGGCGACGTCGACCAGGCTCGTCGTCCCGTAGTCAAGGATGGCCAGGCGGCCGTCGGCGGTCACGAGCACGTCGTCGGGGTGGGGTGCGGCGTACATCGTCCCCGAGCGCGCGGAGCCGATCACGAACGCGATCAACCGGGCGGCGGCGTCGGCGGGATCCGCCGCGTCGCGCAGCGCCACGCCGTCGACCCATTCGCTCACCAGCACCTCGCTGCTGCACAGCCGCATGATCGGCGCGGGCGTCGTCAGGTAGGGGTGGCCGCGCAACGCCCGGTGAAAGCGGCGGTGAACCGCGGCCTCGCTCTCGAGGTCGAGCTCGTCGAGCGCGCGCTCGCGAACCTCCGCGAGGACGGCGGCGACGTCGAGCGCAGGGAAGGCCGCGCCGAGCGGTCGCCGCAGTCCGTCGACGAGCGCGAGATCCTGGCGGATCGCCGCGGCGAGACCCGGGCGCTGGACCTTGATCGCGACGGGGGCACCGTCGAGCACGCCGCGATGGACCTGCGCGGTCGGGGTGATCGCCACCGGCGCCGGGTCGAACGCGTCCAGCTCGCCGGTCGCCGGCCCGCCCCAGGCGTCGCGCAGCGTGCGCTCGATCCGCTTCGCCTCGATCGGTTCGCAGGCCGCCGCATGCGCGGCCGCGAGCTCGACGGCGATCGTGTCGCCCCACGGCCGGGGAATCCACTCGTCGTCGATCGCCGCCGCGATCCGCGCCAGCAGGACCCGGCCGCTCTTGGCCGAGAGCGCCAGCCGCAGCCCCACCTGGATGAGACGGTCGATGCGGTCGAGCGCGTCCTCGCTCACCGGGCCGCGTCCATCAGGTCGCCCTCCAGGAACCGGCCCAGCTCGCGCAGCGATGTGATCCGGGCGGGCTCATCGTGAGGGCCGCGGTCTGATCGATCGAGGTGGACCGCCGGCAGGCCCGCGGCGCGGGCGGCGACGACGTCGAGGTCGTAGCGATCGCCGACGTGCAATGCGCGATCGGCGGCGACGCCCAGCTCACGACACGCCCGCAGGTAGGCGCGCGGATCGGGCTTGGCATAGCCGATCGTGTCGCAGCTGAGCACCGGCCCGACGCGGCCGGCCAGGCCCACGGCGGCGAGCTTGCGCTGCTGGATGAGCTCGGCGCCGTTGGTGAGCACCGCGACCCGCAGCCCGGCGTCGGCGATCAGCTCCAGCGCGTCCTGGACATCGTCGAAGCGCCGCCATCCGGCTTCGTAGCAGGCGACATAGTCGGCGAAGACGAAATCGAGCTCATCGTCGCTGCCGCACGGCCGGCCGATCAGCGCCAGGATCTCGCGCAGCCGCCGGCGCCGCTGCTCGGCAAACGCCACCTCGCCGCGGTGCCAGGCCGTCACGTGGCGTTCCTCGGCCTCGAACCACAGGTCGACCAGCTCATCGGTGGCCGTGACATCGAGCGTGGAGAGCCATCCCCGCACCCCTGCCACGGCGGCGCCGCGATGATCGAACAGGGTCTCGTCCAGGTCGAAAACGACCGCCGCCGGCGTGCTCATCGCTCACCAGCCTACGACGGGCGCGCGCTCAGGCGGAGCGGTCGCTGGCAGTGCGCAGCCGCCCGCGCCACTGCTGGGAGTCGAACCGTGACGGATCGGTCTCGACGATGAACCGCTCCAGCACGGTGGCGAACCGCGCCGGCGCCTCGATCTGGGGCAGGTGCCCGACGCCCTCGAAGATCTCCAGCCGGCTGCGGGGGATCAGCTCGTGGGCGCCGCGGGCATGAGCGACCGGGAGGATCGGGTCGCGCTCGCCCCAGATGATGAGCACGGGCATGTCCTCGGCCAGATACAGCCGGTCGCCGGCGTGCACGCGCTGTCCGCGCGTCCCCACGACCCCCCGCAGGGTGGCGAGGAAGGCCGCGCGGCGGTCGCGCTCGGCGAGCGACGCGTATCCGCGGGCCACCTCGGCGATGTCGGCGCTGGGCCGCAGCCCGACCGCCGCCAGGCCCCGCGCGACGGTGTTGCCGACACTGGTGCCCAGCGACGCGGTGGCGGCGATGAACAGGTCGGCGCCGGGCAGGGCGGCGGCGCGGAGGATCGCGCTCACCTCCGGACCGAGCCCGCCGCTGGAGACGAGCACCAGACGCTCGGTCGCCTCCGGGAACTGATAGGCGAACTGCATCGCGATGCCGCCGCCGAGCGAGTGCCCGACGAGCGTGGCACGCTCATGGCCGAGCACGATCAGCAGATCGCGCAGGCTGGCGGCGAGCGCGCCGAGCGAGTAGTCACCGCCGCCGGGCGCAGACTCGCCGTGGCCCGGAAGATCCGGGGCGATCACGGTGTAGCGCCGCGCGAGTGGCCCGATCACCGGCCGCCAGTTGCCAAGGTTGCCGGCCATCCCGTGGATCAGCAGCAGCACCGGGCCGCTGCCGGCCTCGACGTAGGAGAGCGGGCGCCCGTGCAGGAGAATCGTCTTGGGCTCGACGTCATCCACGGTGACCGCCTTTGCACCACGCACGGCGGAGAGACTCGCGGTGCGCCGGCTCTGCCCGCTGTTGGGGCGCGTGGTGGCCATCGGTCCATTGTCCCGCATGGCGCGCCGGGATTCATCCGAGTTCACCCCCGTCGAGCCCAGGAAAGTACGGCTCTGCACGACCGGACGCTCCGATCGTATCTGTGAAACCAATCCCCGCCCGCCCGACGACGTACCATCCGACCCGACGATGACCGCATCCGATCACAAATCCACCACGTCGGGCGAGCTCACGGCCACGGTCGGCGAGCTCGAGCTCTGCTACGAGACCTTCGGCGCCACCTCCGACCCGCCGCTGCTGCTGGTGATGGGCCTGGCCTCGCAGATGCTGATGTGGGACGACGACTTCTGCGAGCAGCTGGCGGCCGAGGGCTTCCGGGTGATCCGGTTCGACAACCGCGACATCGGGCGCTCGACCCACATGCGCGGCTCCCGGATTCCCAAGCGCTGGCAGCTGCTCACCCGCAGCGCGAACGGAGCGGCATACTCGCTGGACGACATGGCCGGCGACGCGGTCGGCCTGCTCGACGAGCTCGGGATCGGCGCGGCGCACATCGTCGGCGCTTCGATGGGCGGGATGATCGCCCAGTTGATCGCGATCAACCATCCCGACAGGGTTCTGTCGCTGGTATCGATCATGTCGACCACCGGCAACTCGCGGGTCGGCCGCCCACAGCGAAAGATGGCGTGGTGGATGCTGCGCAAGTCGGCGGGCGACCGCGACGGCTACATCTCCGATCATCTCGACACCTTCCGGCTGATCGGGTCCCAGGAGTTCGACTTCGAGGAGGACCGCAAGCGCGAGCGCGCCGGACGCATGTTCGACCGGGGGTACTACCCCGCCGGCAGCGCCCGCCAGCTGGCCGCGATCGTGACGGCCCGCGATCGCACCGCCGCGCTGCGCGAGGTCCGCGCGCCGACCACCGTGATCCACGGGGACGCCGATCCGCTCGTCGACGTCTCCGGTGGCCGCGCCACGGCGGAGGCGATCCCCGGCGCCAAGCTCGTGATCCTCGCCGGGATGGGCCACGACCTGCCGCGCGAGCTCTGGCCGCAGGTCATCGGCGCGATCGCCGAGAACGCCGCGCTCGCCCGTCGCTGACCCGCCCGCCCGCCCGGCGGGCAACTACCGACGAGCCTGCGTAGGGCGGCCGTCAAGAACGGCCCGGTCCCGGCCGATCGTCCCGATCATGGCGAGAAATCCATCGCTGTCGCACATCGGGCTGCTCGAGTTTCTCGAGCCGGCGGGCGATGCGGTCGTCTGCTGTGACCGAGCCGGGGTGATCGCGTTCATCAACCCGAGCGCCGAGCGCCTGTTCGGCTACGGGCCGGGCGAACTGCTCGGCCGGCCGCTGGAGGTCGTGATCCCCGAGCGCTTCCACGATGCCCACGCGCCCCACCATGCGAAGTTCATGGCGTCGCGGCGCACGCGGGCGCTCGACATGGGCCCCGAGCTGTGGGGGCGTCGACGCGACGGCAGCGAGTTCCCGGCCGAGATCAGCCTGACGGGCGTCCGGCACGGCGATACGCGGCTCGCGATCGCGACCGTCCGCGACGTCAGCGATCGCCGGCAGTCCGAGCGCGCGCGCGAGCAGGCCGTGGAGGACCTCAGCCGCGCGCAGCGCATCGCCAACCTCGGCTCGTGGTCCTGGGACGCCGATGCCGACGAGGTGACCTGGTCGGCGGAGATGTATCGGATCTTCGGGCTCGCGCCGGAGACGCACCCGGCCGGCGCCGCCGGGGTCCTGGCCTGCATCCACCTCGACGATCGCGAGCGGATGGCCGCGCGCTACGCGCAGGGCGTGGTCGGCGAGGTCGACTACCGGATCGTGCGCGCCGACGGCGAGGAGCGCACGCTGCACTCGGTCTTCCGTGCATCGCCGGGACGGGCGGGGCACTACGTCGGAACCGTGCAGGATGTCACCGAGTTGCGGGCCAACGAACGCGCGCTGCTCGAATCCCAGCAGGCGCTGCGCGCGCAGACCGATCTGCTGTCCGCCGTGATCGACAACGCGCCGATCGGGATGGCCTCCGTGGCTCCCGATGGCTCCTGGCTGCGGGTCAACCGAGCGCTGTGCGAGATCGTCGGCTACAGCGAGGCCGAGCTGCTGGCCCGCACCTTCCAGTCGATCACCCATCCCGACGATCTCGACGCGAACGTTGCCGGGGTCGCGCAGGTGCTGGCCGGCGAGCTGCGGACGCTGCAGCTGGAGAAGCGCTACGTCCACCGGGACGGGCACGTCGTCTGGGTCAAGGTGTCGATCTCGGTCCTGCGCGACGAGCACGGCGCCCCGAGCCAGTTCATCTCCCAGATCGAGGACATCACCGCGGCCCGGGGGACCGAGGCCGAGCTGCAGCGCGAGCGCGACCATTCACAGGCGATCATCTCGGCGATGAGCGAGGGCTACGGACTCCTCATCGACGGCCGGATCACCGCGGTCAACGATGCGGTGACCACGCTCACCGGGTACTCGCGGGCGCAGCTGCTCGGGACGCGGGCGCCGTTCCCGTGGTCGCGCGGATACAGCGACGAGCAGATCGCCGCGCTGCGCAAGGTCTTCGAGGCCCCGCAGGGCGGTACCGCCGAGGTGACGATGACGCGCCGGGACGGCTCGCAGTTCGACGCCGTGATCACCGCCCGACCGGCCCGCAACCCGGACGGGACGCCGCTCGGGATCGTCCACATGATGCGCGACGTCAGCGAGCAGAAGCGCTACGAGGCCGAGCTGACGCGGATGGCCACCCACGACCCGCTCACCGGCCTCGCCAACCACCGGGCGTTTCACGAGCGTCTCGACGCCGAGATCGCGCGGGCCAGGCGACACGCTCGCCCGCTCGCCGTCGCCGTGCTCGATCTCGATCATTTCAAGCAGGTCAACGACCGCCACGGCCATCTCGCCGGCGACCATGTGCTCCAGACGGTCGCCCACCGCCTCAGCGGGCTCGTCCGCGAGGGCGACATGCTCGCCCGCGTCGGGGGCGAGGAGTTCGCGTGGATCCTCCCCGAGACCGACGCCTACGGCGCCTACGTGGCCGCCGAGCGCGCCCGTCGGACCGTCGCGGCGGTGCCGATCTCGCCGGTGGGAGAGCTCGGGATGTCGGCCGGCGTCTGTGACCTGGCCCACGCCGCCTGCGGGCCTGAGCTCTACGGGCGCGCCGACGAAGCGCTGTACTGGGCCAAGCAGCGCGGCCGCAACCGGACGTTCCGCTACAGCCCGGAGACCGCCGAAGAACTCGACGCCGGCCACTCGCGCGAGCGCCGGGACCACAGCGCGTATCTGCGCTATCTGTCAGAGCTCGCGCTCAGCATCGAGTCCCGGCACCCGAGCTTCGCCGATCATGCCGCCCGCGTCGCCGACACGGCCGCGTCGCTCGCGCAGTGTGCCGGTTGGGCGCCGGCCGATGTCGAGGCGCTTCGTCAGGCCGCGCTGCTGCACGACATCGGCAAGCTCGCGGTCCCCGACTCGATCATCGCCAGGACGTCCCCGCTGAGCGACGCCGAGCGCGCGCAGCTGCAGACCCACGCCGCGATCGGCGCCGAGATGCTCGCCCCCGCGCTCACCGCCCAGCAGGTCGCGTGGGTACGCCATCACCACGAACGGTGGGACGGCGGCGGCTATCCCGGCCGGTTGGCGCGCGCCGCGATCCCGGAGGGGGCGCAGTTGCTGACGCTGGCCGACGCCCTGGACGCGATCACCCATGACCGCCCCCACCGCGAGGCGCTGGCGCCGGATGTCGCCATGCTCGAGATCCGCGCCCACGAGGGGACGCAGTTCGCCCCCCGGGCGGTCGCGCTGTTGGAGCGGGTGCTCGGGGATCGGCCGCGGGCGCTGGGTCAGCCGGCGGGCCGACCGGCGTAGCCGGCCTGCAGGAGCCCGATCACCTCGCGCAGGAGCGGGATCCGCGGATTGGTGCGGATGCTCGGATCGCCGAACGCGGCCCGCGCGAGGTCCGGCAGCGCCGCGTCGAAGTCCTCACGCGAGACCCCGGCCTCGGCGAGCGAGCCGGGCTCCTCGACCTCGACCAGCAGCTCGTCGACGCGCGTGAACAGGCGCTCGCGTCGAGCCTGCTCGGACTTGCCCCCGATCCCGAGGATCCAGGCGATCTGCGCGTACTTCTCGGGCGCGACGTAGTTGGAGTAGCCCGGCGCGGGCATGAACTTGCTCGGCAGCGACGCGTTGTAGCGCAGCACGTGGGGAAGGAAGATCGCGTTGGCGCGGCCGTGAGCGATCCCGAAGCGTGCGCCGACGGCATGGGCGAGCGCATGATTGAGTCCCACGAAGGCGTTGGAGAACGCCAGGCCGGCGATCGTCGCGGCATTGGCCATCGACGTGCGCGCCTTGATGTCGGAGCCGTCCCGGTAGGCGCGCGGAAGGTCTTCGAGGATGAGGTTGACCGCCTGCATGCAGAACGCGTCGGTGAACGGTGAGGCGAAGATCGACACCGCCGCCTCGAGCGCGTGGGTGAGTGCGTCGATGCCGGTGTCGGCGGTCATCACCGGTGGCAGCGTGAGCGTCAGCAACGGGTCGACGATCGCGATGTCGGGAACCAGCGAGTAGTCGACGAGGGTCACCTTGCGGTTGCCGACGCTGATCACCGCCGCGGGCGAGACCTCGGATCCGGTTCCCGACGTCGTCGGGATCGCCACCAGGCGTATGTCGTGCTTGACTTGGGGGAACGCCGCGATCCGCTTGCGAGCATCCAGGAACGGGAGCGACAGCTCGTGCACGCTCAGCTGCGGGCTCTCGAAGAACAGTCGCATCGCCTTGGCGGCGTCCATCACCGAGCCGCCACCGACGGCGATGATCGTGTCGGCCGGGAAGCGCTTGAGCTCCTCGACGCCGGCGCGGATCTGCTCCTCGGTCGGCTCGGGCTCGATCGCGGAGAAGATGTGCACCAGGTCGGTGTCGAGATGGCGGCGAACCTCGTCGGTGACGCCGCGCGCCTCGGTCTGCGCGTCGGTGACGATGACCACCTGAGTGGCCCCGATCTGACGCAGGTTCTCCAGCGCGCCGGGGTTGAAGTAGGTGTCGGACGGGACGCGGAACCACTGCGGCGGGGTCTGCCGGCGCGAGACCGCCTTGATGTTGAGCAGGTTGCGGTAGTTGACGTTGTCGGTCGTGTTGGAGCCGCCCCACGTGCCGCAGCCCAGCGAGAACGTCGGCGTCATCGCGTTGTAGACGCCACCGAGGGCGCCGACCGCGGTCGGCGCGTTGACGAGGATCCGGCCGGTTCTGATCGCCATCGAGAAGCGGCTGATCACGTCCTCGTCGGTGGCGTAGACCGCCGACGTGTGGCCGAGGCCGCCATGCTCGGTGACCAGCTCGCAGGCGTCGATCCCGTGCTGCACCGACGGGGAGCGCACGATTCCCAGCACCGGCATCAGCTTCTCGGCGAGGAACGGGTGCTCGGCCAGCGCGCCGAGGTCTGACGGCAGCGGCGCGAGCAGCACCTTGTCGGTCTCGGCGGCCTCGAAGCCGGCCAGTGCGCCGAGATTCGCGCACGACTGCCCGAGGGCCGCGAAGTCCATCGTGCCCTCGGCGGTGAAGGACTTCGCGGCGAGAGCATCGGTCTCGGCGTCGGTGAGCAGGCGGGCGCCCATGCGGGTGAACTCGTCGATCACCGCGTCGTAGATCGCGTCGTCGATCACGCAGGTCTGCTCGGCCGGGCAGATCACCGAGGAGTCGAACGTCTTGGAGACGAGGATGTCGACGACCGCCATCGGGATGTCCGCGCTGCGGTGCAGGTACACGGGGGCGTTGCCCGGGCCGACGCTCAGGCACGGCTTGCCGGCGGCGTTGGCGGCGGCCACCGCCTTCGGCCCGCCGGTCGTCCAGATGAAATCGACGCCGGCGTGATGGAAGAGGTACTGGGAGACGTCGAGGGTCGGATCGGGGATCACCTGCAGTGCATCGGGCGGCAGTCCGGCCGCCTCGCCCGCGGCCTGGAGGATCTCGGCGGCACGCACGGTGCATTGCGCGGCGCGAGCCGACGGCCGCATGATCAGGGCGTTGCGCGTCTTGGTGCAGACGATCGACTTGAACAGCGTGGTCGAGGTGGGGTTGGTGATCGGCAGCAGCGCGAGCACGACCCCGATCGGCTCGGCAACGTACTGGATCGCGCGCTCGCGATCCTCGTCGATGACGCCGACCGTCTTCTTGTCCTTGAGATAGTCATAGAGGAACTCGGTGGCGATGTAGTTCTTGAGGACCTTGTCCTCGAACACCCCGAA
>JBELAG010000188.1:0-11851 GCA_049509055.1 Solirubrobacteraceae bacterium
GGCCGGCCGCGAGGAGGGCGCCACGTTCGCCGTCGGCGGTCAGCGCAAGGGCGACCGCGGCTACTTCGTGGAGCCGACCGTGCTCACCGACACCCACGCCACGATGAAGGTGGAGGCCGAGGAGATCTTCGGCCCGGTGGTGACCGTGACGCCGTTCAAGGACGTCGAGGACGTCCTGCCCAAGGCCCACAACACCAACTACGGGCTGGCCGCGGGGATCTGGACGAGCGACCTGTCCAAGGCCCACCGGCTCGCCGACAGCCTGCGGGCCGGGACGGTGTGGGTCAACTGTTACAACGTGTTCGACGCGGCGTTGCCGTTCGGCGGCTACAAGGAGTCGGGCTGGGGCCGCGAGATGGGCCACGAGATCCTGGAGGCCTACACCGAGACCAAGTCGGTCTGCATCAAACTGTAGCTCGCAGTGGGCGTTCGGGGCGCGCGTCGGCCGCGCGCGTCCCGGGCGCCCGGGGCCGTCCTAGACTGAGCAGGCGTGCCCCAGGGCCTGGTCACGCGCGCCGTCGGGCGCGCCTCGGAGCGGATTCCCGGCCTGCGGCGCCTCCCGGTCGTCAAGCTGCTGACCGCGGCCGAGCTCGCCGTGCTCGCCCGCGAGCACGTCGCGCGGCTGACCCCGGCCGAGCGCCGGCGGCTGCTGGAGCTGATCCGCGCCGGTCGCGGCCGGCGCAGCCGGCTGAGCGAGTCCGAGCGGTTCGAGCTCGCGCAACTGCTCCAGACGCTCGAGGTCCGCGTGCTCCTCGGCGGAGCCGTCGACAGCCTGTCGCCGGTCCCGCTCCCGCAGCGCCTGCTGTACGGCGCACGCGGCCGGCCGTGATCCGATGGCGGGGCGGCTTCGCGCCCCGCTGAGCGAAAATTATTCCTTTTGTATGAATTTGTCGTGGGTTTGCGCGCTGGTTCACGCAAGAAATCGCACGAACAGTATGAGAAACTGGTCGGCAATGACTCGCACTGAACGCACCGCCAACCTGCTGGGCGTGGTCATCCCGTTCGTCGGCGTCCTCGTCGCGATCGTGATGCTGTGGAACCGCGCCGTCGACCTCACCGACCTGGCGATCATGGTCGTCATGTATCTGATCACCGCCGCCGGGGTGACGATCGGCTTTCACCGCCTGCTCACCCACCGGGCATTTCAGACCTACCCGTGGCTCGAGCACCTGTTCGCGGTGATGGGGTCGCTGTCGGTCCAGGGCTCGGTGCTGGACTGGGTGGCCGACCACCGCAAGCACCACGCCCACACCGATCGGGAGGGCGACCCGCACAGCCCGCACGTCGGTCACGGCAGCGGACTGCCCGGCCTGTGGCACGCCCACGTCGGCTGGCTGATGGAGACCCAGGGTCAGGCCGACTGGAAGAAGTACGCCGCCGATCTCTACGAGGACCCGGCGATGCGCAGGATCGGGCGCCGCTTTCCGCTGCTGGCGCTCGCCTCGCTGCTGGTGCCCACCATCGCGGGATTCATCCTGCACGGCTTCACGCTGGACGGCGCCCTGCGCGGCCTCGTCTGGGGTGGCCTGGTGCGCATCTTCTTCGTGCACCACGTGACCTGGTCGGTCAACTCGGTCTGTCACTTCTTCGGCACACGGCGCTTCGACGTCGACGACCAGTCGACCAATGTCGCCTGGCTGTCGCTGCTCTCGCTCGGGGAGTCGTGGCATCACAACCACCACGCCTTCCCCCGCTCGGCATTCCACGGCCTGCGCTGGTACGAGATCGATCCCTCCGGCCTGTTCATCCTCGGGCTGGCACGCGTCGGCCTGGCGTGGAACGTCGTCCGGATCACCCCGGACCGCCAGCGCGCCCGGATCGCCGCGCCGCAGTCGGCGCCGCCCAGCGCGGCCTGACGCGCCGGGCCGGCGGTCAGCGTCCGTCGAGCCCCCGGCGCCCCCGGCGCCGCGAGCGCAACGGGGGGCAGGGCGAAAAAGTGGGTAAATAGGCCGAAGATCGACCGCACCTCCGGACATGAGGGGCGGGCGAGGTGGGCTCAGCGGTGGGCGGCGGCGCACGCTGCGCACAGGCCGTGGATCGTCACGTCGACGGCGTCGCCGCGGAAGCCCGCGTCTCGCCCGGCGCGCAACAGCGCCGCGCTGTCGACGGCGCACTCCAGGTCCTCCACGCGGCCGCAGGCGCGGCACGCTACGTGCGCGTGGGGCTCGGTGCGGGGGTCATACAGCGTCGCGCCGGTCCCGGCGTCGATCCGCCGCGCCAATCCGAGCTCCACGAGCAGGTCAAGCGTGGCGTAGACCGTCGGGGTCGAGGTGCCCGGCAGCTCGTGACCGATCGCGCCGCGCAGCTCGTCGGCGGTGCAGTGGCGCCCGGTGCGCCGCAACTCCCGCAGAATCACCAGGCGCTGCGGCGTCGCGCGCTGCCCGCGCGCGTGCAGCAGTGCCGCGAAGTCGCCGGGCGCGGTGGCCGGCGGAGCGTGGGGATCGGCGTTGACGGGCATCAGCGTTCGCAAGGGCTCGCGGGTTGAACCTGAGAATCTAAGGGTGCCCTTATTCTAACACAGTTGTTATAATCGATGCCATGGCAGAAGTCATCTCACAGCTCAGAGACATCGACGAACGGGCGCTGCTGCTGCGCTACGTGCAGCCGGGCCTGGTCGGACTGATCGACGGCACGCTGTCGACGCTGGCGCCGATCTTCGCGGCGGCGCTGCTGTCGGGATCGCACGCCGCGTTGTTCGTCGGTCTGGCCACGGCGGTCGGCGCGGGGATCAGCATGGGCTTCTCGGAGGCGCTGTCGGATGACGGCAGCGAGACCGGGCGGGGCTCGGCGATCGTCCGGGGCGTGGTCACCGGGGTGATGACGACGATCGGCGGCGTCTTTCATTCGCTGCCGTTCCTGATCTCCGAGGTCCACACGGCGCTGGTCGTCGCGGGGATCGTGGTCGCGATCGAGCTGACCGCCATCTCGCTGATCCGCAAGCGATTCCTGTCGGTGTCGCTGCGCACGAGCCTGCTGCAGGTGGCGCTCGGCGGTGCGCTGATCGTCGCCGCCGGCGTCGTGCTGGGCAGCGCCTGACGCGGAGGTCGTGCCGTGTCGGCGCCGACGGCGTAGGCTTGCGCGTCGTGGAACTGGCGGGAAGACACGTGGTCGTGACCGGCGCCGCCAGCGGGATCGGGCGCGCGTGCGCGACCCGCTTCGCCGCCGAGGGGGCGCGGGTGGTGGTGTCCGACGTCGACGGCGATCGCGCGCGGGCGGTGGCCGAGGAGATCGGGGCGCTGGCGCTGGCCGCGGACGTCAGCCGCGAGAGCGAGATCCGCGCGCTCGTGGCGGGCGCGACGCGGCATGGCGGCCCGATCGACCTGTTCTTCTCCAACGCCGGCGTTCCCGGGCCGAGCGGGGGCCCCGAGGCCCCCGACGACGAACTGCAGCGGATGTGGGAGATCAACGTCATGGCCCACGTGTGGGCCGCCCGCGCGCTGCTGCCCGAGATGGTCGCTCGCGGCGACGGCTACCTGCTGAGCACCGCCTCGGCGGCCGGGCTGCTGACCCAGGTCTCGGCGCTGGGCTACTCGGTCACCAAGCACGCGGCGGTGGCGCTCGCCGAATGGCTGGCGATCACCTACAGCGACGCCGGCGTCAAGGTGTCGTGCCTGTGTCCCCAGGCGGTGCGGACGCCGATGCTCGAGGTCGCGCTCGAGGATCCGATCGGGGCGGTGCCGCTGCTCTCCGGAGGGCTGATCGAGCCCGCCGACGTGGCCGAGGCCGTGGTGGCCGGGGTGCGCGACGAGCGATTCCTGATCCTGCCGCACGAGGATGTCGTCCGGCACATGGCGCTCAAGGGATCCCAGCCGGACCGCTGGCTCAACGGGATGCGGCGGATCGTCCGCCAGGCCCGGGAGCAGGCCCCGCCCGCCTGATCACCGCGG
Organism: Solirubrobacteraceae bacterium; assembly: GCA_049509055.1. Taxonomy (GTDB): domain Bacteria; phylum Actinomycetota; class Thermoleophilia; order Solirubrobacterales; family Solirubrobacteraceae; genus Palsa-465. Next base: position 3,888 of record JBELAG010000188.1, read on the forward strand.
TCTCGCGCGGCACGCGATGCGGGGGCTACGGTCGCAGCAGATGGCGGAGCCTGCGCGAGAGCGTGCCGAAGTCGTTGTGGTGCAGACTGCCGAGGCCTGTGACCCCCAGCAGCGTGACGAACATGCCCGCGATCAGCGCGAGCACCGCGAGGATGGCGGGCCAGTGGGCCTCCAGTCGCTGGCGGCCCATCAGCAGCATGCGCTGGGCGTTGGGCCCCGCAAAGGTGAGCGTGCCGAGGATTCCGAGCAGCGGCGCCACGAAGCAGACGTTGAACATCACCAGCAGGATCACCAGCCGCACGATGCTCAGGTTGGCGGTCACGAGGGCGGCGATCGCCGCGAAGTAGGGAAACGCGGTCGGCAGCTCGACGGCGGTGATCGTCGCGCCCAGGAACGCGCCGGAGCGGTTCATCGAGACCGACGGCAGCGACTCCTGGTTGCTGAGGCGATCGCGGTAGCCCCACAGGAAGGCGGCGGCGGTGAGCATCGCCACGCCGGCGACGATCTCCAGCACGTAGCCGAGATGGCGACCGGGGCGCGGCACCAGTGCCAGCACGAGCTCGCCCGGACCGAGCGCGATCGCCAGTCCCCCCAGGAGGTAGACCGCGAACACGCTCAGCGTGAACTCGGCGACCTGCGCGCGGGCCCGCCGGCCGCTGGCCAGATAGAGCGCGGGCGCGATCGTCGACGGATTCAGCGAATCCGCCAGCCCGATCGAGACCACGAGGCCGATCAGGCGCAGCATCAGTGGGGTGCGTGGCGCCGGCGCATCGGCGCATTGTCCCGTGCGGCGCCGATCCGCGGAGGTCCGCGGGCTCCGCGGTCCGAGCCCGGGCGCTACACTGGATCCGGCGCCGGGCGGCGTTGATAATCACGCCCGCGGCTCGGCGCACTGTCCCGACCACCTCCGTCGAAGAAGCGCGAAATGGCCCGTGGAGACGTCCGGATCGCTGCCACCCTCGCCTGTGAGGAGTGCAAGCGCCGGAATTACCAGACCAACAAGAGCAAACGGAACAACCCCGAGCGGCTGCAGCTGCGCAAGTACTGTCGCTGGTGCAGGTGTCACACCGCGCATCGCGAAACGCGCTGAGCGATCTCGGAGCACCCCGTGGCTCGCAACCGCAAACGCCGTAGCGATCGGCGGCCCGGGGGGCCGTCCGACGATGGTTCGACGCCACCCGGCGTCGTCACCGCCAACGGAGGCCGTCGCGACGACTCACGCGACGACGCGCCCGATCCGATCGAGCACGCGACGCCCGACGTCGAGCTCGCCGAGGCACAGCTCGCGCTCGGCCGCCCCGAGCTCGCCGGCTCCGCCGACGCGGGCTACATCGCCGATCAGGAGGCCGCCTTCGGAGACGACGCCGACCTCGACGGCGAGGGAGCCGGATCGGGCTTCGGCGGTGGCGCCGGCGGCGGCCGGTCCGGTGGCGGCCTCGGCGGTGGCGCCGGCGGCGGCCGGTCCGGTGGCGGGCGCGGGTCAGAGGCCGGAGCGCCCGGGGGGCTCACGCCGACCGCGGCGTCGGCGCCGGCGGTGCGGCCCGTCGCTCGCCTGGTCGCGTTCCTGCAGGGAAGCTGGCGGGAGCTTCAGCGGGTACAGTGGCCTGATCGTCGGCAGGTCATGCAGGCCACGGGGGTGGTGATCGGGTTTGTGATCGTCGCCGGCGTCTTCCTCGGTGTGGCCGATTTCATAGCCACTAAGGTTGTCAACCTCATCCTCAAGTAGGAGCTCAGTCCGAGATCCATCATGTTCCGCTGGTACGTCGTCAACACCTACTCCGGTCACGAGAACAAGGTCAAGCACAACCTTGAGCACCGCGTCGTCTCGCTGAACCAGCAGCGCGCGGTCAAGCAGATCATCGTCCCGACCGAGTCGGTCTCGGAGATGAAGGACAACCAGAAGATCACCGTCGAGAAGCGGACGATGCCCGGATACGTGCTGGTGCAGATGGATCTCAACGAGGACTCGTGGTCGCTGGTCAAGGGCACCCCGGGGGTGACCGGCTTCGTCGGCGCGTCCAACGAGCCGGTCCCGCTGACCCAGGCCGAGGTCGATCGGCTTCTGCACATGGAGCCGGCCGAACGGCCGCGCAGCCGCGCGCAGTTCTCGATCGGCGAGTCGGTCAAGGTCGTGTCCGGGCCCCTGTCGGACTTCTCCGGCGAGATCTCCGAGGTCAACGAGGATGCCCAGCGGCTCAAGGTGCTCGTGTCGATCTTCGGCCGCGAGACGCCCGTCGAGGTCGGCTTCGACCAGGTCAAGAAGATTTAGCGAGAGAGACGTCAGGTAACCAACGATGGCCAAGAAGGTCCTTACCCACATCAAGCTGCAGGCGGTCGGCGGGCAAGCCAGCCCGGCGCCGCCGGTCGGTCCCGCGCTCGGACAGCACGGCGTCAACATCATGGAGTTCGTCAAGGCGTTCAACGCCCAGACGCAGTCCGACGCCGGCACCGTGATCCCGGTGGTGATCACCGTCTATGAGGACCGGTCGTTCACGTTCGTCACCAAGAGCCCGCCGGCCGCGGTGCTGATCAAGCAGGCGCTGTCGCTGGACAAGGGCTCGGCCGAGCCCCATCGCGTCAAGGTCGCCAGCATCACGCAGGAGCAGCTGCGGGCGATCGCCGAAAAGAAGATGACCGACCTCAACGCCAACGATGTCGACGCGGCGGCGAAGATCATCGCCGGCACCGCGCGCTCGATGGGCGTGGAGGTGGTCTGATCATGACCGCCAGGAGGCACCCCTGATGGCCAACCACGGTAAGGCCTATCTCGACGCCAAGCAGCGTTTCGACCGCTCCCGGGAATACCAGCCGGCAGAGGCGATCGCGCTCGTCAAGCAGCTCAGCACCGCCAAGTTCGACGAGTCCGTCGAAGTCCACGTGCGGACCGGGCTCAACGTCCGCCACGCCGACGAGCAGTTGCGCGGCACGATCGCGCTGCCCCACGGGCTCGGCAAGGAAGTGAAGATCGCCGTCTTCGCGCAGGGCGACAAGGCGCGCGAGGCCGAAGAGGCCGGCGCCGATGTCGTCGGCGGCGAGGATCTGGCGGCGCGCATTCAGGAGGGCTTCGACGACTTCGACGTCGCGATCGCGACGCCGGACATGATGCCGATCGTGGGTCGGCTCGGCCGCATCCTCGGCCCGGCCGGGAAGATGCCCAACCCGAAGGTCGGCACGGTCACGATGGACGTGGCCAAGGCGGTCAGCGAGTCCAAGGCCGGCAAGGTGGAGTACCGCACCGACCGGACGGCGATCGTCCATCTCGTGATCGGCAAGAAGGGCTTCGACGACCGGCTGCTGCTGGAGAACTACGCCGCGGTGATCGACGAGCTGATCCGCGCCAAGCCGTCGGCGGCCAAGGGCCGCTACATCCGCTCGGTGACGTTCGCGAGCACGATGGGCCCCGGGGTCAAAGTCGACCCCTCCCGCACCCGTGACCTCGTCGAGGAGCCGGTCGCCGCCTAAACTACCGCAACCACCCAGAGTGCAAGCCCGAGACGTCCGGCCGCCAGCGCGCGTAAGACCGGATCAGGCGGACAGCTCGAAGCTCGCCGGCGCGCCGCGTCGCGCCCGACTTTGACGCCCGCCGACCAGCGGGCGTTTCTCGTGACCGAGAGCGAAAGATGAACAGAGACCAGAAAACAGCGGTGATCGATGAGATCGCCGAGCAGATCCAGTCGTCGGAGGCGATCTTCGCGGTCGACTATCGCGGGATCACGGTCGCCCAGGCCGCGGACCTGCGAGCTCGACTGCGTGATGCCGACGCGCGCTTCCGGGTGGTCAAGAACTCGTTGTCGGAGCGCGCGGCCGATCAGGCCGGGATGGCGGACCTCAAGCCGCTGCTCGTCGGGCCCACGGCGCTGGCGCTCGTGCGCGGCGACGCCGCGCTGGCGGCCAAGGCGCTCAACGACGCGGCCCGGCAGTTCAACCTGCTCGAGTTCAAGGGCGGGGTGCTCAACGGGTCGGTGCTGAGCGCCGACGACGTCCGGTCGATCGCCCGGCTGCCCTCGCGCGACGTGCTCTACGCGCAGCTCGTCGGCACGGTCGCCGCGCCGTTGACCGGTCTGGTCCGCGGGCTCAACGCTCTGATCACGGGGCTGGCGATCCAGCTACAGGCGATCCTCGACCAGGGTCTCGTCAGCGGCGAGGCGCCCCCCCCGGCCGCGGCGGAGCCGGAAGCGCCCGCGGCGGAGCCCGAAGCGGTCGCGGAGTCCGAGGCGGTCGCCGAGCCCGAGCCGGAAACGCCCGTCGAGCCCGAGCCCGCGCCCGAGCCCGCGGAACCCGAACCTGTCGCCGCGGCGCCCGACGCCGCGGCGCCCCAGCAAGCAGACACTGAGGCCGCGCCGGACGCGGCACCGTCCGACGCATAAGGAGGAAGCATGGCAACCAGTACTCAGGAGTGGATCGAGGAGCTCAAGACGATCTCGGTCCTCGAGCTCTCAGAGCGGATCAAGGCGCTCGAGGAGGCGTTCGGCGTCTCGGCGACGGCGGTCGCCGCGGCGGCGCCCGCGGCCGCCGGCGAGCCCGCCGAGGAGGTCGAGGAGCAGACGGCCTTCGACGTGATCCTCAACGCCGCCGGCGACAAGAAGATCCAGGTGATCAAGGTCGTGCGCGCGGCGACCGGCCTCGGCCTCAAGGAGGCCAAGGCGCTCGTCGACGAGGCCCCCAAGCCGATCAAGGAGGGCATCGACAAGGCCGAGGCCGAGAAGCTCAAGGCCGATCTCGAGGAGGCCGGCGGACTCGTCGAGCTCAAGTAGCACCGGCCCGCGCCGACCCCGCCGTTTCCCGACGCGCCCCGCATCCCCGCCGGTGCGGGGCGCGTCGTGTCTTCATAAGGTCACTGAGGAAATCCTTCGTCGGTTCTGACCTTTGTCTACGGGCACGATGGTGAAGTGAACGACATGTCCACCACCTTCCCCGCCCACCTTCCGGCCCGGCCTCCCGCGCCGCGCCACCACGCCGAGCATGCGACCCACGGGATCGACGCTCACCATCCGTTCGTCGTCGACTCGATCGCGGTGCTCGATCACCGCACCCGCGAGCGCGCGATCGCCGCCGCGACCGCGCCCTCCGGGCGCTATCTCTCGATCGCCAACGACGACGACACGGTACTGATCGCGCTCGATCGCCCGATCACCCACATCGGCCGCGGATTGATCGCCGACGTCCGGCTCGAGGACCCTCAGGTCTCGCGCCGTCACGCGATCGTGGCGGTGCGCGGCGACGCCGTGCGGATCCTCGACGACCGCAGCTCCAACGGCACGTTCGTCAACGGCCGCCAGGTGACGGTGGCCGAGCTCACCGACGGCGACGTGATCCGGTTCGGCCGGGTCGCGATGCGCTACGTCGAGGTCGCTCCCCGCCGCGCGAGCCAGCCGCTGCGGCGGGTCCCGCTGCGGCGGATCCCGCTGCGGCCGATGCGCGCGCAGCGCCGGGCGGCAGCCGCCGCCCCGGCGCCCGAGCCGCGCCGCACCCGCGGCGGCCGCATCGCCGCCGCGCCCGCGGCGTGACCGAGGACCGCCGGCCGGCCTGACCGATCGACAGGCCGGCCCGGCGGCCGATGGGCGCGCGTGCGCCGCGGTAGCCTCCCTCTCCCATGGATCGGGCGATCGCCTCCGCACGAGTCTTCCGTTCCGGCGAGCAGGCACTCGGTCCGTATGTTCCGTCGCTCGTCGCCGACTGGCTGCGCGACCGGCCCGGCGAGCGCCACCGCGCGCTGGACTGCACGCTGCTGTTCGCCGACATCTCGGGCTTCACCCGGATGACCGAGCTGCTCGGCGTCCAGGGCAAGATCGGCGCCGAGGAGATGGCCGAGCTGATCAACGCCACGTTCGACTCGCTGCTCAGGACCGCCTACGCGTACGGCGCCGGGCTGATCAAGTGGGGCGGCGACGCGACGCTGCTGCTGTTTCAGGGAGGCGATCACGTCGTCCGCGGATGCCGCGCGGCCGCGGAGATGCAGCGGGTGATGCGCCAGGTCGGAGGCCTGAAGACGAGTCGCGGACCGCTGCGGCTGCGCATGTCGATCGGAGCGCACAGCGGGCCATGCGACTTCTTCATGGTCGGCAACGCCGATCACCGGGAGCTGATCGTGACCGGAGCCGCCGCCACGACGCTCGCCGAGATGGAGCAGGCCGCCGGGCCCGGACAGATCGTGGTGAGCGACGGGACGGCGGCGGCGCTGGCCCATGCCCGGCAGGGAGTGCCCACGACGGCGGCCGGATCGGGCCTGCTGCTGCGACGCGCGCCGGACGCGGAGCGGATGCCGGCCGGGGCCGAGACCGCCGACTACCGCGAGGTATCGATCGCCGCGGCGCTCTGCCAGACGATGCGGGCACACATCCTCGGGGGCGGAGTGGAGAGCGAGCACCGCCACGCGACGATCGGCTTCCTGAAGATCTCCGGGGTCGACACGCTGCTGGCGGCCGAGGGGCCCGAGGCGACGGGCGCGGCGCTCGACCATGCCATCCGCGTCGTCCAGGATGCGATGACCTCGCACGAGGTGGCATTCCTGGCGACCGACATCAGCCCCAACGGCGCGAAGGTGATGCTGAGCGCCGGCGCGCCTCGCCGGGTCGGTCACGACGAGGAGCGGATGATCGCCGCGCTGCGGGAGGCGATCGACGCCGCCGGGGTGCTGGCGCTGCGGGCCGGCGCGAGCGCCGGCCGGGCGTTCGCCGGCGACTTCGGCCCCTCCTATCGCCGTACGTACTCGCTGATGGGCGATTGCGTCAACCTCGCCGCGCGGCTGAGCGAGCACGCCGCCGAGGGCGAACTGCTGGTCGGCGACGAGCTCGTCGCGGCGGGGAACGCGAGCTTCGCGGCGGTGGCCCACCCGCCGCTGGCGGTCAAGGGCAAGCGGGCGCCGGTCGCGGCGTGGGGGATCGGCTCCGCGACCGCCGGGCGCGCCGCCGACGAGCCGAGCTCCGAGCCCCTGGTCGGCCGCGAGCAGGAGCTGGGCGCCCTCGTGGAGTCGGCGAACGCGGTGGCCGGCGGCCGCGGGCGGGTGGCCGAGGTCGTCGGGGAGCCGGGGATCGGCAAGTCGCGCCTGCTCGCCGAGCTGCGCTCGCGCGCGCCCGGCGACGTCATCTGGATGGACGGTGACGTGTACGCCGGCGCGCGACCGTACGACCCCTTCCAGCGCTGGCTGCGCGCGCACTGGGAGGTCGACGCCGACGCGCCGGCCGACGCGATGGCGAGCCGCCTGCGCGATCTCGCCCGCCGCAGCGCGACCCACCTCACGCCCTGGCTGGCGCTGATCGGGATCGTCGCGGGCGTCGAGATGCCCGCCGGCGTGCAGGTGCAGCAGATCGACCCATCCCTGCGCAAGCAGCGGCTCGAGGAGCTGTTCAGCGAGCTGCTCGCGCTGATTCTGCCCGGGCCCGCGACGCTGATCTTCAACGACGCGCAGCTCATGGACGACGCCTCCCGGGACCTGATCGCCCGCCTGGCGGCCGACGCGCCGGCCCGCCGCTGGCTGGTGATCGTCAGCCGGCGGCCGGATGATCCCAGCCCGCTCGCCTCGCCGCCGCAGCTGCGGATCGAGCTCGGACCACTGAGCAGGGAGGCCGCCGCGCGCCTGCTGGGGCTTGCGACCGCGACGGCGCCGATGCCACCTCATCGCCTGGCCGAGCTGACGCGCCGGTCGGGCGGGAACCCGCTGTTCCTGCGCGCGCTCGTGGCGCAGCTGCGTGACGGCGGCGATCCCACCGCGTTGCCGCGCTCGGTGGAGGCCGCGATCGCCGCCCGGATCGACCGGCTCGCGACACCCGACCGCCGGGTCCTGCGCTCGGCGGCGGTGCTCGGGATGGAGGTCGAGCTGGCGATCCTCACGGAGGTCCTGGGCGACGAGTGGCCCGGCGGCGCGCGCGGCGAGGATCCGCTGCGCGCGCTCGGCGAGTTCTTCGATCCGGTGGTCCCGGGCCGGCGGCGGTTCTCACATCAGCTGGTGCGGGAGGTGGCCTACG
>JBELAG010000189.1:0-11780 GCA_049509055.1 Solirubrobacteraceae bacterium
AGGATCGTGCCCGACGCGCCGACGATCATCCCGGCCACGATCAGCGCGGTGTTCTGCAGGGCGATGCCGGTGGCCGCCGCCGACAGGCCGGTGAACGCGTTGAGCAACGAGATCACGACCGGCATGTCAGCCCCGCCGATCGGCAGCACGACCATGTTGCCCAACACCGCGGCGGCGACGAGGATCCCGAGGATGAACAGCGCCTGCGAATGGGTGCCGGCGGCGAGCACGACCGCCGCGGCGACGGCGATCAGGAACAGCACGCCGTTGATGATCGACTGCCCGGGCAGCTTGATCGGCTTACCGGGCAGGATCTCCTGCAGCTTGCCGAACGCGATGTTGGACCCCCAGAAGGAGACCGAGCCGACGATCGCGGCGAACAGCGACGGGATCTCGACCTTGAGCGCCCACACCGCCCCATGGTCAACGACGAAATGATGGCGGTATTCGATCCAGGCGATCAGCGCGACCGCGCCGCCGCCGACGCCGTTGAACAGCGCCACCATCTGCGGCATCGCGGTCATCTTGACGCGGAGCGCCGCGGGGATCCCGATCGCCAGCCCGATCGCCAGCCCGAGCGCCATCAGCCACGGCGTGCTGGAGCCGTGCAACACCCCCTTCTGCAGCAGCGTCGCCACGAACGCGATCGACATGCCGGCGGCGGCGATCTTGTTACCACGAACCGCGGTCCGCGGCCCGGTCAGCCCGCTCATCCCGTAGATGAACATCGCGAACGCGATGATGTAGAGGACATCGATGAAGTTGATGTTCTGCAGAAAGACCGCGGGCGCGAGGATCACGAGCCGTCCTTCGCAGCATCCGGCTCGTCCTCGGCCGGGGGCGCCGGCTTGGGCTTGAACATGCCGAGCATCCGGTCGGTCACCAAGAACCCGCCGATGATGTTGATCGTCCCGAACGCGATCGCGATCACCAGCAGGATCTTCTCCAGGATCCCGCTCGACTCCGAGATCAAAAGCAGGCCGCCGAGCAGCACGATCCCGTGGATCGCGTTGGTTCCCGACATCAGCGGCGTGTGCAGGGTGTTGGGCACCTTGGAGATGACCGCGTAGCCGATGAAACCGGCCAGCACCAGGATCGCGAGCTCGGTGACGATGCTCACGACGCCGCCGCCTGCGCCACGCCGGCCGCCCGCCGGGCGCCCTCGTGGACGATCTCGCCGCCTCGCGTGATGCACGCGCCGGCGATCACCTCGTCCTCGAAATCGAGCGCCAGCACCCCCTCGGGGGAGATCATCAGGCCCAGCAGCGCCTGGATGTTGCGCGCGTACAGCTGGGAGGCGTGCTCGGCCATCGTGCTGGGCACGTTGAGCGGAGCGAGGATCTTGACGTCGTGGGCCAGAATCGACTCACCGGGCTGCGACAGCTCGCAGTTGCCGCCGCTCTCGGCGGCGAGATCGACGATCACCGAGCCCGGCTTCATCTTCTTCACCGCCTCCTCGGTGACGAGGATCGGCGCGCGCCGGCCGGGAACCGCGGCCGTCGTGATCACGACGTCGCATTTGCCGATCGCCTCGGCCATCAGCTCCTGCTGGCGCGCCTGCTGCTCGGGCGTCAGCTCCTTGGCATAACCGCCCGCGCCCTCCAGGTCCCCTCCGAGATCGAACTCCAGAAAGTGCGCGCCGAGCGACTCGACCTGCTCCTTGACCGCCGAGCGCACATCGAAGCCCTGCACGACCGCGCCCAGCCGCCGGGCGGTGGCGATCGCCTGCAGGCCGGCCACCCCGGCGCCGAGGATCAGCACCGTCGCGGGGCGGATCGTGCCCGCCGCCGTCATCAGCATCGGGAAGAACCGCCCGAGCTCCTGCGCGCCGATCAGCGCCGACCGGTAGCCGCCGATGTTGGCCTGCGAGGACAGCGCGTCCATCGACTGGGCGCGGGAGATCCGGGGGATCGCCTCCATCGCAAAGCTCGTTGCGCCACTCGCCGCGATCGCCCGCACGCCGTCGCCGTTGGTCAGCGGCGCCAGAAAGCCGATCAGCACGCCGTCGGAGCGCAGCAGACCGACCTCGGCCGCGCTCGGCGGCGACACCTTGACCACCACGTCGGCGTCAAACGCGGTGGCGGCGTCGTCGACGAGCGTGGCGCCCGCGTCGGCATACGCCTGATCGGGGATCAGCGCCCCCGACCCGGCGCCGCGCTGCACGACGACCTCGATCGCCGCCGCTCCGCCGTCTCCGGCGGTGCGCGACAGTTTGCCGACGACCTCGGGCACGAGCGCGACCCGGCGCTCGCCCGCGGCGGTCTCCTTCGGAACACCGATCCGCATCGAGCGGTCAGCCTACCGGTTGATCGCGCCGCAGGTCGGCTCGCCCACCGGCGTCCGGGGACGGCGTCGCACGGGGCTCATCCGAGGCCGACGGGCGCGAGCGCCACCGCGGTGACGATGCCGACGGCGCGCAGCAGCCCGCCGATCGCGCCCGGCACGGCCCCGGCGGCGGCGGCGGCGGCGCGAACGTGAACGGGTGCGGCGCGGCCGGCGGGCGACCTGGCGCCGGGGCGTGGCCGCGCGGTGACGGGGGGCACCCGCCTCGGCGTGGCCCGCGCTCGCGTGGACGCCGGGCGGCGGGCGGCGGCGGGCCGGGCGGACGCGGACGCGGCCGGCTCGGACGCACCCGCGGTCCCCGGCGAGGCCGCCGGCGGCGCGAGCGGCAGCGGCCTGCCCTCCAGCGCCATCAGCGCCTCCCCCGTCACCCACACCGGGGTCTGCTGGACGCCGCGCGCGTAGGCGATCTGCCCGTCGGACCCGACCAGCGAGCTGAGGTAGGACAGCGGCGAGGCCGCTCCGTGCCGGCGCAGCGCGCCGGGATCGACGCCGGCCGCGTCGAGGCCCTGCACCGCCCACGCCGTGGACTGGGCGTTGGAGCCGCCCCCGGGCTGGGATGGGAAGCCGCCGTCGCGATCCTGCTGGGCGCGCAGGTAGGCGATCGCCCGGGCGGCCGCGGGGGCCGCGCCCCGATCCGCCGAGAGCGCCTCGAGCACCGCGCCGGTGTCGTCGACGTCGCTGCTCCCCCCCGCCCCGGCGAAGCTGAAGCCGCCGTCGCGGTCCTGCTGGGCGACCAGCCAGGCGAGCGTCCGGGCGGGCGGCGCGACGCCGGCCGCGCGGAGCGCGAGCACGGCGAAGGCGGTCAGGTTGACCTGGTCTGAGACCGCGCCGTCGCGGGCGATGTGGCGGCGCAGCTCCGCGACCAGGTCGCGCCCGGCGAAGTTCAGCGCGGACCGGCCGGCGGCGCGGACGACGAGGATCGTGCGCTCGAGCGAGCCGACGTCGGAGATCGCCGGGACGCCGGCCGCGAGGTAGGCGATGACGCCGCGCCCGCGCGTGGCGAGCGCGTCGAGGTCGTCGCCGGCGGCGGCCAGGCCGAGGGCCGCCCAGCCGGTGAACAACTGGTCAGACGCCTGCCCCGGGGCGGCGCCGAAACCGCCGTCGGCGTTCTGGGCGCCGCGGAGATAGCCCGTCGCGGCGCGGGCGGCGGCGGCCGGCGCCGGGCCCGTCGAGCGCCCGGCGGCCCGCGCGGCCGCCGGCCGCGGACCCAGACCGAGCCCGAGCGCGACGGTCGCGGCGATCACCACCGGCGCGAGCGCGCCCGGGACCGGCGGCGAGGCCGGCTCGCCGGGCGCCGCCCACGTCACCTGCAGGCGCCGGGCGAAGCGGGCGATCGAGCGGGTGAGCGCCGGACCGAGCGCGAGCGCGAACATCAGGCAGCCGGCGGCGTGGATGGCGTCGAAGCCGAGGCCCTGTCCGACGTAGAGCCCGAGCGCGCCGAGGCTGTGGTCGCTGTAGGTCACCCAGTCACCGACGTCCTGGACGGCGGTGAACGCGAAGCCGACCGCGCAGCACACGAGCGCGAGCGTCCAGCGGCCCACGCGCATCGGGACGCGCGCCAGCAGCGCGCCGATCACGCCGGTCGCGCCCCAGGCGGCCATCTGCCACGGGGTCCACGGGCCCTGGCCGAAGAAGAAGTTGGAGCTGAGGCCGGCCAGCGCACCGACCGCGAAGCCCGGCCCGCCGCCCAGCGCGTAGCCGGCGATCAGCACGATGTCGGTCGTCGGCTTGACGTTGGGCACCGCCGCGAAGGCGATCCGCCCGAGCGCCGCGAATGCCGCCAGCGTGCCGACGAGCGCGACGATCCGCGCGTCGGGGCGCGATCGCTCATACCAGGCGAAGCCGGCGGCCAGCGCCAGGCACAGGATCGCCAGCGCCCCGGCCTGCCAGCTCACGCCATCACCGCCGGGCGCCCCGCGCCGTCCTCCCCGGCCGGCGTGCCTGGTGCCGACAGCAGCGCGGCGCCCTGCGCCGGGGTCAGCGCGGCGCCCGCGCCGCCGAGGATCCGCGCGACCTCGGTGGCGAAGTAGCGTCCCCCGGCGAGGACCGCCTCGGGGCTGCCGTCGGCGATCACGGCGCCGTCGGCGAGCAGCACGACGCGCTGGGCGAACGCCACCGCGAACTCCGGGTCGTGGGTGGCGACCACGACGGCGGAGCCGAGCGTGCACAGCAGCTGTGCGAGCCGGCCCTTCTCGTCGCGGTCCATCCCGCGCGTCGGCTCGTCGAGGCAGACGACGGCGGCGCTGTCGTCGCGGCCGCCGAGCACGACGGCCAGCGCGAGGCGCTGGCGCTCGCCGCCGGACAGATCGCGCGGGTGGCGCCCGGGGAACGCCCGGGCCGACAGGCCGACGGCGGCGAGCGCGTCGGCCGGCGCCTCGGCGCCGACCGACTCATGGACGAGGTAGTCGTTGGGGTTCTGCGCCAGCAGCGCCACCCGGCCGTCGTGGTGGACCCGGCCGCGGGTGGGCTCCATCAGCCCGGCGCCATGGCGCAGCACGGTCGACTTGCCGGCGCCGTTGCGCCCCATCAGCGCGATCCGCTCGCCGGGGGCCACGCGCAGCGAGACGTCGCGCAGGATCACCGGACCGGACCGCAGCTCGTGCCAGACGTGGTCGAGCTCCAGCGCGGAGCGCTGATCGCGGCGCGCTCGGCGGCCGGCGAGCGGGCGGCGGCGGGCGGCGGCGGCTCGGGCGGTGGCGGGCGCGGCGGCGTGCGCCGGCGCGGCGGTGGGTCCGTCGGGGGGTGCGGGCACGGCGGCGGCCGTCCCGGCGCCGGGCTCGGGCAGCAGTCCGCGCCGGCGCAGCACCGCGCGGGCGCCCTTGACCCCGGGCACCGGCGCCAGCCCGAGCGCCGCCATCATCTGCGCGCCGGGCGTCTGCAGGCTCGGCGTCGCGCGGCCTGCCCACTCCAGGAAGCCCGGCGGCGTGGCGTCGCAGACGATCCGCCCGCCGGCGAGCGCGATCACGCGGTCGGCCAGACCGAGGCAGCGCTCGAGGCGGTGCTCGGCCAGGACGATCGTCGCGTCGGAGTCCTCGTTGGCCCGGCGCAGCGAGCCGATCAGCTCGTCGCCGGCCACCGGATCCAGCTGCGAGGTCGGCTCGTCGAGGACGACGATCGAGGGGCGGCCGGCGAGCGCGGCGCCGAGCGCGACCCGCTGCAGCTCGCCGCCGGAGAGCTCGGCCGTCGAGCGATCGAGCAGGTGGCCGATCGCCAGCGCGAGCGCCGTCTCCTCCACGCCGCGGGCCACCGCCGCGGCCGAGTGACCGCGGTTCTGCAATCCGAAGGCCAGCTCGGCGCGCACCGTGCCCATCACGATCTGGGTCTCGGGGTCCTGGAACAGCGTCCCGACGGCGACGGCGAGGTCGCCGGGGCCGTGGTGGCGGGTGTCGAATCCGGCCACCGTGATCCGCCCGGCGCACGTGCCGCCGTGGAAGTGGGGCACCAGGCCGCTGATCGCCCGCAGCAGCGTCGACTTCCCCGATCCCGAGCCGCCGGCGACGACGACCAGCTCGCCGGGCTCGATCCGCAGGCTGACGCCGTCCAGCGCCGGCGCCGGCGAGCCCGGGTAACGGTAGGTCACGTCCTCGAAGACGATCGCGCTCACGGCCGCAGGCCCCTCCGGTCGGCGAACGGCGCCAGCGCGCAGGCGATCAGCGCGGCCGCCCAGGCCCATGGGCCGGGGCCGGCCGGCCACCGCAGCGCCGGGTAGGCGGCGAACGGCGCCAGTCCGTCGAGGCGGACCGCGAGCGCCAGCGCGACCACCACGCCGGCCGCCGCGGCGAACGCCAGGTCGTGGCGCGACCAGGGGACCGTCGATCGAGGCGGGCGCCGCGCGGTGGCGTAGCCCCGCACCTCGAGCGCCGCGGCGACGTCGAGCGCGCGGTCGAGGACCCCGCTGGAGGCCGCCCGCATCAGCGCCAGGCGCGACGGCGGAGGCCCGGGACGGCAGCGCTGCGCGTCGGCGAGGCGGCGCGCGTCGCGCAGCAGGACCGGGACCATCCGCGTGGCGAGCGTCGCGCTCAGCGCCGAGCGAAACGACACCCGGCGAAACAGCGCCAGCACCTCGTCGGGGTCGACCGCCGCGGTATAGAGCACGCCGCTCAGGATCAGCGCCACCGCGCGCAGCCCGAGCACCCCCCCGTACACCACGGCCTCGAGCGTGATGTCGGTCTGGCCGAGCACCGGCACGTCGCCGAGCCGCACGATCACCGTCAGCCCGTTGCGCGAGACGAGCGCGTTGACGACGGTGATCATCGCCGCGAGCGGCAGCGCCCATCGCACGGCGCGGCGCAGCTCGCGGCCGACCCCGGCCGCTGCGCCGGCGCCGAGCACCGCCAGCACGATCGCGCCCAGCACGACCGGGTCAGACAGGATCAGCGCCGCGATGCCGAGGGCCAGGCAGTACGCGCAGCCGACCGACGCGCGCGCGCTGTGCAGCGGGCTGGCGCGCCGGCGGTAGATCACCGCGACGGCTCGAGCGGGACCGGGAACTGCGCGCCGCCGTCGACCGCGAGCGCGAAATGATCGTGCAGCGCCTGCGGCGTGAGCGCCCGGGCGGCGGCGACCACCCCGGCGGCGTCGGTGCCGGTGACCAGCCAGGTCGGCGTCTGGGAGCTGTCGCCGGTGGCCGCCACGAGGCCGGCGCCCGGGCCGAGCGTCCTGACCACCGCGCCGCTGGGGTCGAGCAGCTCCAGCGCGCTGCCGGCGTCGGCGAACCGGGCGTACACGCCGCTCGCGCCCGGCCCGTGGGCGAGCAGCTGCGCGGCGATCTCCGGTCGCAGATCGCTCCACGTGCCGACGACCACCCCGAGCGTGTCCGAGCCCGAGCCGGTGCCCAGCAGCTGACCGGCGAGCGGCACGTGCTGGGCGTCGAGCTCGGTGGTCGCCTCCTTGCAGGCCGCGCCGACGTCGGCCGCGCACTCGAGCGTCGTCGGGTATCGCTTGCCGCCGATCCCGGTCGTGAACGGCTCCGGGAACGAGCCGACGACCGCCGGGATCGTCTGGGTCGCGCCGTAGTCGTGCAGGTCCCACCAGATGTGGTCGCCGCGGTGCACCGCCGTGGCGGCGGCGCCCGCCGGGGCCTGGATCCCGTTGACGTAGTAGAACCAGTCGTGGTCGGAGCCGGCCGGCGCGAGGCCGTCGATCGACTGCACGAACCCTCCCCCGTAGCGCGTCGTGACCGAGAACGAGCGCTCGAGCATCCGCATCACGGTCTCGGACCCGGGGACGTGCGCGGCGGTCACCGTGCGGACCGGCACGCTGCCGAAGTCGCGGGTGACGGTCAGGCTGATGCTGCTGGTCCCCGGCCCGGCGCCGAGCCCGAGACCGCACCCGGCGCAGGCCAGCGCGACGGCGGCGGCTCCGAGTGCGGCTCTCAGGCGAATCGGCATCCGCCGGGGCGCCGGGCCGCTAATGCGCGACCTTGACCGTCAGCGTCGCCGAGCGGATGTAGCCGGCGGCGCTGACCGTGAGCTCGAGCGGGCCGGTGTGCTCGGCGGTGAGCGACACGGTGCCGCGGGCGCTGGTGACCGACTTCAGGCCGCCGAAGCTGACGCGCGTGCGCTTCAGCGCGGCGGCCCGACCGGCGTCGCTGTAGGCGACGATGCTCACCGTGAACGGCCGCCCGGCCGTCGCGTCGGCGGGTCCGCTGATCCCGAGCGGGTGCTCGTGATGCTTGAGCGAGTCGACGGCGAACAGCAGCTGTTCGCCGGGCTTGAGCGCGATGTCGCACGCGCCCTTGGTCGCGAACGCGTCGTCGACCCAGATTCCCCAGTAGCCGGTCTTGGCGTTCGGGGCGTCGCCGAGGACGGAGTTGATCAGGTAATCGTGGAAGCTGGAGTACCAGCTCCCGCCCCAGTCGCCGTGGGTGGCCGCCTCCAGCGCACCGGCGGCGCTGTCGCCCGGGCACGCGCCGGCGGGCGCGCCGCCCTTGGTGATCGAGCCGGCGGGTGCTGTCACCGCCCGGGTGGCCAGCAGCGTGGCGGAGCTGCCCTCGATGCGGACGGAGACCGAGACGGGCGCCGCCGCGGAGCGCGCGGCGGGCGTCGTGACGGCCGCGGCGGAGCGGGCGCCCGGCGTCACTGCGGACACGCGGCCGGCGAGTGCGGCGGACGGAGCGAGTGCGGCGGACGGAGCGAGTGCGGCGGCGAGCGTCGCGCCGCCTGCGGCGATGGTTGCGATGCGGTTCATGAGGGGCCACCCCTTTCCACGAGGGCTTTCGGCGTCTGGTCGGAGGCTGGTCTCCTGGCTCCCGGGCCGACCAGTCACGCCTTCCCAGCCGGCTCCTCACCGTCCAGTGGCATACCGTTGACTGGCTTCCCCGATCACAGTGGCGGGTCCGCGCCGGACTCACACCGGCTTCCCATCGCCACCGACCTCGAATGGCGTGATCGTAGCGCTCGTGCCGCCGGCCCGCCGGGCGGGGCCGGGGGCGGCAATAGACTCGGGGCATGACCGTCAACCTCACGCGCATCTACACCCGACTGGGCGACGGAGGCGAGACGCACCTCGGCGACATGAGCCGGGTGCCCAAGACCCACCCGCGGATCGAGGCGTACGGAACCGTCGACGAGCTCAACGCGCAGATCGGGCTGGCGATGACCGCGACCGGGCTGCCCGACGCCTACCGCGAGTGGCTGGCGCGGATCCAGAACGACCTGTTCGACGTCGGCGCCGACATCTCCGCCCCGGATGACCCGGGGCGCGAGCGGCTGCGGGTCCTGCCCGAGCAGACCGCGTGGCTGGAGGCGCGCTGCGACGAGGTCAACGCGACGCTCGCGCCGCTGAAGTCGTTCGTGCTCCCGGGCGGCAGCGCCGCGGCCGCCCACCTCCACGTCTGCCGCACGGTCTGCCGGCGCGCCGAGCGCCTGTCGATCGCCTGTGGCGAGGACTGCAGCCCGGAGGTCGTGCGTTACCTCAACCGCCTTTCGGACCTCCTGTTCATCCTCAGCCGTGGCGCCAACCGCGGCGACGAGCCGCTCTGGGAGCCCGGCCGCTTCCGCTGAGCAGCGCGCCCGACCGGGCCGTCACGGGCGGCGGAGCATCAGCGACAGGCCGGAGGCGAGCATCAGGCTGAGCACGCCGATGCCGGTGGCGCCGACGACGAACGCCTCATGGCCGCGCGCGTAGGAGATCACCTGATGCGGGCGGGCGAGCGCGATCAGCACGGCGCCGATCGCCCCCGCGGCGAGCATCGCGCCGGCGGGGGCGAGCGCCCGGCCGACCGACACCGGCGTGCGGCGCGGGTCGGGCGCGGCCGCCGCGCCGGCGGCGTGGCGCGCCTCCAGCAGCGACAGGCCGGCGACCCCGACCATCGTCCAGGCGGTCGCGACCAGGAACCCGCCCAGCACGTCGCTGGGGTAGTGCCAGCCGAGCTCCAGGAACGAGTAGCAGACGGCGATCGCGAACGCGCCCATCGCCGCCGCGACCGCCGGGCGCAGGCGGGACGGCGCGGCGATCACCGCGCACAGCGCCAGCGACATGGCGGCGGTGGCGTGCCCGCTGGGCCATGACGCGCCGCCGATCGGGATCCAGGAGACGGGATCCCGGGGCCCGGCCAGCAGCGGCTTGAGCAGCTGTGTCGTCTCGTTGGCGGCGAGGATCACCAGCGCGATCATCGCCGCCACGCGCGGCCGCCGCCGGGCGAGCGCGACGAGGACCGGGATCGCGGCCAGGACGAGATACGGGTGCGGGTTGCAGAGGGTCGCGATCGCGATGGTGACGCGGTTGAGCCCGGGCCGGTCCAGCTGCGCGAAGCCGACGAGGATCGACGCATCGGCCCGCTTGACGAACCCCACGTAATGCGCGACGTACCACGTCACCGCCAGCAGTCCGACGCTGGTCGCCGCTCCGATCAGAGCCATCCTGGCACGTCGAGGCATCCCGTCAGGGTAGCCCACCAAACCGCCGCTGCCGGCGGGTCGGAGCGCCGCGGGCCCAAGGCATGGACGCCTCGTTCAAGAGCCGCGTATGGCCCGCGCCATCGACCCGCCCCACCGCGCGAGCGTCCGGAGGGATGGGGTCGATTTTCGGCCTATTTACCCACATATCGACCACACCCCCCGGCGGCGGACGCCGGAGTGCGTGGTCGCAAATGCGGGCGGCGTTCGCCGGGCCGGCGCCCGATCAGCCGGCGTCCGGCGACGGCTGATCGTCGGACGGCTCGGACGCCGGCGGCCCGTCGGCCAGATCGGCCGCCGACCCGCCGCCGTCGCCGAGCTGGGGCGCGGTCTGCTCGGCGTGGGGCAGCTCGGCGGGCGTCTCGCCGGTGGACTCCGGAGTCGGGTTGCGCGTCACCCGGAACTCGGGCGCGGTGCCCGTCCGGCGCACGTGGGAGAAGTGCTCGAGGTCCTCCGGGGAGGCGACCTCGACCGCGAGCCCGTCGGCCAGCGTGATGCGGTTGGCCTCGTAGAGCAGCTCCTGGTAACGCGGACCGCTCGTCGCCGGCCCGGACGGGATCTCGTGCGTGCCGGTGGGCCGGTCGGTGGTCCCGGCGCCCTCCAGGTCGAGATCGTAGATGCCGAAGCGCAGCATCCAGCGCCGGCCGCGGGCGAGCTTGTCGGCGGTCAGCTTGACCGCCACGGCGGCCGAGCGGTCGGTCGAGCCGGGCAGTCCGCGCTCGCTGCGCAGGCCGGCGCGCTCGGCGATCAGCGCGCGCGTGAGACGTTCGAAGTTACGGCCGTACGGTGCGGGAACGATCGCCGCCGGCCCGCGGGCGTCCGTGTCGCCGCGGATCGCGTAGGCGACGGGCCCGACGAGCACGTAGTCGACCTTGTTGGCGCTGAGCCAGCGCAGCACGGCGACCGCGCTCGGATCCAGGTGCTCCAGACCGGCGCGCAGCCGCGTCGGCGACGAGTCGATCGCGGGTGGGCGAGGTTTGAGCATCATGGACGTGCGTTTCGCCCTGCGGACGCCGACTCCTTCCTCACCGGCGGCTTTCTGGCGCCCGTGACAATGGATACGCTCACTTTCGGCGATGGATCTCGAGCAACTGCAGCGGCGGCGGGCGGAGCGCGCCCGGGCGCGGCGCCGGCGGGCGATGCGCCGCCGGCTCGGCGCGCTGGCCGTGCTGGCCGCCGTCGTCGTGGTGGCGGTGATCGTGATCGTCACGTCGGGATCCTCGTCGCCTCCGCGGTCCACCGGCGACGGCGGAGCGGCGCTCGGTGCCAGTCACCGCCGCAGCGGGCGCGCGGCCGCACACCGCCGCGACCCGGCCGCCGCGACCGCGCACGACGGGCCCCCGCACGGCGGCGATACCGCCGCAGCGCTGAGCGCCGGCACGGGCAGCCCGGGCGATGCGACGGTCCCGGTCCTGATGTACCACGTGATCGCAGCGGCGCCGGCCGGCGCGCCGTTCCCCGGCCTCTACGTCCCGGCCGCCGAGTTCGCGGCGCAGATGCAGGCGCTCAAGGACGCCGGCTGGCGCCCGGTGACGCTCG
>JBELAG010000019.1:0-32289 GCA_049509055.1 Solirubrobacteraceae bacterium
ATCTGCTCGATGAGCCTGCTGATCGTCGGGCTCGACACGACGATCGTCAACGTCGCGCTGCCGGCGATCCACCGGTCGTTTCACTCGTCGCTGTCGGGGCTGCAGTGGACGATCGACGCCTACACGCTCGTGCTCGCCAGCCTGCTGATGCTGTCGGGCTCGACCGCCGACCGCCTCGGCCGCAAGCGGGTCTTCCAGATCGGGCTGTCGCTGTTCGCGCTCGGCTCGCTGCTGTGCGCGCTGGCGCCGAACCTCGGCCTGCTGATCGCCGCCCGCGTCCTGCAGGCGATCGGCGGGTCGATGCTCAACCCGGTGGCGATGTCGATCATCCGCAACGTCTTCGAGAACCCGCGCGAGCGCGCCCAGGCGATCGGCGTGTGGGGCGGCGTGGTCGGGATCAGCATGGCCCTCGGACCCGTGGTCGGCGGCGCGCTCGTCGACTCGGTGTCGTGGCGCGCGGTGTTCATCGTCAACGTGCCGATCGGGCTGCTGGCGATCGTCCTCACCGCGCTGTACGTCCCCGAGTCCCGCGCCGCGCGCGCGCGGCGGATCGACCCGGTCGGGCAGGCGCTGGTGATCATCGCGCTGGCCACGCTCACCTACGCGATCATTGAGGGCCCGACCGCGGGCTGGCTGTCGGCCCAGACGCTCGTCCTGTTCGGCGCCTGCATCGCGGCGTTCACGTCGCTCGTCCTCTACGAGCTGCGCCGGCGCGAGCCGCTGATCGAGATCCGCTTCTTCGAGAGCGCGCCGTTCTCCGGCGCGAGCGTGATCGCCGTCGCGATGTTCGCCTCGCTCGGCGGCTTTCTGTTCCTCAACACCCTCTATCTCCAGGACGTCCGTGGCCTGTCGCCGCTCGACGCCGGCCTCTACACGCTGCCGATGGCGGGGCTGATGCTGGTGGTCGCGCCGCTATCGGGGCGCGTGGTGGGCAGCCGCGGGTCGCGCCTGCCGCTCGTCCTCGGCAGCGTCGGGCTGATCGCCAGCGGCCTGATCCTCACCCAGCTGACCGACACGACGTCGTTCACGATTCTCGTCGTCGCCTACCTGCTGTTCGGGCTGGGATCCGGGGTCGTCAACCCGCCGATCACCAACACCGCGGTGTCGGGCATGCCCCCCTCCCAGGCGGGCGTCGCCGCCGCGGTGGCGTCGACCAGCCGGCAGGTCGGCCAGACGCTGGGGGTCGCGGTGCTCGGCGCGCTCGCCGGCGGCGCCACGGCCGGCGCGATCGGACCGGGGTTCGCCGCCGCCACCCACGTCTGCTGGTGGATCACCGTCGGGCTCGGAGTCACCATCCTCGTGCTGGCGGTGACGACGACCAGTGAGCGGGCGATGGCCGGGGCGCGACGGACCGCCGAGCGGCTGCAGGACCCGCCGGCGCCCGGGCCGGCGCCGGGGGCGGGGGCGGTCCTCGCGCCGGAGACCGGCGCCGGCGAGGACCGCCGAAGCGTCGCGACAAGCTGACGGCGCCGCCCCGCGGCACGCTAGCGTCAACCGGCGATGAAGCAGGTCCCCGATCGCCCCCACGTCGAGCTGCGCGGCGATCCCGACGAGCGGACCGTCGTGCTCTCGTTCCCGTATGACCGGTCGCTCGTCGAGCTGGTGCGCACGATCCCCCACCGGCG
Source organism: Solirubrobacteraceae bacterium (assembly GCA_049509055.1). Taxonomy (GTDB): domain Bacteria; phylum Actinomycetota; class Thermoleophilia; order Solirubrobacterales; family Solirubrobacteraceae; genus Palsa-465. The sequence goes on from JBELAG010000019.1 coordinate 1,626, forward strand.
CTTCGACTGGGACTCGCGCGAGTGGTCGGCGCCCGCCAGCGACTGGGCGGCGATGAAGGTCACCGAGGCGCTCGAGCGCTATCCCGAGCTGCAGCCCAGCGTCGAGGTCGCCCGCTGGCTGGCGGCGGTCAAGCAGCGCTGGATCGGCTCGGTCACCACCGTTCGCCACGACGGGCGCGGCTGGTGGGTGCTGCGCACGCTGGCCGGGCCGATCCCCGAGGTGCTGGCGGCGCAGGCGATCGAGGACGCCGGCCGGCTGCTCGTGCCGCTGACGGCGTCGGCCGCCCAGGCGCTGCGCGCCGAGCGCTCCGCGCGGCTGGACATCGGCGCCGAGCGCTGCGCGCAGATCGTCGAGCGAGACGGCGACCCGCCGCCCGCGCGGCTCGCCTACGTGCGGGGCGTCGACGGCGAGCAGCTGCGCCTCGAGGTGCTGTGGGATCCCGACGTCGGCGTGGCGTTCGCCGGGCTGCCGGGGGCGCAGGGCACGCGGGCCGTGCCGCTTGACCCGTGGCTGGCCGAGACACTGGACGCGTTCATCGCCCGCCACGACGTCGAGGTCGATGCCGACGCCGCTCCCGTGGTGTCGCGCCTGCTCGACGAGCACCGCCGCGCGGCCGGTGCGGTCCGCCGCTCCCGCGCCACCGCGGCCGAGCCGATCGCGTCGGTCGTGGACGCCCTGGGCGGCGAGCTGGCGCCGTTTCAGTGGGCCGCGGTGCGCTACGCGCTCGACGCCCGGCGGACGTTCCTCGCCGACGAGCAGGGGCTGGGCAAGACCGTCGAGGCGCTGGCCACGCTCGAGGCCGACGGCGCCTATCCGGCGATCGTCGTGTGCCCGGCCTCGATGAAGCTCGGCTGGCAGCGCGAGGCCCAGCGCTGGCTCCCGCACCGGTCGGTGTCGATCGCCCAGGGCCGGGGCGGCGTGGCGCCGAGCGCCGAGATCACGATCCTCAACTACGAGATCGTCGCCGCCCACTACGAGTACCTGGCCCACCGGCGGCCGCAGGCGCTGGTGATCGACGAGTCGCACTACTGCAAGAACCCGCGCGCCAAGCGCACCCAGGCGGTGCGCCACCTCGCGGCCGCCGTGCGGGCCGGCGGCCTGCGCCTCGCGCTGACCGGCACCCCGGTGCTCAACCACGCCGAGGAGCTGATCGCACAGCTGCGGATCATCGGGCGGATGGAGGACTTCGGCTCGGGCGCCCGCTTCGCCGCGCAGTTCCGCGGCGAGGTCAGCGAGGAGCGGCTGCACTGGCACATGCGCCGCAGCTGCTTCGTGCGGCGCCTGAAGGCCGACGTGCTCCCTCAGCTGCCCCCCAAGCGTCAGGTCGTCGTACCGATCGCGCTCACCAACGAGCCGGAGTACCGGCTCGCCGAGCGCGACGTGATCGAGTGGCTGCGCTCCCAGCCGCTCGACCTCTCAGAGCTCAACGCCAAGATCGCGGCCACCCTGCGCGCCCAGCGCCTCGCCCAGCTCGGCACCCTCCAGCGCCTCGCGGCGCGCGGCAAGCTCGCCGCCGCGCTTGCCTGGATCGAGGACTTCCTCGCCTCCGACGAGTCGCTGGTCGTCTTCGCCCGCCACGTCGAGGTCCAGCACGCCGTGCTGGCGCGCTTCCCCGACGCGCTGCACCTGATGGGCGAGGACGGGCTGGAGGAGCGCGAGGCCTCGATCGCCGCCTTCCAGCGGCCCGACGGGCCGCGGCTGATCGTCGCCGCCACCCGCGTGGCCGCCCAGGGCATCACGCTGACGCGGGCGTCGAACGTCGCCTTCCTGGAGCTGGAGTGGACCCCGGCGATGCACGACCAGGCCGAGGATCGCTGCCATCGGATCGGTCAGCGCGACGCCGTCACCGCGTGGTACCTGCTGGCCGCCCGCACGATCGACGAGACGATGGCCCGCCTGATCCAGAGCAAGCGAGCGGTCGTCTCGGCGGTCACCGACGGCCGCGTGCTGGACTCCGACGGGCTCGTCTCCGCGGTCATCGCCGAGCTGCGTGACGGCCGGCCGTTCGCGCACCTGCGCGTGGTGAGCTGACGCCCGGCGGACGCCCTGGGGACGCCCCGCGTGGGCGGGCGGGCGGTATCCTGCGCGCGATGTCCCGCTCCGGCCCGCCCCCCGTCCGGACGCCCAACGTGCACCCGGCGTGCACGAACGTCCCCCGGATCAACGACGACGGCTTCGAGGAGCTCTGCCACCTCGTCACCGACCAGGATCCCGACACCGCCCTGTGCGGCAAGGACGTCACCGGCTATCCCTGGAACCCGCCGTGGCCCCGCTGCGAGGCGTGCCTGGCGGTCGCCCGCGGCGAGCTCAACTGACCCCGCCGCTCGTCTCGTCCGCACGGGCGGGCCGCAAATCGAGGTGCAAACGCCCACCGCGGGCCCGCTGACAGGCAGCGATGGACGTTTGCGTCCGTGGTCGAGGTCAACGTCCACCGCAAGCCAGCGCCCAGACGACCGCGCCCCACACGTCGTTGCCGGCCGGGGTGCCGATCCACAGCGAGCGCATCGCGTCGACGACGATCGTGAACGGGTTGACGTCGGCGAACGCCCGTAGCGCGGCGGGCATCGTCGCGGGCGGCACGAACGCCGAGGAGATGAAGGTCAGCGGGAAGACGGCGATGAAGCCGACCGAGTCGGCCGACTCGGGCGTGGAGGCGAGCAGGCCGACGAGCGCGAACACCCAGCTGAAGGCGTAGCCGAACAACAGCAGCACGCCGAAGCCGGCGATCACGTGGAGCACCGGGGCGTTGAACGCGAAGCCGATGATCAGGCCGGTGACGACCGGCACGCAGATCGAGATCGCGTTGGTCACCACGTCGGACAGCGTGCGGCCGGCAAGCACGGCGGGACGCGCCATCGGCAGCGATCGGAAGCGGTCGATCAGCTGCGCCGCGCCGCTTGGCCTGGCGGCGTGGCATCCCGTAGAGCCGGCCGACCATCGTCAGGTTCTCCAGTCCGGTGAGGTTCTCGTCGACCGCCGCGTACTGGCCGGCCAGACCGATCAGATGGCGCAGCCGGGCGGCGTCGTGAACGACGTCGAGCCCGACCACCGTGGCCGTGCCGGCGTCGGGGACCAGCAGCGTCGTCAGCACGCGCACGAGCGTCGTCTTGCCCGCCCCATTGAGCCCGAGCAGCCCAAGCACGGTGCCCGTCCCGACATCGAGGTCGACGCCGCCGAGCGCGTGGACCTCACCGTAGGACTTGCGCACCCCGGCGGACCGAGATCGCCGGCTCGCCGACGGGTCCGCCGCCCGCCGGAGCGTGGCGACCGTGCGAGTGCGTGGCGGGTGCGTCGTGGGCCGAGGACATGCGCAGCGAGGAAACGAACCGGTGACGCTAGCGCACGCTGAGCTCGGCATGCACCCGCTTCTGGATCGCCGCCACCGCCCGGAACGCCTCGCGCAGCTGCGCGCGCATCAGCACGCTGAGCTCCTGCGGATCGAGGTGGTCGTCGGGCTGCTGCCCGGCCCGCAGCTGGGAGACCTGGTGCTCGAGGCGCAGGTTGTTGATCAGCTCGAAGGCGTCCTGCAGCGTGTGCGCGTCGTCGGCCGCCAGCGTGCCGGCGGCGGCCACGGCGCGCAGGCGCTCGGGGGTCGAGGCGCTCGTCACCCCGGCCGAGATCGCGCCCCAGCGGGCGAGGTCGAGGATCGGTACGAGGCCGCCCTGCTTGAGATCGAGCCGGCCGCGGTGCTCGCCGGCGTGCTTGACCAGCAGCGGCCGGAACAGCCGCGTGGGCGGGCGGTGGGAGATCGCGAAGCGGGCCAGCAGCCGCAGCAGCGTCGGATAGTTGGAGGCCAGGCGGAAGGTGTCGGCGACCGGCGTGCCGGTGTGCACCCCGTACACCGGGCGGCTGTCGACGAGCACCGAGGAGAGGATCAGCGCCTTCTCCTGGGTGGGGTCCGCGATCCAGCTGCGGGCCAGCCGCTGCCACGAGGCGAGCGAGCGCACGAACGGCGGCGAGTCGGCCCGGACGCCGTTGTCGTCCATCCGCAGGCCGCACTCGCTCAGGCCGGCGACAACCTGGGCGGCGAGCTCCAGCAGCCGGGCGCGCACCGCGCGGTCACCGGGGTCGTCCTCGGCGGACGCGTCCCCGGCACCCCGAGCGCCGAGAGCGCCAACGTCGCCGGGACCGCCGGGCGCGTCGGCGGGGTCGAACCAGACGATCGCGCTGTCGATGTCCGAGCTCGGCATCGCCTCGCGCCGGGCTTGGCTGCCGAGCGCCAGCCAGGCGAAGTCGACGCCAGGGTCGGGCCCGTCGCGCGCCGCCAGCTCGAGCATCCGCCGCGTCAGCGCATCGACGCACACCGCGTACACCGCCATCACGTTGGCGGCGGCGACGCGCGCGTCGTGCAGGGCGATCACCATCGGCCCCAGCTCCCGTGCGACCGTCGCCAGCTGGACAACGCCGGACGCGGCCGCGATCCGCTGGCGCAGGTAGAACGACGACCGGGTTCGGATCGCCACCAGATCGCCGTCGTCGACGACGCCGAGGATCGCACCGCTGCCCGACACGACGGGGAAGTGACGGAAGCCGCGGTCGAGCATCTCCAGCAGCAGGTCGCCGGCCCGGCGCTCCGGCGCGCAGGTGTAGGCGGGCGCCGACATCGCCGCCGACACCGGCGCGTCGCCCGACAGTCCGGCCGCCACCACCCGGTTGCGCAGATCGCGGTCGGTGAGGATCCCGACCGAGCCGCCGCCGAGGTCGACGACGACCGCGGTCGCCGGCGCGACGCTCATCAGCCGCGCGGCGTCGCGAATCGGCGTCTGCGGGCCGCAGACGACCGGCTCACCGTGCAGCAGCGTGCCGACCGGCTGATCGGCGATGTTGCGGGCCGGCTCCCGCGCCAGCAGGTGCAGGTCGGTCGGCTCGGCGAGCAGCGACCGGGCGACGAACCTCAGCCCCTCGCGCCCGGACAGCAGGCCCTCGGCGATCTCGGCGCCGATCCGGTAGCAGCTCGAGTCCTGCGCGGCGCGCGCGCCGAATCCGGTCGGCAGGCCCGACAGCATCGACGCGTAACCGAACATCTCGCCCTCGCCGAGCACGTCGACCACGCGGCCGTCGGTCTCGATCTCGATCGCGCCGTCGCGCACGATCCGCAGGTGCGCCAGCGGCGGATCGCCCTGGGCGAAGATCGTCGTCCCCGCGGGGTGGTGCTCGAACTCCGCGGCCGCCGCCAACCGCTCGACGCCGGCGGGGTCCAGGACGTCGAACGGGGGGTGTCCGCGCAGGAAGCTGGCGACCTGCCGCGCCTCCTGCGCCGTCACCGAGGGCTAGTACACCAGCGCGGTCCGGAGCGGCTCATGGCGCCATCTCGCCCAGCGGCGTGTGCTCGCCGGAGAACGACGGCACCTCGCCGGACCGGTGCTCGTCGAGCACCTGGTCGCGCTTGTGGCGCTGGACGAGGAAGTAGTACGCGCAGCCGATCAGGAACGACGCGCCGACGAACTCGTAGGCCCCGAAGCGGAAGTACCACTTGCTGCCGTAGACGACGGCGCGCGGCCAGGCGATCTGGAACGCGACGATCGTCCCGTAGACGACCGCGACGAGGTTGATCGGCAGGCCCCAACGACCGAGGTTGAAGTACGGGCCGTGCTCGGGCCGCGGCCACTCGCCGCGCAGCCGCTTGAGCAGCATCGACGCGGTGACCCCCAGGTACGGGATGTAGAACATGATGATCGCCACCGAGGTGAGCGTCACGAACGCCGACTGGTTGGCGATGTTGACCGCCAGCAGGACCAACGACCAGAAGCCGACGAACAGCGCGGGGACGATCGGCACCTTCGCGCGGCCCGACACCCGGGCCAGCGCCGAACCGGCCGGCAGGCGGCCGTCGCGCGCCATCGAGAACAGCATCCGGATGCAGCCGGTGACGACGGCGAGGGTGCAGACGGTGATCGCGATCGCCGAGTCGATCAGGAAGACGTTGCCGGCGGTGCTGCCCAGCGCCTGCTTGACGATGTAGGGCAGTCCGTAGACGCCGATCTGCTTGTCGTGGATGTTCCTGACGTCCATCAGCGCGAACAGGATCAGCAGGCCGCCGATGATCGCGGCGGCGATCAGCGCGCGGATGATCGCGGGTGGCGCGTTGCGCCGCGGATCGTTGGTCTCCTCGGCGAGCGTGCCGGCGGTGTCGAAGCCGTACATCACGTACGCGCTCATGATCCCGCCGATCAGGAAGGCGCCGAAGTAGCCCCAGCTGTGGCCGGCGCCGGTGCCCAGCGTGTGGCCGACGACGCCGGGGCCGCGGTGGATGTGGAACAGCAGCAGGATGACGAGCACCGAGGCGCCGATCAGCTCGGCCATCACCCCGAAGTTGTTGATCCGCGCCATCACCTTGACGCCGAGCATGTTGATGATCGTCGCGAAGACGGTGAGGATCGCGCCGAGGATGAGCGCGTTCTCGGCGCCGTCGCGCGTGCTGTAGGAGCCGGCGTTGGCGGCCCGGATCGCGGCCGTCGAGCCGATGAACTGGAAGTGGACCGAGACCTGGGGCAGGACGACCTGCCAGGCGACCGCCACCGCGGCGACGGTCACGATCGAGCCGATGATCAGGATCCAGCCGGTCATCCATGACGTGAAGTCGGTGCCGATCCGCTTGGACCACTGGTAGACCGAGCCGGCCAGCGGGAACTGACCGGCCATCTCGGCGAAACACAGCGCCACGCACATCTGGCCGATGAAGACGACGATCCAGGACCACCACACGGCCGGCCCGGCGTTGGCGAAGCCGAAGCCGAACAGCTCGAAGACGCCGGTCAGGATCGAGATGTAGCTGAATCCCGCGGCGAACGACGAGAAGAAGCCGAGCGAGCGATCGAGCTCCTGCTTGTAGCCGAATGCGGCCAGTTCGTCGCTGTCGCCGCCGAGGGCGCTCTCACCGGGCGCCTGTACCGTTGCCATCCCTCAACCTCCCCGTCCGCGCAGACCAGCGCGGGTCGTGAACCGTGTTTGGATGCCCGGCCATCTCGCGGAGCAGTCCATGCTATGCCGTTGACCCAGTCCTGATCGCGCTGTTATATATCAGTTGTCGAATTGTGTCAACGAGTGGATCGACCGCTTTCCGGCTCGCCCTGGCGGTCCCACGGGGAGCGGGACGGCGATGATGGCAGCCACCGAACAGCAGATGTTCATCGACGGGCGATGGCGCTCGGCGATCGACGGCAGCACGCAGGACGCGACCAGCCCCGCCACCGGCGAGACGATCGCCGCGGTCGCGCACGGAGGCCGCGAGGACGCCCGGGCGGCGATCGCCGCCGCGCGGGCCGCCGCCGACGGCTGGAGCCGGCTCACCGCGTTTGACCGCGCCGCCCGGATGCACGCCGTCGCCGACGTGATCGAGGCCCGGCGCGACGATCTCGCCCGCACGCTCACGCTCGATCAGGGCAAGCCGCTGCACGCCGAGGCCTACGGCGAGGTGGAGGAACTCATCGAGTACTGGCGGATGGCCGCCGAGGACGCCAAGCGACTCGGCGGCGAGCTGCCCAACTCCTTCTCCCCCGGCAAGCGGGTGCTGCTCACCCGCCGTCCCCGCGGCGTCGTCGGCGTGATCAGCCCGTGGAACTGGCCGTACACGATGCCCGCGGAGCTGATCGCCCCGGCGCTGGCCTGCGGCAACGCGGTCGTCTGGACGCCCGCCCCGTCGACCGCGGTGTGCGCGGTCGCGCTCGCGGCGTGCATCGCCGAGGCCGACCTGCCCGCCGGCGCGTTCAACCTCGTGCTCGGCCCGGGCCCGGTGGTCGGCGACGAGATCGCCCGCAATCCCGGCACCGACGGCGTCGCGTTCATCGGTTCGACGGCGACCGGCCGGCTGGTCGGGCAGGCGGCGGCCGGCAAGGCGGTGCTGCTGGAGATGGGCGGCAACGGGCCTCTCGTCGTGCTCGACGACGGCGACGTGGAGGGGGCCGTCGAGGCCACGCTCACCGCGTGCTTTCTGTGCGCCGGGCAGAGCTGCACCGCCGGCGAGCGGATCCTCGTGCACCGCGCCGTCTACGACGAGTACGTGCAGCGGCTCGGGGCGGCCGTCGCCGGCCGGATCGTCCTCGGCGACCCGTTCGCCGAGGGCACCTCGATGGGCCCGCTCAACAACGAGCCGGTGGCCGCCAAGATGGACGAGCACGTCGCCGACGCGCTCGCCGGCGGCGCCCGCGTGGTCTCCGGCGGCAACCGCGCCGACGGCTTTCCGACCGATCTCTACTGGCAGCCGACGGTGCTCTCCGACGTCGCGGCGGGAGCCCGGGTGGCGGTCGAGGAGACGTTCGGCCCGATCGCGCCGGTGGTGGCGATCGGCTCGCTGCAGGAGGCGATCGATGCCGCCAACGCCTCGCCCTACGGCCTGCTGGCGGCGATCTTCACCGCCGACCTGCAGAAGGGGCTGGAGTTCGCCGACCACGTGCGCACCGGCTGGGTCAACATCAACGAGTCGACCAACTACTGGGAGGCCCACCTTCCGTTCGGAGGCCGCGCGGGATCCGACAGCGGGATCGGGCGCGTCGGCGGATCACATGTGATGCAGTCGTTCACCGAGCTGCAGACGATCGTGCTCAGCCCGCATCGCTCGCCGGCGTGACCGCGGCCTGCGGACGGTGGCGGTAGAACCGCTCGGTGATCGGCGCCAGCGGCGTGTTGCCGAGGATCAGGTCGGCGCTCTTCTCGGCGACCATCATCGTCGGCGCGTAGATGTTGCCGTTGGTGACGTAGCGCAGCGCCGACGCGTCGATCACGCGGATCCCCTCCAGGCCGTGGACCCGCATGCTGGCCGGGTCCACGACCGAGTCCTCGCCGACCCCGAGCCGGCACGTGCAGGACGGGTGCAGCGCGGTCTCGGCGTCGCGGCCGACCCAGTCGAGGATCTGCTCCGGGGTCTGCACCTCGGGCCCGGGCGAGATCTCGCCGTCGTTGTAGCGGTCGAACGCCGGCTGGGTGAGCAGCCTGCGGGCGACGTGGACCGCCTCCACCCACTCTCGCCGGTCCTGGTCGGTCGACAGGTAGTTGAAGCGCAGCGCCGGATGCGTGCGCGGGTCGGACGAGATGATCTTGACCGAGCCGCGAGCGTCGGAGTACATCGGCCCGACATGGACCTGGTAACCGTGCCCCTGAGGCGCCGAGCCGTCGTAGCGGATCGCCACCGGCAGGAAGTGGAACATCAGGTTCGGGTAGGCGACGTCCTGGTTGGAGCGCACGAACCCGCCCGCCTCGAAATGGTTGGTCGCCCCCGGCCCGCGCCGGCCCAGCAGCCAGGCCGCTCCGACCTTGGGGCGGTTGCGCCACTGCAGCGCCGGCGCCACCGAGACCGGCTCGCGGCACGCGTACTGGACGTACACCTCGAGGTGGTCCTGGAGGTTCTCGCCGACCGCCGGCAGGTCGAGCACCGGAGCGATCCCGAGCGCCTGCAGCTCGGCGGCGTGACCGACGCCCGACAGCTGCAGCAGTTGCGGCGAGTTGATCGCGCCCCCGCACAGCAGCACCTCGCCGGCGTCGATCCGCTCGGTTCGGCGCCGGTGCACGACGTCGACCCCGACCGCGCGCGTGCCGGCGAAATGCACCTTGGTGACGAACGCATGGCAACGCACCTCGAGGTTGGCCCGATCCATCACCGGATGCAGGTACGCGCGCGCGGCGCTCAGCCGGTGGCCGCGGTGGATGTTGCGGTCAAACGCCGCAAAGCCCTCCTGCCGGTAGCCGTTGACGTCGTCGGTGAGCGGGTAGCCGGCCTGCTGCACGGCCTCGAAGAATGCCTGGAACAGCGGGCTGCGTGCGGGGCCGCGCTCGAGCGTGAGCGGGCCGTCCCCGCCGCGCCACACGTTGGCCCCCGCCAGGCAGTTCTCCATGCGCTTGAAGTAGGGCAGGCAGTGGGCGTAGTCCCAGTTCTCCATCCCCGGGTCGGCGGCCCAGCGCTCGTAGTCCAGCGGGTTGCCGCGCTGGAAGATCATCCCGTTGATCGAGCTCGAACCCCCGAGCACCTTGCCGCGCGCGTGGTAGATGCGCCGGCCGTGCATGTGGGGCTCGGGCTCTGACTCATACTTCCAGTCATAGAAACGGTTGCCGATCGGGAACGAGAGCGCCGCCGGCATGTGGATGTTGACATCCCACGGGTAGTCCTCGCGCCCAGCCTCCAGCACCAGGACGCGGGTCGAGGGGTTCTCGCTGAGCCGGTTGGCGAGGGCGCACCCCGCCGAGCCGCCGCCGACGATCACGAAGTCATAGTGCATGTCCGTCTCCTCCCTCACAGGACGGCGCGGATCTCGCGCTCGAACGTTTCGATGTGCTCGACGATGATCTCCCGCGCGCCCTCGGCGTCGCCGTCGGCGATCGCGCGCAGCAGCGCGTCGTGCTCGTGCACGCGCGCGAGCAGGTGCGGCAGCCGGTCGAGCACGAGATGCCAGATGCGCAGCGACAGGTTCAGGTAGCGCCCGAGCGTCTCCTGCAGGTAGGGATTGCCCGCGCACTCGTGGACGAAGCGGTGCACCTGCGCGTCGAGCGCCATCAGCGCGGTGACGTCGGTGCTGCCCTCGCTGCCGGCCATCTCCAACAGCAGCTCCTCGAGCTGGTTGCGCTGGCCGGCGGTGAGCCGCTGCGCCGCCCGGTAGGCGGCGTGACCCTCCAGCTGGATGCGCACGTCGGAGATGTCGGCGAGGTCGGTGATGTTGATCTCCGAGGCGAACGTGCCGCGCCGCGGGAACACGGTGACGAGATTCTCCAGCGCCAGCCGCTTGATCGCCTCGCGCACCGGCGTGCGCCCGATCCCGAGCTCGCCGCCGAGCACGTCCTCGTCGATCGGGTCGCCGGGGGCGATCCGCAGCGTGACGATCCGGTCACGCAGCTCCGCATAGGCGCGGTCGGCCATCAGCGCCCGCGGCGCTTGGCGCGATGCCTCCGTGGTGATGGTCACGAGCCGCTCCGCGGCGGTCTCCCAGGGCCCGCCGCGCCGACGACTGATATATGAGTCATCGGTTAGCAGTCTAACATCGGAGTATTCGCGCGCCAAGCGCTGTCTCCCCGTGACTGAGAGGCCGGTGGCGACGGTGGGAGCAGAGAGGAGCAGACGGTTGACCAGGTTCGAGCACGATCGTGGGCGCAGCGAGGATCACCGTGCCGACGAGGTCGCGCGCCGGATCGCGGCGGGCGACGCGCACGCCGCCCGCCGGGTGGTCGGCTCGCTCGCCCGCCACACTCCGCTGCTGAGCTCGCGCAGCCTGTCGGAGGCGTGCGGCGGCCAGGTCGTGCTCAAGGCCGAGAACCTGCAGCGCACCGGGTCGTTCAAGCTGCGCGGCGCGCTGCACAAGATCTCCCGGCTCGACGGGGCCTCGGCGGTGGTCGCCGGCAGCGCCGGCAACCACGGCCAGTCGCTGGCCTACGCCGCCCGCGCCCACGGGATCGCCTGCGAGGTGTTCATGCCCCGGGAGGCGCCGGTCGCCAAGGTCGCCGCCGTGCAGGCGTTCGGCGGCATCGTGCACCTCGGCGGCGACTCGGTCGACGAGTGCGTCGCCGCCGCGCTGGCCCGCGCGGCCCAGACCGGGGCCGGGTTCGTGCACCCGTTCGACGATCCCGACGTGATCCTCGGCCAGGCCACGCTCGGGCTCGAGCTGCTCGACGACGTCCCCGACCTCGAGGCGGTCGTGGTGCCGGTCGGCGGCGGCGGCCTGATCTCCGGCGTCGCCGGGGTGATCAAGGCCGCCCGGCCGGGCACCCGCGTGATCGGCGTCCAGGTCGACGCCTGCGCGCCGTTCCCGGAGTCGCTGCGCGGCGATGGGCCGGTCACCTTCGCCAACCGCCCGACGATCGCCGACGGGATCGCGGTCAAGCGACCGGGCGAGATCACGCTCGCGCTCGTGCGCCGCTGGGTCGACGAGCTCGTCGTGGTGACCGAGGAGGAGATCGCCGACGCGATGGTCTGGCTGCTGGAGCGGGCCAAGCTCGTCGTCGAGGGGGGCGGCGCCGCCGGGGCGGCCGCCCTGCTGGCCGGCAAGGTCAGCGCGCCGGCCGGCGGCTCGACGGTGATCGTCCTGTCCGGCGGCAACGTCGACGCCGGCCTGCTGGCCGCGATCGCGCGCCGCCACGAGACGCTCGCCGGCCGGCGGCTGCGGCTGTTCACCCGCATCTCGGACCGCCCGGGCGGTCTCGCCGCGCTGCTGACGCTCGTCGCGGAGGCCGGCGGCAACGTCGTGCAGGCCGACCACGTGCGCGAGGCGGTCTCCCTGCACGTGCGCGAGACCGGGCTGGAGATCGTGCTCGAGACCCGCGGCGCCGAGCACGGCGAGGCGATCGTCGCGGCGCTGCGCGCGGCCGGCTACGCGGTGCGCCGGCTCGACGACACCGACTGATCAGTCGCCGAGCTCCGCCCGCCGGCGGACGACGAACTCCCGCAGCTCGGCGTCGATCGCCTCGTCGATGGCCGGCTGCTCGTAGCTCTCCAGCGTCGCGCGCCAGATCTCGCCCGCGCGAGTCGTCGTGTCGCGCGCGCCCTTCTTCGTCCACCGGTCGAAGTTCTCGGTCGAGGACAGCAGCGGGCGGTAGAAGCACTCGCGGAAGCGCTCGAGCGTGTGCGCTGCGCCGAGGAAGTGCCCGCCGGCGCCGACCTCGACGTGGGCGTCAAAGGCCAGCGACGCCTCGTCGATCTCCAGCGGCGTGAACTCATGCTTGAGCTCGCGCAGCAGCTCGATGTCGACGATGAACTTCTCATAGCAGGAGACCAGCCCGCCCTCCAGCCAGCCGGCGGAGTGCATCACGAAGTTCGCCCCGGCCAGGAACGTCGGCATGAACGTCATCAGCGACTCGTAGGCGGCCTGAGCATCGACGGTCTGGGACGCGTTGAGCGCGCCGCCGCCGCGCCACGGCAGGCCGAACCGCCGCGCGATCTGGCCGGTGCACAGCACCCCGATCGCCGACTCGGGCGTCCCGAACGACGGCGACCCCGACTGCATGTCGGTGTTGGACAGAAACGAGCCGAACACGACGGGAGCCCCGGGCCGGATCAGCTGCGCGAGCGCGATCCCGGCCAGCGCCTCGGCGATCTGCTGGACGAGCGTCGCCGGCAGCGACACCGGCGACATCGCGCCCATCAGCAGGAACGGGGTGATGACGACCGCCTGGTTGGCCCTGACGTACTCGAACATCGCCCCGAGCATGCGGTCGTCGTAGCGCAGCGGCGAGTTGACGTTGATCAGCGAGATCGAGGCGGGCGTGCGCTCGATCGCCTCGCGGCCGCCGAACAGGATCTCCCCCATCCTGATCGTGTCGGCGGCGTTCGGGCCCGAGGTCACCGATCCCATGTACGGCTTGTCCGACAGGGTCTGCAGCGCGTAGACCATGTCGAGGTGGCGCGAGTCCAGCGGCCGGTCCTCGGGCTCGCAGATCGTGCCGCCCGGTGAGTCGAGCTCGGGGAAGGCCTGGGCGAGGCGGACGAGGTTCTCGAAGTCGGCCATCTTGGCGTCGCGCCGGACGTCGCCCTCGCGGATGAACGGACAGCCGTAGACCGGGGCGAAGACCATGTGATCGCCGCCGATGTGGGCGGTGTGGGCGGGGTTGCGGGCCTGGAGGTCGAACTCGCGGGGGGCCTTGGCGACCTGCTCGAGGATGAACTCGGGGTCGAAGCGCACCCGGTCCTCGTCCTCGACGACCTGGCCGCTGGCGCGCAGCAGCTCGACCGCCTCGGGGAGCAGGAACTCGATCCCCAGCTCGGACACGATCCGCCGCCAGCCCCGGTCGAGCACCTCCATCGCGTCCTCGCTGAGGATCTCGTAGCGAGGCATGGCATTTACGAACATGCGGCCTTCCTTGAGTCGGTCTGGACACCTTCGCGCGCCGGCGGGTCAACACGATAGCCCGGCGTCCCGGCGGCGAAAGCCGCTCACCGGCGGGGGCTTGACCCGGCGCCGCGCATCCGTAATATATCCGGGCGTGGAACAAGAGTTTCAAATTTTCGCCGACGACCGCGACGCTCACGCGGCCGGCGCGGCGCCCGGCGCCGCGGCCGGCGCCGCGGCCGGCGCGGAGGACGGCGCGGAGGACGGTGCGGAGGACGCCATCGGGGCGCCGTCGGTCGCGCGCGGCACGACCGCGATCGACCGCGGCGCCGAGCTTCTCGTCCGCGTCCTGGAGTCCGACCAGCCGGTCGCGCTCACCGATCTGGCGTCGGCCAGCGGGATCCCCAAGAGCACCGCCTCGCGGCTGGTCAGCGCGCTCGAGCGCCAGGGACTCGTCGCCCAGGACGGCGAGCGCGGCCGCCTGCGACCCGGGCCCGCGATCCTGCGGGTGGCGGAGCGCAGCCTCGTCGAGCGCAGCGTCGTCGAGCTGGCGCATCCGTCGCTGGAGGCGCTCGGCGAGGCCAGCGGCGAAACGATCAACCTCGCCGTCCCCGCCCGCCACGGCGTCGAGCACGTCGCCCAGGTCGAGGGTCGCCACTTCCTCGGCGCCGGGCAGTGGCTCGGGCGCTCGGTCGGCTACCACTGCACCGCGGTCGGCAAGGTGTTCATGGCGTTCGGCGCCGCCCCGCTGCCGACGCGGCCATCAGCGCAGCTTACCCCGCGCACGATCACCGATCCGATCGCGCTGCGCGCCGAGCTCGACGCCGTGCGCCGCGAGGGCTTCGCCGACGCGATCGACGAGCTCGAGACCGGGCTGGCGGCGATCGCGGCGCCGGTGCGCGGCGCCGGCGGGCAGGTCGTCGCCGCGCTCAGCATCTCCGGACCGACGATCCGGATGACGACGGCACGAATCGCCGAGCTCAGGCCGGTTCTCATCACGGAGGCGCGGGAACTCAGCCGGCGCCTCGGACACCCCGAGGAAGGAGTACACGCGGCATGACCCACGAGGAGATCCTCCAGCTGCTCTACGACGAGACGCTGGTCGGCAACGCGCCCGCCGTCAAGGGCGGCGTCAACGGCGGCCTCGAGGACGGGCTCGAGCCCGAGCGGATGCTCTACGACGCGCTGATCCCGTCGCTGGAGGAGGTCGGCGCGCGCTTCGAGCGCGGCGACTACTTCGTCCCCGAGATGCTGATCGCCGCGCGCGCGATGCAGGGCGCGCTCGACATCCTGCGCCCGCTGCTGGCCGAAACCGGGACCCAGCAGGTCGGCACGTTCCTGATGGGGACCGTCAAGGGCGACGTCCACGACATCGGCAAGAACCTCTGCAACATCATGCTGGAGGGCGCCGGCTTCACCGTCATCGACCTCGGCGTCAACGTGCCGCCGGAGCGCTTCATCGAGCAGATCGGCCTGCACAGCCCCGACATCGTCGGCTTCTCCGCCTTCCTGACGACGACGATGCCGATGTTCAAGGCCAACATCAACGCGCTTCAGAAGGCCGGGATCCGCGACGACGTGATCGTCATGGTCGGCGGCGCGCCGGTCACCCAGGAGTACGCAGACGCCGTCGGCGCCGACGGCTACTCGGCCGACGCCTCCTCGGCGGTCAAGAAGGCCAAGGAGC
Organism: Solirubrobacteraceae bacterium; assembly: GCA_049509055.1. GTDB lineage: Bacteria > Actinomycetota > Thermoleophilia > Solirubrobacterales > Solirubrobacteraceae > Palsa-465. Next base: position 17,056 of record JBELAG010000019.1, read on the forward strand.
TGATCGCGCTCAAGCGCAGCCGGGTCGCGGCGTGAGCATCGCCGGCCGGCGAGTGCAGCGGCGGTCGCGGTGAGCATCGCCGGCCTGCTGGCCAGGGTCGAGCACACCGTCAAGAAGCCGGTGTGGGGCTGTCAGATGTGCGGGCAGTGCGTCCTGCACAGCACCGGGCTGACCTGCCCGATGACCTGCCCCAAGACGCTGCGCAACGGGCCGTGCGGCGGCGTCCGGGCCGACGGTGGCTGCGAGGTCAAGCCCGAGATGCGGTGCGTGTGGCTGAAGGCCTACGAGCGGTCCGAGCGGCTGCCGCTGTGGCGCGGTCACCTCGACGACCTGCGCCCGCCGGTCGACAACACGCTGCAGGGCACCTCGGCGTGGGCCAATCTCCTCAGCGGCCGTGACCGGCGGACGCCCGCGGGCTGGGAGGGCGCCCGGCCCGAGCCGATCCGGGCCGGCGCCGAGCGCGCGCGCACGCCCCGGGAACGAGGCGCGGATGTCGAGCCTTGAGCGCAAGCTCGCCGCCGGCCAGCTGGTCGTGACCGCCGAGCTGCCCGTCGTCGACGGCGGCGGCCACGCCGAGATCCAGCGCCAGCTGGCGCCGATGCGGGGGTTCGTCGACGCCTTCAACGCGACCGACAACCCGTCCGCGCACGCCCACGTGTCGCCGCTGGCGGTGGCGATCGGCCTGCAGCAGGTCGGCGCCGAGCCGGTCATGCAGCTCGCCTGCCGCGACCGCAACCGGCTCGCGCTCGAGGCCGACCTGATGGGCGCGGCGATGTACGGGATCGAGAACGTGTGCTGCCTGACCGGCGACGACGTGACCGCCGGCGACGAGCCCGAGGCGCGGCGGGTGTTCGACCTCGACGGGATCCAGCTGATCGCGCTCGCCCGGGCGCTCGAGAGCGGCCACTACCTGTCGGGACGGCCGATCACGCCGGCGCCGCACTTCTTCGCCGGCGCGGTCGAGAACCCGGGCGCGCCGCCGGTCGAGTACCGCGTGCGCCGCGCCGCCAAGAAGGCGATGGCCGGCGCGCGCTTCCTGCAGCTGCAGGTCTGCTATCGGCCGGCCGTCCTGGAGCGCTTCGTGTCCGCCGCCCGCGACACCGGGCTCAGCGAGCGGATCGCGCTGATCCCGTCGATCTGCATCCTGCGGACGGTCGGCGGGATGCGGTTCGTCGCCACCCGCGTCCCGGGAATCGACGTTCCGCCGGAGGTCGTCGCCCGCGTCGAGCAGGCGGCCGACCCCGAGGTCGAGTGCTTCGAGATCGCGTTCGAGCTGGCCTCCCACGCGCTCGCCCAGCCCGGCGTCGCGGGGCTGCACTTCATCTCGTTTCGCAAGGACGCCGGTATCGCGAAGCTCTGCCGGCGGCTCGGCATCCCTCCCAAACACGAAAGAGAGTCCAATGGATACAGTGCTCCGGTCGCGCTCGGCTAGCGTGACGATCGGCGCCGGTCAGCCGTTCTGCGTGATCGGCGAGCGCATCAACCCCACCGGCCGCAAGGCGTTCGCCGAGCAGCTGCGCGCCGGGGATCTCTCGACCGTCACTGCGGACGCGCTCGCCCAGGCGCAGGCCGGCGCCAACATGGTCGACGTCAACGCCGGGATCCCGCTGGTCGACGAGCCCGAGCTGCTGAAGTCGATGCTGGTCGCCGTGCAGGCCGCGGTCGACCTGCCGATCTGCATCGACTCCTCGGTGATCGAGGCGCTCGAGGCCGGTCTGTCGGTGTACGAGGGCCGCGCGCTGGTCAACTCGGTGACCGCCGAGGACGAGCGCCTCGACGAGATCCTGCCGCTCGTCGCGCGCCATGGCGCGGCGGTGATCGGGCTCGCCAACGACGAGACCGGCATCCCCGAGACGCCGCACCAGCGCCTGGAGTGCGCGCGCAAGATCGTCGCCGCCGCCAACGACCACGGGATCGCCACCGAGGACGTGATCATCGATCCGCTGGCGATGACCGTCGGCGCCGACACCGAGGCGGTGACCACGACGCTGGCGACGATTTCGCTGATCCGCGACGAGCTTGGGGTCAACATGTGCCTCGGCGCCTCCAACGTCTCCTTCGGCCTGCCCCAGCGCCACGTGCTCAACGCCGGCTTCCTGCCGATGGCGATGGCCGCCGGCCTGACCAGCGCGATCATGTCGACCGCCGCGGTGTGCGTCGACGCGGTCCGGGCCTCGGACCTGCTGCTCGGCCACGACCCGTGGGGCGCCAGCTGGATCGCCGCCCATCGCGCGCGTATCGCCGCCGAGGCCGCCGCCGAGGAAGCCGCGACGGCGTGAGCGCCGCGTCCCCTCAGCGCCGGGCGCCGGAGCGCGACGAGGCGGTCTCGCCGCACGACGGCGCCGAGCGCGTCCGCCTGCGCTTCCTGCCCGACGGCGCCGAGGTCCGCGTTCCGTCGGGGACGCCGATCTTCGACGCCGCCAGCTGGAACGGGATCGCGATCGACTCCACCTGCGGTGGCCACGGCACCTGCAAGAAGTGCAAGGTCCGGATCCTCTCCGGCGAGGTGCCGATCTCCAGCGTCGACCCGCGCGCGTTCACCACCGAGGAGCTGCGCCAGGGCTGGCGGCTGGCCTGCCGCGCGGGCGCGCGCACCGACCTCGTCGTCGAGGTGCCGCCGCTGCAGACCCGTCCCAAGGCGGCGCTGGTCGGCGTCGGGCGTCACGTGATCCTGCGCCCCTCGGTCCAGAAGCGCCACCTCGTGCTCGACGAGCCGAGCATGGAGGATCAGCGCTCCGACCTGCAGCGGGTGCTCGACGCGCTGGAGGATCTCGAGCCATTCGCCTCGCTCGAGGTCCTGCGATCGCTGGGCGGCATCCTGCGACGGTCGCACTTCGACGTCACCGCGGTCGTCTGCGACCAGGAGCTGATCGCGCTCGAGCCCGGCGATACGACCGCCCGCCGGTTCGCGATCGCCTTCGACCTCGGCACGACGACGGTCGTCGCCACCCTGCTCGACCTCGAGAGCGGGCAGCCGCTGGCGGTGCGCTCGATCCTCAACCGCCAGCAGCCGTTCGGCGCCGACGTGATCACCCGCATCTCGGCGACGATGATGGACGACACCGCCGCCCGGTCGCTGCTGGAGCGCGCCCAGGAGACGATGGCGATGCTGTGCGACGAGGTGTGCGCCGAGGCCGCCGTCGCGCCGCACGAGGTCTATGAGATCACGGTCTGCGGCAACGTCACGATGATGCAGCTCGTGCTCGGGATCGACCCCGAGCCGCTGTCGATGGCGCCGTTCGTCGTCGCCGCCCACGAGCTGCCGCCGGCGCGGGCACACGACTTCGGAGTGACCGTCCACCCCCGCGCTCCGGCGTTCGTGTTTCCGTCGCTCGGCGCCTACGTCGGCGGCGACATCGTCGCGGGGATGCTCGCCACCGGCCTCACCCGCGACCGCCGGCTGCGGCTGTTCATCGACGTCGGCACCAACTCCGAGATCGCGCTGGGGTCAGCCGAGCGCGTGCTGGCCTGCGCCGCCCCGGCCGGGCCGGCCTTCGAGGCCGCCCAGATCCGGTGCGGGATGCGCGCCGCCGAGGGGGCGATCGAGGGAGTCCGGATCGACGAGGACGCGCTCGTGCTCGACGTGATCGGCGACGTCGAGCCGGTCGGGATGTGCGGCTCCGGGCTGGTCGACGCCGTCTCGGCGCTCGTGCACTGCGGCCTGCTCGACCATTCCGGGCGCTTCATCCCCGACGAGGACGCGGCGGCGCTGATGCCCGCGCTCGCCACACGCCTCACCAAGATCGGCGAGGAGCGGGTGTTCGTCCTGCACTGGCGCGGCGATGATCCGGCGAGCTCGGTGTACCTCTCCCAGCGCGACGTGCGCGAGCTGCAGTTCGCCAAGGCGTCGATCTCCACCGGCTGGAACATCCTCGTGCGCGATCTCGGCGTCGACCCCGCCGACATCAGCCAGGTGCTGCTGGCCGGCAGCTTCGGCGCCTATCTGACGCCGCTGAGCGCGATCCGGATCGGGCTCGTGCCGCGGCTGCCGCTGCCGCGGATCGTCTCGGCGGGCAACGTCGCCGGCGAGGGGGCCAAGATCGCCGCGCTGTCGCTGCGCGAGCGCGCCGAGGCCCGCTCGATCCTGCGCGAGGTGGAGTACGTCGAGCTGTCGGGCCGCCCGGACTTCAACGACCTGTTCATCGACCAGCTGGCGTTCCCGGGGTGAGCGCCGCGGTCATCGCCTGCGGGGCGCTCGCCCTCGACGTGCGGGCGATCGCGCGCCGGCGCGGCTGGGACATAGAGGTGATCCCGGTCGACGCCCTGCTGCACAACCACCCGGAGCGGATCGCCGGCGCGGTCGCCGCAGCGCTGCGGGCGCGCAGCGACGTCGTCGCCGTGGCCTACGCCGACTGCGGCACGTATGGCGCGCTGGACGGCGTGCTGGCCGGCGTCCCCCGGCTCGCCGGCGATACCTGCTACGACGTGCTGGCGCGCGACGAGGTGCGGGAGGCGATGGCCGACGAGCCCGGGACCTACTTCCTCACCGACTTCCTCGCCCGCACGTTTCGCCACACCGTCGTCCGCGAGCTCGGACTCGACCGCTGGCCGCAGCTGCGCGAGGACTATTTCGGCCATTACACGCGGGTGCTGTGGCTCGCCCAGCGCCCGACGCCGGCGACGCGGGCGTGTGCGCAGGACGCCGCCGCCTTCCTGCGCCTGCCGCTGGAGGTCCGCGACGTCGGGGTGTCCGGCCTGGAGCGCGCGCTGGAGCGTGTGATCCGGGACGTGGTGCAAGTTAAGGTTGAATATCAGCCTTAACTTGCACCGGGCGCCAGCGGCGGACCGTTACTCGGCCGCGCCGGCTTCGACGAGCAGCGTCGCGATGTCGGCGACGCGCATCCCGGTGCCCGCGCTCTGGACGCCGTCGTCGAGCATCACCGTGCAGAACGGGCAGGCGACGGCGAGCGTGCCGGCGCCGGTGCCGGCGGCCTCCCGCGCGCGGTTCTCGCTGATCGCGTCACCGCGCTCCTCCATCCACATGTGGGCGCCGCCGGCGCCGCAGCAGAACGTCTGGCGGCCGCTGCGCTGCATCTCGACCGGCGCGCCGACCGCGGCGACCAGCTCACGCGGGGCGGCGAGGACGTCGTTGTGGCGGGCCAGGTAGCAGGAGTCGTGGTAGGTGATGCGCAGGCCCTCGTCGCGGCGCGGGGTCAGCCGTCCGTCGGCCACCAGGCGCGCCAGCAGCTCGGAATGATGCACGACCTCGTAGTGGCCGCCGAAGTCGGGATACTCGTTGCCGAGGGTGTTGAAGCAGTGCGGGCAGTTGGCGATGATCTTCGTGACGCCCGCCTCGTTGAGCGTCTCCACGTTCTGCTCGGCGAACGCCTGGAACACGTACTCGTTGCCGATCCGCCGGGCCGGATCGCCGGTGCACGCCTCGCGGGGGCCGAGGATCGCGAAGTCGACCCCGGCGCGCGCCATCAGCCGCGCCGTCGACTCGGCGGTCGCCCGCGCCCGCTCGTCGAACGATGTCGCGCAGCCCACCCAGTACAGGTACTCGGGCGCCGGATCGCCGGGCTCGAGCACCCGCACCCCGAGCGCGGCCGCCCAGTCGGCGCGCTCGGACTGGGCCTTGCCCCACGGGTTGGAGGAGCGCTCGACGTCACGGAGCATCGGCTCGGCCTCCGCCGGGAAGCTGGAGTCGACCATCACGAGATGGCGGCGCAGGTCGACGATGTGGTCGACGTGCTCGATCGACACCGGGCAGGCCTGGACGCACGCGCCACAGGTGACGCAGTCCCAGACCGACTCCTCGGGTACCGCTCCCGGAACGAGCGGCTCAGGCTCAGGCTCAGGCTCGGCGGCGCCGGGCGCGTCCCGCGCGCGCACGATCGACCCGCCCTCGGCGAACACCCGGTCGCGCAGGCCCATGATCACGAGCTTGGGCGACAGCAGCTTGCCGGTGGCGTACGCCGGGCAGGCGTCCTGGCAGCGCCCGCACTCGGTGCAGGTGAACGTGTCGAGCATCTCCTTCCAGGTGAGGTCGGCGACGGTCCCGGCGCCGAAGCGGATGTCCTCCTCGGCGACGTCAGGGTCGTCGAAGCGCAGCGGCTCGAGCCGGCCGCGCGCGCCGGTGCGCCCGTACCACACGTTGAACGCGGCCGACGCGATGTGGAGGTGCTTGGAGCGCGGGAGGTAGACGAGGAAGCCGAGGATCGTGACTACGTGCAGCCAGACGAACACCCGCTCGAGCACCCGGGTGGAGCCGCCGTGGGCGAACAGCCCGGACAGCAGGTCCGACACCGGCGCCGAGGACGCCGGCCACTCGTTGAGCCCGAGCGCGATTCGGGTGGCGTGCCACAGCAGCAGCGAGCCGGCGATCGTCGCGATCAGCCCGAGGATCAGGTCGGCCTCGCCGAGATGGCTGCCGCGGAAGCGCTCGGGGCGCTGGACCTTGCGGATCCACAGCGCGCTGGCCACGCCGACCAGGACGAGCACCGCGAACAGGTCGGCGAGGAACGCGTACCAGCCCTGGTGCCCGAGCCACGGGAACGTGTCGTGCTTGTCGACGGCGCCGATCATCGCGATCACGATCGTCGGGCCGAGCACCAGGAAGCCCCAGAAGATGAGGGCGTGGATCAGCCCCGGGCCCAGCCGCGCCAGCAGCTTGCGCTGGCCGAGGACGATCGTCGTCTCGTTGCGCGCGCGACGGCGCCGGTCGCCGTCGCGCCGGACGGGCGCGGCGGCGCGCAGCAGCGCCACCAGGAAGCGGACGCGGTCGGTGAACAGGGCGATGCTCGCCGCCAGCAGCGCGGCGAGGACGACGCCGGCGATCACGACGCCGATGCGCCCCTCGCCTTCCTGATCTCCTGCGAGATCGCGGGAACGACCTCGTGCAGATCGCCGATCACGGCGTAGTCGGCGCTGGCGAAGATCGAGGCCTCCCCGTCGGGGTTGATCGCCAGCAGCCGCTTGGCGCCCTTGCACCCGGCCATGTGCTGGGTCGCGCCGCTGATCCCGCAGGCGATGTAGATCTCCGGCGACACCTTCGTGCCGGTCTGGCCGACCTGGTCGGCGTGCGGCCGCCAGCCCGCGCTGGTCACCGCGCGCGAGCAGCCGACCGCGCCGCCCAGCAGCGCCGCCAGCTCCTCGATCACCGCAAAGCCATCCGCCGAGCCGACACCGCGACCTCCGGAGACGACGACGCCGGCGTCGGCGAGCGACACGCCGCCGGTGGCGGCCGGGATCCGCTCGCTGACCCGCACCGCCTGGTCGAGCGCGGACGCCGACGCGGTCACCGGCACCGCCTCGACGTCGCCCAGCGGCTCGGCGGCGACAGCGTGCGCCGCGCTGGTCAGCAGCAGCGGCGCGCCGTGCAGGCGGGCCTCCTCCAGCAGGCTGCCGCCCCAGCGCACCCGCACGACCGACGCCGGGTCGCCGGCGGTCGCCGACACGCAGTTGGCCGACATCGGCTGATCGAGCTTGGCGGCGACGTGGGCGAGGACCTCGTTGCCGCGGTCGCTGCCGGGCCCGACGAGCGCCGTCGCTGCGCGGGCGGCGATCAGCTCGACCAGCGTCTGGGCCCAGGCGGCCGGCGCGTACCCGCCGCCGGCGGCGTCGATCGACACCGCCACGACGTCGCCGCCGCCCGCGACCGAGCGGGCGAATACCGCGGCCTGCTGGGAGAGCTCGTCGCCCTGATCCTCGACATAGACGAGCACCGCCATCAGACGACCCCGATCTCCTGGAGGATCTCCACCACCGCCGGCGCCGCCTCGGCGCCGTGGCCGAGGACCCGGGCCTGCTTGCTCGCGCCCTCGGGCAGCACGAGTCGCACCATCTCCAGCCGCGGACCGGCCGGCACCGGCTCGGTGGCCACCAGCGGCTTGCGCTTGGCCCGCATCCGGCCGGGAACCGAGGGATAGCGCGGCAGGTTGATCCCCTCCTTGACGGTCACGACCGCCGGCATCGGCACGACGTAGACGTCGCGGCCGGCGGCGACCTCCTGCTCGCAGCGCAGCGTGTCGCCGTCGACGGTGATCGCCTTGATACCGGTCACGCACGGGAGCCCGAGCGCCGCGGCGACGCGGATCGCGACCTGGTAGTTGCCGGCGTCGGCGGACTCGGCGCCGAACAACAGCAGGTCGAAGGGCTCACGATCGCCGAGACCGATCGCGCCGACGATCGCCGCCGCCGTGGCCTGAGGATCCCATTCGCCGCCGTCGGTGACGAGGTGGATGGCGCCGTCGATGCCGATCGCCATCATGTCGCGCAGCTGCTCCTCGGCCTCGGCGGGCCCGAGCGTGAGCACCGTGCTCGAGCCGCCGTGGGCCTCGACGAGCCGGATCGCCTCCTCGGCGGCGCACTCCTCGTGGGGTGAGACGGTGAAGCCGAGGTGGCGCGTCTGGATCGCCCGCTCGTCCTCGGTGAGCGTGATCTTGCCGCCGGTGAGCGGGACCCGCTTGACGCAGACGAGGATGTTCACGAGCGCACCCGGGCGTTGTCGGGATCGAAGAGCGGCGTCGAGTCGATCGTCTGCACGGTGACCGGGTACTGCTCGCCCATGTAGAGCACCCGCAGCGCGCTGCCGACCACCGCGTGCTCGGGCGGCAGGTAGGCCATCAGGATGTGCTTGCCGACCGACGGGCCCGCACCGGCGCTGGTCACGTACGAGCGCCGGCCCTTGGCATCGACGATCGGCTCGCCGGCGGCGGTGAGGATCGTCTCCTTGCCGAGCATGTAGCGCTTGACCCCCGAGCGCGAGGTGTGTTCGTCGACGGTGAGCGTGCACATCCGGGCCGCCGGCTCCTGCTCGCGCTGGCGCACGTGCGCCTGCTTGCCGATGAAGTCCTGGTCCTTGACCTTCCCCCACGCCATCCCCGCCTCGACGACGGTGTAGTCGCCCTCCAGCTCGGCCCCGTAGGCGCGGTAGCACTTCTCCAGGCGCCCGGTCGTCCCGTAGACACCGGCGCCGACCGGCACCGCCCCGTGCGGCAGGCCGGCCTCGGCGATGATGTCCCACAGCCGGGCGCCCTGCTCGATCGGGACATACAGCTCCCAGCCGAGGTCGCCGACATAGGAGATCCGCGACGCGATCACGGTCAACGGACCGATCTCGATCTGGCGCCAGGTGGCGAACGGGAAGCCCTCGTGGGAGACATCGTCACCGGTCACGCTCGACACGACGTCGCGGGCCCGCGGTCCCCACAGCCCGAGCGTCGTCCACGCGTTCGTCTGGTCGTGGATCTGCGCCGACCCGTCCTGGGGAAGGTGGTCGGCGAACCACTTCAGATCCGACATCCCCCACGCGCCGCCGGTGACGACGCGGAACACGTCCTCGCCCATCCGCATGATCGTCAGGTCGGCCTTGAAGCCGCCCGACGGGGTGAGCACCGGCGTGTAGACGACGCGCCCGACCGCCACGTCGCACTGGCGCATCGCGACCCGCTGCACGGCGGCCAGCGCGCCCGGCCCGGTCACGTCGAACAGCGCGAACGCCGTCAGGTCGGTGAAGCCTGCGCGGTCGCGCAGCGCGAGGTGCTCGGCGTTGATGATCGGTGACCACCAGCGCGAGTCCCACTCGGCCTCGCGCCGGGTCACGCGGCCGCCGAACTCGTCCAGCAGCGGCGCGTTTGACTCATACCACTGCGGGCGCTCCCAGCCCGCGGCCTCGTAGAAGACCGCCCCGAGCTCCTGCTGGCGCTCGTAGTAGGGCGAGAGCTTGACCCGGCGGTCGGTCTCCCACTGCTCGGACGGGTGGACGATCCCGTACATCTTGTTGAAGCTCTCGCTGACCCGGGCGCGCACGTGCGCGCGCGTCTTCTGATGCGGGTAAGCGCGCGCGATGTTGGACTCGAACACGTCGATCTCGGACTCGCCGTGGACCATCAGCTCGGCGACCGACTTGCCCGCCCCCGGGCCCTCCTTGATCCACACCGCCGCCGCCGACCACAGACCCCTGACCTCGGGCGTCTCGCCGAGCAGCGGCAGGCCGTCGAGCGTCACCGACAGCAGGCCGTTGATCGCGTAGCGCACCCCAACCGACTCGTCGCCGACGATCTCGGGCATCAGCTCGAGCGCCTGCTCCATCTGGAGCTCGAAGTCCTGCTGGGTGAACGGAAGCTCGGTCGGCGACAGGGCCGACGCCTCGATCGAGGGGATCTCGTCGGCGTCGATCATGATCGGCCGGTGGGCGTAGGAGCCGATCTCCAGCCCGCCGCCGTCCTGGCGCTCGTACATGTTGGTGTCCATGTCGCGCACGATCGGATAGTCGACGAGCGTCCGCGCGTCGGCGAAGCGCGCGACCGGTCCGATGTCGATCATCTGGTGCACGGCCGGGGTGAGCGGGATCCGCGCGCCGGCCATCGCGGCGATCCGCGGGCTCCAGCAGCCGCAGGCGATCACGACGCGGTCGGCGGCGATGTCGCCCCGCGTCGTGCGCACGCCGGCGATCCGCCCGTGGGCCACCTCGAGCCCGAGCACCTCGGTGTTGGCGCCGATCGTCATCCCGGCCTCCACCGCGCGCTCGCGCATGATCGTCCCGGCGCGCAGCGAGTCGACGACGCCGGCTCCCGGGGTGTAGAAGCCGCCCAGCAGCGGCTCCTCATTGATGAACGGCACGAGCGCTTTGATCTCGGCAGGCGTCAGCAGCGAGGTGGGCTCGATCCCCCATGTCCGGGCCGAGGTCATCCGGCGCTGGAGCTCCTGCATCCGCGCCTCGGTGCGCGCCACCTCGATCCCCCCGCACTCCAGGTAGACGTCGAGGGCCTTGTACTGACGCATGCTCTCCAGCGTCAGCGAGGTCATCTCCTTGGAGTGGTCGACCGGGAAGATGAAGTTGGAGGCGTGGCCCGTCGACCCTCCCGGGTTGGGCAGCGGCCCCTTGTCCAGCAGCGTGATCTCGGTCTCGCCGAGGCGAGCGAGGTGGTAGGCGACGCTGTTGCCCACGATGCCGGCGCCGATGATCACGATTCGGCGGCGGGACGGCAACTGCCCGGACGCGGAGTTGGCCATGGCGTGGTGATATATCAGATGCAGGTCAGCGTCGTCAACGCCGCGCGCCGCTCGGCGCCTCCCCCGGCGCGCGGGCGGCGTGCTGATGTACGTTGTAACGAGATGACTGGCGACGACGCAGCCGACGGTCGGACGCCGGCGCCCAGCGCGCCGGCTGCGCGGCGAGCGGCGCGCCGCGCCGTGCGGGCTCGCGCGGCGATCGGTGCTACGGCCGCGCTCGCGCTGGCCGTCGGAGTGACGGCGGGCCGCGCCTCGGCGGCGACGCTGAGCGCCGACAAGGCGTGCTACGTCAACGCCGCGAGCGCCGCGCCGATGACGATCACCGGCGCCGGCTTCGGCCCCGGCGACCCGATCCGGCTCAACGGGGGAACGGTCAACGCGACGACCACCGCCGGCACGACCGGCGCGTTCGCCATCACGACCAAGGCTCCGACGATCGGCAGGTTAGGTCCGGCCACCAAGCGCACGACGCTGACCGTCACCGACATCAACCCCGCCGACGGCAACGAGACGAAGCACACGATCACCGTCACCTCGGCCAACCTCGCCGTCGCCTCCGCGCCGCGCCAGGTCAGCAACCTGCGCAAGGACCGGGTGACGTTCACGTTCTCCGGCTTCACGCCCGGCAAGCCGATCTACGGCTTCTTCGTGCACCGGAAGGTTGTGGCGAGCGCCCGCTTCGGCACGGCCTCGGGACCCTGCGGGACGCTCACCAGCAAGGCGCTGCTGTACCCGGGGGGCCGCCCGGCGGACAACCGGTACAACGTGACGTTCGAGAGCTCCCCGACGTACTCGGCGACGTTCGCCCCGCACGTCACCGGGGTGCTCACAATCCTGCAGCTGTGACCGCCGGCGGACCGGCGATCCCCTCTGGGAGGCGATCGCAGAAGGAGCTGATGCTGGCCGGCGAGCCGTTCCTCGCCGACGACCCGGAGCTGCTGGCCGAACGCCGCCGCGCCCGCGGGCGCTGCGCGGCGCTCAACGCGACCCCCGACGAGGACGCGCTCGCCCGCGCGCCGATCCTTGCGCAGCTGCTCGGGGCGATCGGCGACGGGAGCGAGATCGTGTCGCCGTTTCAGTGCGACTACGGATACCGGATCTCGATCGGCGCTCGCTCGTTCCTCAACTTCGGCGCGGTGATCCTCGACTCGGCGACGGTGCGCATCGGGGACGACGTCCAGATCGGGCCCAACGTGCAGCTGGTGACGGCGGTGCACCCGCTCGAACCCAAACGCCGGCGGACCCATGTCGAATGGGGCGAGCCGATCGTGATCGCCGACGACGTCTGGCTGGCCGCCGGGGTGATCGTATGTGCGGGGGTGGCGATCGGGGCCGGATCGGTGGTCGGCGCCGGAAGCGTCGTGACCCGGGACCTGCCCGCCCGCCACCTGTGCGTCGGCAGCCCGTGCCGCCCGCTGCGGGCGCTCTGAGCAAAGCCGGCCGGCCGGGATCATGGGCTCAGGCCGCCCGGCCCTCGACCCGCTCGCGGGCGCCGACCGCCGACAGCGCCGCCAGCCCCGACGCCGCGCAGGCGGCGACGAACGGCGCGCTGAACCCGGCGGCGCCGATCAGCGCGCCGCCCAGCGCCTCGCCCGCCGCCAGCCCCGCGATCAGCCCGGCGGCCACCCAGGTGAACGCCTCGGTCTCGGTGCCGGGCGAGACCGTTCGTCCGATCAGCGCGTACTGGCAGGAGAACACCGGCGCGGTCGTCAGGCCCGCCAGGACGCTGGCGGCCATCCCCTCGGGGATCGTGCGCGCAGCGACCAGCGGAGCGGTGCAGATGACCGCCGCCAGCAGCAGCGTCCGGTAGCGCGTGCGCAGCGGCGCCCGCCACGCGCGCGAGCCGTACCACAGGCCGCCGCTGAAGCTGCCGACGCTCCACAGCGCCAGCAGCAGTCCGGACGCCGGCCGCGAGCCCGCATGCAGCGCCAGCGCCGGCAACCCGACCTCGATCGACCCCAGCGCGGCGCCGATCAGGGCGATCGGGCCCAGCAGCGCGCGCAGCTCGTGGCTGGCGAGCGCCGAGATCCGCCGGTGTGACGGCGCCGGGCGGCCCGACCCGCCGGCGAGCGGCGAGGCCACGAACAGCAGCGTGCCGCCGACGCACACCGCGCCGCTCAGCAGCACTCCGGCCGCCGGCGACAGGAAGGCGATCACCGCCGCCAGGACGAGCGGCCCGGTGATCCAGATCAGCTCCTGGATCACCGACTCCAGCGCATACGCCGACTCGCGCACCTGGGGATCGGCGATCACCTCGCGCAGCAGCGCCCGCACCGTCGGCGCGATCGGCGGCGCCAACGCCCCGGCCAGCCCCGACAGCACGATCAGCGCGGTCGCGCCGGCGCCGGCGCCGGCGCCCAGCACCAGCCCGACCAGCGCGAGCGCCTGCGCCAGCGCGGTCGGAACGAGCCCGCGGCGGCGGCCGAGGCGATCGACCAGCCGCCCCTGCAGCGGCGCGCAGGCGGCGGTGGCGAGCGCGAACGCGCCGACGGCGAACCCGGCGGCGGCGTAGGACCCGGTCGTCCCGCGCACCAGCAGCAGGATCGCCAGCGACCACATGCCCTGGGGCAGGCGGGCGACGAGCGCGGTGGCGAACACCCTCGCGCAGCCGGGCGTCGCCAGCACCGCGCGGTAGGAGTCGAGCATCGCGCGAGCCTACAACCGCGTCGCGCTCTGAGAGAATCGCCCTCCGCCCTCCGCCCTGCGCTTTCTGCCCGCCACCGAGGAGAGACACGATGCCGAGCCGACCGACCCCGCCGTTCCGCGCCGACCACGTCGGCAGCCTGCTGCGACCGCCGCGCCTGGCCGCCGCGCGGGCCGACTTCAAGGCGGGCCGGATCGACAGCGGCGCGCTGCGCGCGGTCGAGGATGAGGCGATCATCGAGGCGATCGAGCTGCAGCGCGCGGCGGGCCTGCAATCGGTCACCGACGGCGAGTTTCGCCGCACCTCGTGGCACATGGACTTCATCTACTCGCTGGAGGGCATCGAGCAGGTGGCGGGCGAGTCGCTGCACGTCCGCTTCCGCGACGACGCCGGCGAGTACGACTACGCGCCGCCGGCGATGCGGGTCAGCGGCCGGGTCGGGCTGGCCGAGCCGATCTTCGCCGACGCGTTCGCGTTCCTGCGCGACCACGCCGGTCCGGGGCAGACGCCGAAGCTGACGATCCCGTCACCGAGCATGGTCCACTACCGCGGCGGCAACTCCTCGATCGACGAGTCGGTTTATCCCGACGTCGACGCGTTCTGGGACGACCTCACCACCGCCTACGGCGAGCAGCTGCGCGGCGCCTACGCGCTGGGCTGCCGCTACCTCCAACTCGACGACACCAGCCTCGCGTACATCAACGACCCCGCCCAGCGCGCCCACATCGAACAGATCGGCGGCGATCCCGACCACCTGCACGAGCAGTACATCGCCAACATCAACCGCGCGCTGGCCGGCAAGCCCGATGATCTCGTGATCACCACCCATCTGTGCCGCGGCAACAACCAATCGATGTGGGCGGCGGAGGGCGGCTATGACTTCGTCGCCGAGGCGCTGTTCGGCGACCTCGGCGTCAACGGGTACTTCCTGGAGTTCGACGACGAGCGATCCGGCACGTTCGAGCCGCTGCGCTTCGTCCCCGCGGGCAAGCAGGTCGTGCTCGGGCTCGTGACGACCAAGCGCCCCGCGCTCGAGGACCGTGACCTGCTCACGCGCCGGATCGAGGAGGCCTCCCGGTTCGTCGACGTCGAGCAGCTGTGCCTCTCGCCGCAGTGCGGGTTCTCGTCGACCGAGGAGGGCAACCGGCTGACGATCGACGAGGAGCGCGCCAAGCTGGAGCTGATCGTGTCGGTCGCCGAGGAGGTGTGGGGTCGTTGAGACTCGGCCCGATGCCTCAAGCTGGCATTGACACTGACCGATGACCGACTCGTGAGCTGGATACGCCCCTTCATCCTGCGACTGACGACCGAAAGCGGTCAGACGCTCGCGGAATACGGTGTTGTGATCGTGGTCATCGCGGTCGTCGTGGTCATCGCGGCGTTCGCCTTCGGCGGCAGCGTCTCCACTCTGTTCAGCAGCAGCGCGCACGGCCTCTGACGCCGGCCCGCGTTCAGCGCTGTCGCAGCAGCATCCCGAGGTCGATCGCGCCGGCCATCGCCTGGTAGCCGGCCGCGTCGGGGTGCAGGTGGTCGCCGCTGTCGTCGGCGGGGTCGAGCCGCTCGGGGTCGGCGGGGTCGGCGACGGCGCGGGCGAAGTCGATGACGCCGTCGAACGCGCCGCTGGTCAGGATCCA
>JBELAG010000190.1:0-11751 GCA_049509055.1 Solirubrobacteraceae bacterium
GAGCAGCGTGCCGGCACTGGCCCAGATCAGATCGCAGGCGAGTGCGACCTCGAGCGCGCCGGCGAAGCAACGATCGTGGACGAGCGCCAGGGTTGGGACGGGAATCTCCTCGATCGCGGCGATCAGCGACAGCGCGGCGCTCATCAGCGCCTCGGCCTCGGCCTCATCAAGCCCGGTGAAGATCGAGACGTCAGCGCCGGCCGAGAACGCCTCGCCTTCGGCTCGCAGCAGGACGGCTCGGGCTTCGCTCGCCGCCGCCCGTTCGGCCGCCGCGCGCAGATCGCCGATCAGACCCTCGCTGAACAGGTTCAGCGGCGGGTTGTCGATCACAATCTCGCCGAGCTGACCGTAGAGCTGGAACGCGGCCGCCGGCATTACGCGCTGGTCGTCTGCTGGTCCGCCCGCGCGGCCATCTCCGCTCGCGCCGCCACCGCCAGGTCGGGCCCGGTGTTGGCGTGCCCCGTGACACCCCAGCCACCCTCGGGCGCCTCGGTCAACAGCACCCACGTCCGCTCGGCAAGCCCCGGATCGCCGGCGGCCGCGGCGACGATCTCGGTCAGCTCCTTGACCACACCAAGCTGCTTATCGCGGTCAAGCACCCCGACGGGCGTCAGGACCTGCACCCGGACGTAGTTGCTCTCACCGTTGACGTTCGAGATCGAGTCGGCGGGGAGATCGTGCACGAACGCGGCGGTGTTGTTCCGGAACAGCGCCAGGTCGGGGACCTTCTCCCAGCGCATCACCGCGGCGGCTAGATCCTGTGCCAGTCCGTGCTTGTCGGAGAACGTCCCGTCGGCGGCGTAGACATCGATCATCGGCATGCCCGGCCCTCCTCTGCCTCGGTGGTTGGTGATGAGTTGACTTCAGCTAAGCCTGAACTAGCTGACGGCCATCATCCACATTGAGGATGATGCGTGCCATCCTGAATGTCAAGCACGACGCGGAAGCGACCTCAGGAGATCAAGACATTGGGCAGCTCACAAGCCGACAAGGCCGCCAGCCATGAGCGGATCATCACAGCCGCGGCCGCCCGGATCCGCCGGGACGGGATCGACGCCATGAGCGTCTCTGACCTGATGAGCGAGGCCGGCCTGACCCATGGCGGGTTCTACCGTCACTTCCGATCTCGCGATGAGCTCGTCGAGGAGGCCGTCGACGCCGCGCTCGCCCACGGAGCACGGCGAGCGGAAGCTGCCTCGAGCATCGGAGGCACCCCCGCGATCACCGCCATCATCGACGGCTACCTGAGTCCGCTGCACCGCGACAAGCCCGAAACCGGCTGCGCAGTCGCAGCTCTCCCCGCCGAGATCGCGCGAAGCAGCGCGAGAGCGCGGCAGTCATATGCGCGCCAGGTCCGCCGCTACCTGGACCTGCTCGTCGACCTGGGCGCCAGCTCCGACCAGGAGTCTGAACGTGATGACGCGCTGCTGATCCTGTCCGCGCTGGTCGGAGCGCTCTCGATGGCGCGGGCCGTCGATGACCCGGAGCTCTCTGACGAGATCCTCCAGGGGACCGCCCGCGCGCTTCACCGGCATAACCGACGCGAGTGAACCGAAGCTTCGCCGGCGCAGAGCACCCGCCCGCACCGCGACCCCCCGTCCGTGGGCGTTGGCCGCTGTTAGGCGACGCGAATGAGGGTCTCGACCGCGCCCGGCCCTGGTAGCGCTCGCACGTCTCTGGGCCCGATCGGCCTGCCGCAGGCCGAGCACGTCAGTTGTGCCTCGGCGACTTCTCCGCAGTCATGGTGGACCAGTTGCAGTGGAGGTCCATCGGGGGCCGCGTGCTTGTCGCCCCATTGACGCATGGTCGTGATCACGGGCCATAGGTCACGGCCCTTGTCGGTCAGCTTGTAGTCAAATCGCGGTGGGTGCTCGCTGTAGGGGACCTTGATCAGCACTCCGGCGTCGACGAGGCGGGCGAGGCGCTGGTTGAGCACGTTGCGTGAGATCCCGAGACGCTCCTGGAACTCATCGAATCGGGTCACGCCGAGGAAGACGTCGCGGAGGATCAGCAGCGACCACCACTCACCGACCACCTCGAGGCACTGGGCGACGGAGCAGTGCATGTCGGAGAAGCTCTTGCGTTCCACGGGCCACCACGATAGTGAGTTGCGTAATAGAACGCAATGGTCTAGAGTGCGTTTCGAGATAGAACTCACTTACAAGGGCCGGCACCAGCCAGCGCCTTTGTTCGAAGCTGACGACGAGGAGCCGGCGATGACAAACCTGACCACGCCAAGCGAGCTGATGGCGCTGCTCGAGGTCCAGTTCGACGAGGTGGGACCGACTCGGGTCACCGGCTCGGTCGCTGCCGACGAGCGCCACCACCAGCCGTGGGGACTCGTGCACGGTGGGCTGTACACGACGGCGATCGAGACGTTCGCGACGACCGGCGCGTACGAGGCGGTCAAGGATCGCGGCCAGCGGGCGGTCGGGGTCACCAACATCACCGACTTCGTGCGCCCTCACCAGCGCGGCCGGCTGAACGTGGTCGCGAGTGCGATCCACCAAGGGCGTACCCAGCAGCTCTGGCAGGTCGAGATCCACCGGCCCGAGGACGACAAGCTTGTCGCCCGCGGCCAGGTCCGCCTCCAGAACATCGATCCGTGACCGCGCGACCGTCGGCAGTCGGAACGACCCGAGGAGACCCGAGATGAACGAAGTTCTATCCGCCGCGCCGGAAGCGCACGGAGGCCCCGAGAGCGCCGTCCTCGCGGATTGGGGCGAGTCGCACACCAAGGACGTCACGTGGAATGACCCCGCCGCGCTTGCGGCCGGGGCGGGTGCCCTACCGGGCCGACACTTCCTGCAGGCGATCATCGACGGGCGGTTGCCGCCGGCTCCGATCGCGAAACTGATCGGCGCACGGCTTGTGTCCGTCGACGACGGCGAGGCGGTGTTCCGCTGTGCTCCCGACGAGTCGACCTACAACCCGATCGGGATGGTCCACGGCGGGCTGCTGTGCACCCTGCTCGATTCCGCCGCCGGCTGCGCTGTGCACACCCTCCTGCCGGCCGGCGCCGGTTACGGCACGATCGAGATCAAGGTCAGCTTCCTCGAGCCGCTGCACGCCGATGTCGGCGAGATCGAGATCCACGGCCGCGCGCTGCGCGTCGGTCGACGCGTCGCGTTTGCGGAGGCGCACGCCCGTGACACCCGCGGCCGGCTCGTCGGTCACGCCACCACCTCAATCGCCGTGACCCACCCCTCGGCCCGACAAGCCATCCCACCAGCCAGTTGAACGAGAGGAACAGCGCATGTCCAGCACCGACACACCCACCGGCACGCCGATCGAGGGCGCGGTCGCCCTGGTCACCGGCGGCAACCGGGGCTTCGGCCGCGCGCTCGTCGACGAGCTGCTCGAGCGCGGAGCAGCCAAGGTGTACGCCACCTCGCGCTCAGCGCAACCGCAACGCGCCGACGACCGGATCGTTCCCGTGATCCTCGACGTCGCCGACGACAGCTCCGTCGCTGCCGCCGCCCAGGCAGCTCCAGACGTCTCGATCCTCGTCAACAACGCCGGCATCGAACTGACCACACCGGTGCTCGACGCGCCACTATCGGACATCCGTGACGAGCTTGAGACCAACCTGTTCGGGATCATCCGCGTCGCGCGGGCGTTCGCGCCAGTCCTCGCCGACCACCCGCAGAGCTCGATGGTCAACGTGCTGTCCGCGCTGTCGTGGGTCTCGTTCGGCCGGGGCTATGAGATCTCCAAGTCCGCAGCCTGGTCGGCGACCAACGCGCTGCGCCTCGCGCTGCGCGACCAGGGCACGACGGTCACCGCGCTTCACGTCGGCTACATGGACACCGACATGACCGCCCGCGTCGAGGCGCCCAAGGCCGACCCACGCGACATCGCCCGGCAGACCGCCGACGCGATCATCGCCGGCGACTACGAGATCCTCGCCGACGACACCACGCGCACAGTCAAGTCGCAGCTCTCAAACGACGTCACCGCCCTGTACGCGCAGCTCGCCGCCGCAAGCAGCCACGGTGAAGTCGTGACCGCTACGCGGGAGCACAAGCGGGCGATCCGCGTCGGCCGCGCGCAAAGCACAAGTGACTGGGCGAGCGGGGAAGGCGTCGGCTGTCCCGACGGCACGATCGCTACCGGGCGAAAGGAGCACCGTTATTAGGCGGTCGGGTGCCGTTCATCGCAACCTTGCGACCAGCATTGACGCCCCGCGCGGACTACTGTCGATCAGGGCGCTTGCTCGGAGGCTGCTAGCTGCCGATCCGCGTTTGTGGCGAGCAGCACTGAGCCGATGGCCGGCTCGACAGCCGCCCCGTCCCCGTGCGAGCGTCGGGTACAACACTCGCGTCCACGCAGCGAGCAGGACGACCAGATCGAAGTCGCCGCCGTGAGGCTCGGCTCGATCGAGGCGTCAGCGCGGTCCGCTGGCACCCACTCGAGGCCGCGAACGGGACAGACCGCTCATGGCGGCAGATGGAACGGGACGGTGGTGATCACGATCCCCACATAGGCGATCAGCGCCGCGCGCAGGCGCATGGCGATCCGGTTATGGAGGATCCGCCACCAGCTGCGGGCCACGACGATCTCGGGCACCACGAGCGTGAGCGTCACGTCGGGCCGCTGGAGGCGCAAGGCGGCGATGTAGTGCGCCAACGGCGCGACGGTCGCCCTCCTTCGGTTGACGATCACGACGATCGCAACACTAGGAGTGGCCTGAGGCTGCTCGCATCTATCGTTGACCAGTCAGCCCGACTTGATCGCGCGCTCGGTCGGCGACCACTCAGCTCCAGCCACTCGCCGGGCGGGCCACGTCGCCGCAACAGGTCGTTGGCAGATGCGAAGGGTGTAGGTCGGACACTACGGTCGGCACCTCATCGTTACCAACGGTAAGGAGCCGGAAATGCACGTATTGCCACCGCGGCGAATCACGAGTCGGGGTGTCGCGATGACGCTGCTCGCTGCGCTGCTCTTGGCCGTCGGTGTGTTCGCTGCGACGTCGGGAGCTGGGGCCCGTGCGGCGACAACGCATCCTCGTACGGCGGCATCGCGTCACCGCAGGGGACGCCGCGCGCGCGTCACCAAACCCACGATCGTGCTCGTGCACGGCGCCTGGGCGAACACCTCTAGCTGGGACGGAGTAATCCAGCGACTCAACGCTGCCGGGTACACGGCCTACGCGCCTGTCAACCCGCTACAGAGCCTGAAGGGCGATTCGGAGACGATCGCCGATTTCCTGCAGACCATCAAAGGTCCGATCGTCCTCGTGGGCCACTCGTACGGCGGCATGGTGATCACAAACGCCGCCTACGGCAACCCGAACGTCAAGGCGCTCGTCTACGTTGACGCGTTCGCTCCCGCGCAGGGCGAAAACGCGCTGCATCTCGACGGGTTGGCGCCCGGGTCGGTTCTCAGCGGGCCGCCGGCGCAGACCTTTACGCCGGTGTCGTACCCGGGCGCGCCGGCGGGCGATGCGATCGAGTATCTGCAGAAGGCCGCATTCGAGCAAGGATTCGCGAATGGGCTCCCGGCAAAGGAGGCCGCAACTCTGTGGGCAACCCAGGCGGCGCCTGTCCAGAGCTCGCTGACTGACCCGTCCGGTCCGCCGGCATGGAAGACGATCCCGAGCTGGTATGTGCTCGGGACAGCCGACCACGCGATCCCGCCGGCAGTCCAGTTGTATATGGCCCAGCGCATCCACGCGCACATCACGAAGGTGGACGCTGATCACCTGTCGATGATCGAAGCACCGGGTGTCGTTACGAACGTGATCGAGCAAGCGGCGAACGCGACGTCCTGACTTCGTCACGGCGGTCACAGACCAGCGCTGCATCAGCAGCTGGCAGGTAACGGGGTGGGGTGAGCGGGAGATCACCCCACCCGTCCCCGTTCGGCCGCAAAGTCGCTGGGCGCTCGCGTAGCGCTCCAGCGCCGCCACCCGCGACTGGTCAACGACAGATGCGATGCCCAGGTCCCTGTGCCTAACGTGCTGGGTCCCAGCTACCAGCGGCCACAAGGAGAGCGCTCGATGGCGCACCACATCAGCGAACCGTTTCACCATCACACCCACACGGAGTCATCGTCGGGCATGCCGAGCATTGTTTTGCCCACGGGCTGTGGGCAACGAGCGGTCGATCCGATGAGCGTGCACGGCGTCGTTGAACACCCCTACGGTGCCAAGCGGCTGACCGTGCCGGTTCCGGCGGTCCGTGAGTTTCGGGCGCGCTACGAGGACGCCGTCCCGGACCTGCCGGTCGGATCGTCACGGAGATGGTGAAGCGGCAAGCAGCCTGGTCGCAGATGCTCGGGTTCATTGAAGCCGCTGCGCCTCACGGCGCTCTTACCTACTTCCGAAATGACGTGCACCCGGTCATGGAACTTGTCGGCGATGGCCGCGACTGTGTCGCGTATCTGATGGCCACCACACGTCCCCACTGTGCTGTTGAAGGCGCGGGCGTAGATTCCGTGGTCGCAGGATCGTCAGCTCGGAGCACGCCTCGGTGGGAACGACAAGACGCGGGCCGGTCGAGTCGCGGGCGTTTTCGTTCCGGCCGCGAAGAGAGAGTGAGGGCAAATGTCGGACGCCAATGAGATCGTGGTGGTCGCCTCGATGAATGTTCGTCCCGAGCTGCGTGACAAGGTGCGGACTGCGTTGCTGCACCAGGTGGTGCGAGTCCACAACGAGGAGCCCGGCGCTCAGCTGTTTGCGGCCCACGAGACGGAGGAGGGGTTCGTGCTGATTGAGAAATGGGATTCCGCCGCGTCGCTGGAAGCCCACGTAGCCGGCGAAGCAATCGCCCAGTACCGCAGCGTGCTCGGGCCGGCGCTCACCGAACCATCCCAGATCCAGAGGATGTCTCCGTTGCCCGCGGGTGATCGGGGGAAGGGTGCGCTGTAGATCCGCGGCGTGGAGCCCCGTAACAGATCAAAGCCGTAGCTCCCGGCGACTTGGCTCGTCGGTTCTCCGGAATTCGGCGTGGGTGACACAGCACCGGTCTGGGCGGGTGCTGCTCCGCCCATCCCCTGAGGGGCCGTGAACGTGAACGAGCCCAACCAGACCCGCGTCTTCGACCTCGTAGGTGCTGCTGCGTGGGATCGCGGTCCCGAACAGCCCCCCGGTCCTGGTTGTGTCGACGAAGCTCAACGGCTCGATGGGGTCGCCCGACCAGCAGTTCGTCGTCTCGTTCACGAAGCGCTCGCGAAGCAGTCGACGCCCGCTTAGCTGAGCTATAGCTGAGACGCCCGCTTCCGTATCACCCTGAGGCACCCGATGGCTCATGGGGCTCCCGCCGGGCGGGGATGCCGGGCAGCTGGCCGAGATTGCGGATGCTCTCGGTTGCCAGATCGACCACCTGGTCGGCGTGGCCATGCCAAACGAGCTTCGCTGTCGCCTTAGCGAACCCCTTGGTCTGCTCCCAGGTTGGGTATTGCGGCATCCCGGTCGCCAGCCCGGCGGTCTTGATCGAGACCAGCGCCGGACCGTCGTGCTCGAACGCCTTTGTTATCGCGGCTGGTACGTCGTCGTGGCGATCGACGCCGATCCCGAGGAACCCGTATGCGTCGGCGAGCTTTGCGAAGTCCGGGTTGTGGAGGTCGGTCTCGTAGGGTTCGACGCCCTCGGCCATCATCTCCCAGTGGACCATGTCGAGCAGGCCGTTGTCGAACACGACGAGCTTGATCGGCAACTCGTAGGTCGCGATCGTGCTGAGATCTCCGAGCAGCATCGTCAGGCCGCCGTCGCCGCACATCGCGACGACCTGCCGGCCGGGGTAGGCGAGCTGGGCGCCGATCGCCTGCGGCATCGCGTTGGCCATCGAGCCGTGGTTGAACGAGCCGATGAGCCGTCGGCTGGCGGTCATCTGCAGGTAGCGGCAGGCCCAGACGGTCGCCATGCCGGTGTCGGTCGTGAAGATCCCGTCGGACGCGGCGAGGCGGTCGATCGTTGCGGCGACGAACTCGGGGTGCACCGGTGATTGCGGGCCGCTGTGGCGGACGTAGATGTCGAGCTTGCGTCGGGCCTCCTGCTGCAGCTTGAGTGCCGCGGCGAGGTGGGCGTCGTCGTGCTTCTCGGCGACGCGCTCGATCAGGCCGCGGAGCGTCAGCACGGCGTCGCCCGCGATGCCGTGGTCGAGTCGGAAGCGCCGGCCGAGCTGCTCTGGGCGGGAATCGATCTGCACGATCGTCGCCCCCTCGGGGATGAATTCGCGGTAGGGGAAATCGGTGCCGACCATCAGCAACAGCTCCGCTTCGCGCAGGGCGTGCGTGCAGCCTCCGAAGCCGATCAGGCCGGTCAGCCCGACGGCGCAGGGGTTGTCGTGTTCGATCCATTCCTTGCCGCGCAGCGTGTAACCGACCGGTGCCTTGATCCGACGGGCCAGTTCCAGCACCTCGGCGTGAGCGTTACGGACCCCGGCGCCGCAGTAGATCGTCACCTTTGGGTGACGATCGATCAGCGCGGCGACTGCATCCAGGTCACCGGCCGCGGGCAGCAAGGTCGGGGCGTCGAGCTTGAAGCTGTGCGGCGCTAGGGCGGTTAGGCCAGTGTCCTGCTGGGCGATATCCCCGGACAGCCTGACCACGGCGACGCCCTCCTCCGCGATCGCGTGCTGGAAGCCCATCTCGAAGACCCGCGGTGCCTGAGCGTGTGTCGAGCAGCTCTCGTTGTAGAGACTGCACCCGTCGAACACGCCGTCGGGATCGGTCTCCTGGAAGAACGACCCGCCGATCTCGGCACTGACGATCACTGACGCGAGCCCAAGCACCGGCGCGCGCGACTTATGCGCGTCATAGAGGCCGTTGAGGAGGTGCAGGTGCCCGGGTCCGGCCGAGCCAGCGCACATCGTCGCCTTGCCGGTGAGCTGAGCCTCGGCACCTGCCGCGAACGCGGCAGCCTCTTCGTGGCGGACGTGAACCCAATGCAGCCTGCCGTCGCGGCGGATCGCGTCACCCACCGGGTTGAGGCTGTCGCCGATCACGCCGTAGACGCGCTCGACGCCGGCGCGGACCGCTGTTTCGACCAGCGCGTCGGCAACGTTCAGAGTCATCAGCCCCTTCTTTCCGTGGTGAGTACAGGCGGGAAGTTTGCGGCGGGCAGGATCACCCGGGTCCGTACCGCTCGATGCTTTGCGTCAGATTCGGATGGGGGCGTCCCGCGATCTTGGGATTGACGCAAGCAAACCCAAACCCCTCGCGGTCGTGGCGTTCTTGCCTCGTGGGTGTCGAGACCGGGCCGGCCGGTGGTCACCTCGTTCCTCGCTGGTTGCTGGTAAGGATTGCGACGAGCGGCAGGCTAGTCGGGAATACCTAGGAGTCGCATCTGTCGATGACCTGTCAGGCCGACCTGTCGATGGCCCCGCCAGGCCGTGCATAAGCGATAGCGCAAGCTGAAGGACACGACTGCGCTGCGGCCGCTTGTCGAGACAGAGCTGACACCGACTGGGGGTCCGACGGACATTCGTCGGCGGTCCGACGGTCACGACCCGGAGCGCTCAACCCGTCTACCAAACAGCACCATATCGGTTAGGGGCGGCTCACCTGCCCGCGCCAGTTCAAGGTCGAGCCGGTAACCGGTCACCGGGCAGTACCAGGCATGGAGCGTGATCTTGGCGGCCATCTCTGGATCACCACCGGCGAACTCCGGCGCGAGTTCGGCGAAGCTGAGCTGTTGGTGGGCCGCGTTCGCCTTCCATGAGCCGTCGGTCGGGCCGAGGTCGGCGCCGTTGCACCACCAGCGACCGTCGATGACGTGTAGGAGGTCGCCCGCCCGGGTCGCTCCCACGGGTGGCTCTACGGGTTCGTCCGGCACCTGCCCGCCGAGGCGCTCTCGGCGGAGTGCCCGGCGCGTGTCGGTCGTCGCGAGGCGGTCAACAGCGCCCGACGGGTCCGAGCAGGTCACCCCGTACACCCGGTGCGCGTTGTCGACCGACAACAGGCCTGCTGCAACGTCGCGGGCCACATCCAGAGGATCGCGCCGTAGGGGGTCGCCCCATCCCGCCGCTGTCGGCGACACCCACTCCCAAGCGAATCCGGGCGGCAGGTCGAGCGGCGGCCCCTTGAACATAACGGCGAGCTCGTCGCCGCCAATCTCGTCGAAGTCCTGCGGGATCTCACCGTTGGCAAGTCGTGCCTGGACGTCGGTGGCTGAACGCATCCGGAACGCGCCGCGACTGCCTGGGTTCGCACCGAGCTGGCCTTGGCCTTTTGCGAAGGACTCGTTCCCGTACAGGTGCATCTGCACGAATGGGCTGTTCCATGGGATCGTCGCCTCGATGAAGCCAAGGCCCCCGCGGCGCCGGCCGGCGCCGTCGGCCCCGACGGGCAGCAGCCGGCGATACAGGTACAGGATCGGGTACTGGCCCTCGAGGTCCTCGACGTTGTAGGCGATCCCTTCGGGGATCCAGTAGTGGCCGCCGGCGTCGGTGCCGTCGCGCTCGCGCTCGCCGCCGAGCGCGCCCATCATCCCGTTGGTGTTGATCAGCATGAACGGGTTCCCGGTCGCATCGAGCCCGCCGCCGATCGCGCCGTAGAAGTGGGGTAGGTTCGGTCCGATGGCCCGTGCGGCGATCGAGTCGTCCGACGCGCACGAGAGCATCTTTCCCACGGCGATGGCCGTGCAGTTGAGGATCATCTCGTTGGTGTATGCGCCGGATGGGCTGACCGCCGCCGGGTGGTCGGCGCACGACAGCAGACCCGGCTCGGGCCGGACCTCGATCGTCCGGTGTGCGCCTCCGTAGGCGCCGGCCAGGTCGCCGACCAGTTGCGCGCAGACAGCGGCCTGGATGGCGCCGGCGAACGCTGCGTAGGTGATGTTGATGGAGCCCGCTTGCGGGTCGGTGCCGACGTTATCGACGATCAGACTCAAGCCGTGCTTGGTGACGTTGACCTGATAGGCGTAGACGCCGGGATCGCCGGGCAGCGCGGCCTCGGTGAACGCGCGGTGACTCCAGCGGCCCTCCGGAATGCTCTGAAGGCGCGCCCGCATCAGGGCCCCTCCGCCGTCGATCATCGAGCGCATCACGGCCTTGACCGTGAGCGCACCGTACCGCTCGATGAACATCCGCAGGCGCGCGATCGTTCCGGTCACGCCGGCGATCGCCGCCCGCAGGTCCATCTTCACCGCTGGGGGCACGCGGCTCTGGCGCGCGAACAGCTGCTCGACGTCATCGCGCAGGACGCCATTCTCGACAAGACGGATCGGCGGGAAGCTCGGCGGGTCCATCCACGCGTCGGTCGCGGTGACGCAGAACGACCCCGGGACCGAGCCGCCGACGTCGGCCAGATGCATCGAGTTGGCGACCCAGCAGAAGATCTCGTCGGCGACGAACAGCGGCGCATAGACGCACGTGTCCGGCTGATGCGGCGCCCCGATATACGGGTCGTTGGAGAGGAAGATGTCGCCCGGGCGGATCCCGGGGTTGGCCGATCGGTTCTCGAGCGTCCACTTCACGGTCAGACAGTGCGAGGTCGAGAAGTACTGCAGGTTCGGACCGAGGCACACGAGGTCGCCGTCCTCGGTCAGCACGCTCGCCTGGTAATCGCGAGTGAGCATCGTGACCGGGGAGACGCACAGTCGCTGGATCAGGTCCGCATGCTCGAAGTTGGCGTTCAGCAGCGCATAGCGCACGACCTCGGCGGTTACCGGATCGACCTCCGGCGCCTGCTCGGTCGAGAGCTTCACCGACGGGTCGATCCTCAGCTGCTTGGGCGGGATGTAGGAGCGGGCGACCCCGTCCCAGAAGCCATCGGGTCGCTCGGCCGGGATCTCGTGGGTTTGGGCCG